>JBDLVU010000055.1:0-16548 GCA_039804665.1 Pseudomonadota bacterium | reverse complement strand
CACACCCAGAAAATGCCTCGGATTCAAAACTCCAGCCGAAACCTTCATGCCGTTGCACTTCCAATGTGAATCCACACCCGGATCAAGTCCGGGGTGACGACAAAGGGCGTATTGGCTTCCGGCGTTCAGCTGCCGTCGGTAATCAGCGTGCCGCCGTCCACCACAAGGTTGTGACCGGTGACGAAGGCGCCCGCCGGGCTGGCGAGGAACACGGCCGCGCCGGCGATTTCGGCGGGCGTCCCGGGGCGTCGCAGCGGCGTCATCGCCATGCGCCGGGCCATGAAATCGGCGTTGTCCAGCAGCGGCTGCGAAAGTTCGGTGGCGATGAAGCCGGGGGAGACGGCGTTGACGCGCACCCCCTGCGGTCCCCACTCCACGGCAAGGTTGCGCGCCAGCTGGGCAACGCCCGCCTTGCTCAGTGCATAGGCGTTGATCCGGCCGTTTCCGCGCAGGCCCGAAAGGCTGGAGATCAGCACCGCCGCCCCGCCGCCGCGCCGCGCGATCAATGGCAGCGCGTGGTTGCACAGCACGACTTGCGCGGTGAGGTTGATGGCCATCACGCGCGCGTAATCGTCCATGTCGATGTCCGCGAATGGCCCCGCGCGCCCGGTGATGCCGGCGTTGCAGACAAGGATGTCCAGCCCGCCCAGCGCGGCTTCGCCTTCATGGGCGAGCCGTTCCAGCGCGGCGTGGTCGGTCACGTCGCAGGGCACGCCGGGCATGCCGAGTTCGGCCGCGACGCGTGCGGTATCGGTCGCATCCTCGCTGGAGATGACGACGCGCGCGCCCGCCGCGATCAACCCTTCGGCAATGGCGCGGCCGATGCCACGGGTGGCCCCGGTGATGATGGCGCCCTTGCCGGAAAGGTCGAACAGGCCGTTCATTTGTGGTCCGGCTTGTCCTCGGGCAGGGGCTGGCCGTTGTGCAGGTAGGCCGGCGCTTCGATCAGGATGAAGGCGATGCGGCAGACCTTGTCTGTGGTGTTGCGCCACAGGTGGTTGGTGCCGCGCTGGATGATGATGCCGCCCTGACGCACGGTCTTCTTGGCGCCGTCTTCCAGTTCCAGCTCGATCTCGCCTTCCAGAACGATGCCGTAGTCGATCGAATTGGTGCGGTGCATCGGGCTTTCCTTGCCTGGAAGCATGTCGACGATGCGGATCACCGAGCCGCCGTCGAGCGTCAGTCCCGCCTCGCGGTGGCGCCCGTCGGTTTCGTCGTTGTTGTCGGCCGGGACCGTCTCGGTGGTCCAGATCAGCAGGAACGAGGCATCGCCCGAAGGGATCATCTTCGTCGGCGTGACGTCTTCGGACTTGAATACCGCGCGGCCGTTGGCGTCGTGGCCGGTGACGACGCGCTGGACTGCGGGGAGGCCGGAATCGGAGAGTGCTTCGCTCATGCCTTGATGACCTTCTGTTCGATGACGCCGAAGGGCGCGCGGCCATTGGCATCCACGCCTTCCATGCGCACGGTATCGCCAAAGCGCATGAATTCGGTCTTGGGTTCGCCCTGATCGAGCACTTCGATGCCGCGCCGTTCGGCGATGCAGGATGATCCGATCTCGCGGAAATTGGCGTTGGAAACGGTGCCCGATCCGATCACCGTGCCGGGCACGAGATCGCGCGTGCGGGCGGCGTGGGCGACGAGTTCGTGAAAGCCGTGGCCCATCGGTTCGCCGTTGGCGGTGCCGAAGCGCTTGCCGTTCCAGTCGACATTCAGGTTCATGCAGACCCGGCCATTGCGCCAATCATCGCCCAGTTCATCCGGGGTGACGGCAAAGGGCGCCATCCCGCAAGGCGGCTTGGCCTGCACCCAGCCGAAGCCGGTCTTCATTTCCGGGCCGGCAAGCGTGCGCAGCGACCAGTCGTTGATCTGCACGATCAGCCTGATGTGATTGAACGCCTGTTCGGCGCTGGTCCCCATCGGCACGGCATCGACGATCACGCCGAATTCGCCCTCGAAATCGATGCCCAGCGCTTCGTCGGGGAACTTCACCTCGTCGCGCGGGCCATAGAACTTGTTCGACACGCCCTGATACATCAGCGGCACGTCGGTCTTGGGCTTGTTGATGCCAAGGATGGCGTCCATCAGGTCGCCATGGCTCTGGAAGGCGGAGCCATCGAGCCATTGCCACGCGCGCGGCAGGGGGGCATCGATGGCGGCGGCATCCAGCGCATCGGGGAAAGTCGTGATTGCGGTCAGCTGGGGGGCGATTTCGTTCCAGCGTTCCAGCGCTTCCTGAAGCGTCTTGACCGGGGCGGGCGCGCACGATGCGCCATCGGGCGAAACGATGACAAGGCGGCCGTCGGGCGTGCCATCCCGCAAGGTTGCCAGACGCATGAAATGATCTCCCCAAGACTTCGATTGGTGGCGGGACTAGCCGCACGCCGGGGGGGCTGCAACGGTGCGGCGTCGATAGATGTCCATCGATACTATGCGATGGTCGCACAACAGGGGCGCTGGCAGGGGCGGGGCATCACCGGCTCATACAGGAGAAATCATGGCCCAGTGGCTCAAGCGCGGCGCGACGGCACAGGCGAAGGCTGATGCCGACCGCAAGGTTCGCGATATCGTCGAGGCGGCGCTGGCGGATATCGAGCAGCGCGGCGATGCGGCGGTGCGCGACATGAGCATCAAGTTCGACGGCTGGGACCGCGAGGACTATCGCCTGTCGCAGGCCGAGATCGACGCGGCGGTGGAAAGCCTGACCGCGCAGGAACGCAAGGACATCGAGTTCGCGCAGACGCAGGTTCGGGGCTTTGCCCAGATCCAGCGCGATTCCATGAAGGACGTGGAAGTCGAGACGATGCCGGGCGTGGTGCTGGGCCACAAGCACGTGCCGATCAACGCCGCCGGCTGCTATGTACCGGGCGGCAAGTATCCGTTGCTGGCATCGGCGCACATGTCGGTCATCACCGCCAAGGTGGCGGGCGTGAAGCGCGTGATCACCTGCGCCCCGCCGTTTCAGGGCAAGGCCGCGCGCCATATCGTGGCGGCGCAGGCGATGGCGGGCGCGGACGCGATCTATGCGCTGGGCGGCATTCAGGCGATCGGCGCGATGGCCATCGGCACGCAGACGATCAATCCGATCGACATTCTGGTGGGTCCGGGCAACGCCTTTGTGGCCGAGGCCAAGCGCCAGCTGTTCGGCCGCGTGGGCATCGACCTGTTCGCAGGCCCCACTGAGACGCTGATCATCGCGGATGAAGTGGGCTGCGATCCGGAAATGGCCGCGACCGACATTCTGGGTCAGGTGGAGCATGGGCCGGACAGCCCCGGCGTGCTGCTGACCAACAGCGAAAAGTTCGCGCGTGAGACGATGGCCGAGATCGAACGGCTGTTGCAGATCCTGCCCACGGCCGACCATGCGCGCAAGGCGTGGGAAACGTTCGGCGAAGTGATCGTGGCCGACAGCTATGAAGAGATGGTGGCAATTGCCGACGATATCGCCAGCGAACACGTGCAGGTGATGACCGCCGATCCGGACTACTTCCTGAACGCGATGACCAACTATGGTGCGCTGTTCCTCGGCCAGCGCACCAACGTGTCGTTCGGCGACAAGGTGATTGGCACCAACCACACGCTGCCGACGAAGAAGGCGGCGCGCTATACCGGCGGGCTTTGGGTCGGCAAGTTCCTCAAGACCTGCACCTACCAGAAGGTGCTGACCGACGAGGCATCGGCGCTGGTGGGCGAATATTGCAGCCGCCTGTGCGCGCTGGAGGGCTTTGCCGGGCATGGCGAGCAGGCGAACATCCGCGTGCGCCGCTTTGGCGGGCGCAACGTGCCTTATGCCGGGCAGGCCGAACCCAGCGAGCTGACGCGCGCATGACCCTGCTGCCCACCACGCCTTCGTTCCGCCTCGATGGTCGCCGCGCGCTGGTGACCGGGGCGGGGCGCGGGATTGGCCTTGCGATGGCGGCGGCGCTGGCGGATGCGGGCGCGGCCGTCACGCTGGCGGCGCGCACCTCGGCCGAGATCGAGGACGCCGCAGCCGCCATCCGCGCCGCGGGCGGGCAGGCAGAGGCCGCCGTGCTGGACGTGAGCGATCTCGCCGCCGTGCAGGCATTCTTTACCGCGCGGCCCGCGTTCCACGTGCTGGTCAACAACGCCGGCACCAATCGCCCGATGCCGATGTGGCAGGTGGGCGAGGCGGATTACGACGCGGTCCTGGACCTGAACGTGAAGGCCGCGTTCTTCGTGGCACAGGCCTGCGTAAAGCGGATGATGGACGAAGGCGCGACTGGCAGCCTGATCCACATCGGCAGCCAGATGGGCCACGTCGGCGGGCCGAACCGCAGCCTGTATTGCGCGAGCAAGTGGGCGCTGGAGGGCATGAACAAGGCCTTTGCGCTGGACCTTGCCCCCCACGGAATCCGCAGCAACACCATCGCGCCGACCTTCATCGAAACGCCGATGACCAAGCCGTTCTTCGAGAACGCCGCGTTCAAGGCAAGCGTGCTGGACAAGATCAAGCTGGGCCGGCTGGGCACGGTGGAAGACCTGATGGGCGCGGTGCTGTTCCTCGCTTCGGACGCATCGGGCCTGATGACCGGCACCAGTCTGGTCGTCGATGGAGGCTGGACCGCGGAATAGACTGCGCGCCGGGGGAGGAGAACGCATGGCCGAGACGATTGCACGCGCCGGGGTGCCGGAACTGGATCTGGACCCGTTCGATCCGGCGGTTCTGGCCGATCCGTTTGCGCACCATGCCGCCTTGCGCGACGCGGGCGCGCTGGTGTTCCTGCCGCGCATCGGGTGCTATGCGATGGCCCGCTATGCCGAAGTGCAGGCCGCGCTGAAGGACTGGGAAACGTTCGTTTCCGGGCGCGGCGTGGGGCTGGCCGACTTTTCGCGCGAAGAACCGTGGCGCGCGCCGTCGCTGTTGCTGGAAACCGATCCGCCGGTGCACGATCGCACGCGCGGGCTGATGAACCGCATTGCCTCGCTGGGCGCGTTGCGCGCGGTGCAGGGGGCATGGCTGGCGAAGGCCGAAGCGATTGTGGACGGGCTGGCGGGCACAGGGCCGTTCGATGCCGTGCCGCGTCTGGCCGAAGCCTTTCCGCTGGCGGTGTTTCCCGATCTGATCGGATTGCGCGACGATGGGCGCGAGAACCTGATCCCTTATGCCACGGTGGCCTTCAACGCCTTTGGCCCGCGCAACGCGCTGCTGGCAGACGCGATGGAGGCGGCACGCGATGCAAGCGCGTGGGTCGCCACCAGTTGCAAGCGCGAAAATCTGCGCTCCGGCGGCTGGGGAATGCAGGTGTACGAGGCGGCGGATCGCGGCGAGTGCAGCCATGACGAGGCCGAACGGCTGGTGCGTTCGTTCCTGACAGCGGGGGTGGACACGACCGTCAACGGCATCGCCACGGTGGTCCATGCCTTTGCGCAGGCGCCCGACCAGTGGCAGCGGCTGCGCGTAGAGCCGGCGCTGGCGAAAAAGGCCATCGAGGAATCGCTGCGCTGGGGCGGCACGGTGCAGACCTTTTTCCGAACCGCATCGCGCGATGTGGAGATCGACGGGCACGTGATCCCCGAAGGCGCCAAGGTGCTGCTGTTCCTGGCCGCCGCCAACCGCGATCCGCGCAAGTGGCAGCGGCCGGATGCATATGACATCGGCCGCGTGGCGAGCGGCCATGTCGGCTTCGGCTTCGGCATCCACCAGTGCCTTGGCCAGATGGTGGCGCGCATGGAGGCGGAGGCGGTGGTCAGCGCCATGCTGCCGCGCGTGGCCGAAATCCGCGCCACGGGGCCGGCCGTGCGCCGGCTCAACAACACGCTTCACGCGATTGGCGAACTGCCGGTCGAATTCATTCCAGCCTGAGAGAGAAAGCCATGTTCGAACCGTTTCCCGGAAACTACGTCTGGAACCTTGCCACCAATCTTGCGCTGATCGCGGGCGGCAATCATGGCGAGATCGACGAAGCCAACCGGCCGCTCATGGAAGCCGCCAAAAGCGGCGCGGACGCTGGCTCCGCGGCGCTGTTCGACAGCTGGATCCGCGTCGCCGATCAGGTGACGCGCAACGCGATGCGGGACGAGGCCGAAGGCTATCTGCTTTCGGCGGGCACGAAGTACCTGCGCGCCTCCGGCTATTACCTTGCGGCGGAACGCATGCAGAGCCGCGATTACGCGCCGCGCTGGGTGGCGTACGACAAGGGGCTGGAACTGTATCACAAGGGCAGCGCGCTGCGCGGCCTGCACGTGGACAAGGTGGAGATTCCCTACGAAGGCTCCAGCTACAGCGCGATCTTCGTGCACGATGGCAGCGGCACGCCGCGGCCCACGCTGGTTTCGGTCAACGGGCTCGATTCCATGAAGGAACAGGTCAACATGGCGGGCCATGGTGCGGTGAACCTCGAACGCGGCATGAACACGCTGTTCGTCGATCAGCCGGGCACCGGCGAGGCCATCCGCAAGCGCAACCTGCCGGCGGTGTTCGATGGCGAGCGCTGGGGCAGCCCGGCGTTCGATTACCTGCTGACCCGTACCGATGTGATCCACAGCAAGATCGGCATCTTCGGCCTGTCGTTCGGCGGCTATCACGCGCCGCGCATCGCCGCCAACGATCCGCGCTATGCACTGTGCGCGGTGATGGGCGCGAACCACGTGTGGGGCCAGCGCCAGCGCGAACGCGTGGCCAACGAGGGCGAAAACCCGGTGCCGCACTACTGGGACCACGTGATGTGGGTGTTCGGCATCGATGACCGCGAGGCGTTCCTGAACTACGCCGACCAGATCACGCTCGACGGGCAGGTAGAGAAGATCAGGGTTCCGTTCCTGATCACGCATGGCGAAAACGACCGGCAGATCCCGGCTTATAACGCGCAGATGAGCTACGATCAGGCGGTGAACAGCCCCAAGCGGACGCTGCGCATCTTCACCAAAGACGATTTCGAGGTGGAGCACTGCGGCGCGGACAACGGCACCGGCATGCGCGACTATATCGCCGACTGGTGCGCCGAAACCTTTGCGGAAATGGGCTGACCCATGGCGGACTTCACCTTTCACCACGGCGGCGTTTCGGTGCCGAGCCTTGACGAGGCCATAGACTGGTACGGCCGCGTGCTGGGCTTCGAAGTGGAGAAGCGTTTCTATATCGCGGCGGCGAAGAGCCACACCGCGATGGTCCGCAAGGGGCCGCTGCGCTTTGAAATCTTCGAGGTGGAAGGCGCCGCGCCCTTGCCCGAGGACCGGCGCTCGGTGCCGATGGACCTGAAGACCCACGGCAACAAGCACGTGGCCTTCCGCGTGGAGGATCTCGATGCTTTTCTGGCCGAGATGGAGCAGAAAGGCGCGGACATCGCCTTTGTGGTGCGCGAGGCGTTCGGCAAGGGCTGCTTCATCCGCGACTGCGCGGGCAACCTGATCGAGTTCGTGGAGGAGCCGCAACCATGATCCTGTCCGATCCGCGCGTCGCCGCCGTTTTCGAACAATACAAGGCGCGCGAGGCGGCGGATCGCGTGCGGATGCAGGAACTCGGCCCGGCGGGCTTTGCCGTGCGCGACGAATTCCTGCTGCCGGTGGGCGAGGATGTGGGCGCGGTGCTGCACGCGCTGGTGTTGGCGCGGCGGCCGAAGGTGATCCTCGAACTCGGCACCAGTTATGGTTATTCCACGCTGCTGCTGGCCGATGCCGCGCGCAGCGTGGGCGCACGCGTGGTGACGATGGAACTGGCCGCCTACAAGCAGGACTACGCCGCCGCGCGGCTGGCGGAAGCGGGTTTGGCCGAGGTGGTGGATTTTCGCTGCGGCGATGCCTTGCAGTTGATCGATGCCGAACCGGGGCCGTTCGATTTCGTGCTGCTGGATATCTGGAAGGACCTCTATCGCCCCTGTCTCGCGGCGTTCTATCCCAAGCTGGCCGAAGAGGCGGTGATCGCGGCGGACAACGTGATCTGGCCCGATTTCGACCGGGCTGAGATGCGCGCCTATCGCGCGGCCATCACCGCGCTCCCCGATCTGGCCAGCACGCTGCTGCCGATCGGGCAGGGCATCGAACTTTCGGTGAAATGGAGCCCGGGCAACCCGAAGCTCTGAACGGGACATCGCAATATCAAGGAAGCCTGCGGGCACCTGCCGCCGGGCGATAAGGGGAGAGCAAGACCATGACCACCGATCCGTTGAAAATGGCCCGTTTTTCAGGCCCGCTTCACGCAATCCTGCGCATAGCCACCGCGCTGACCTTCGTTTCGCACGGCTCGATGAAGCTACTCGGATTCCCGGCCATGCCGCCGATGCCCGGTGCGCCGCCGATGCCCGCCCCGCCGTTGTTGAGCCTGATGGGCGTGGCCGGGATCATGGAACTGGTCGGCGGCCTGCTGGTGCTGGTGGGCCTCTTTACCCGCCCGGTCGCGTTCCTGCTGGCGGGCGAAATGGCGGTTGCGTTCTGGATGGCCCACGCGCCGCAAGGGGTGATTCCGGTGACGAACATGGGCGAAAGCGCTTATCTGTTCTGCTTCATCTTCCTGTGGCTTTCTGCCGCCGGATCGGGGCCGTGGGCGCTCGACCGCGATAGCTGACAGGCGTCTTGCCGCCCGTGCCATCGGGCCACGGGCGGCTTTTCGCCTTCAGGCGCCTTCCTCCTGCTGCAGCAGCGCGGTCACGCGGCGGCGGGCCAGCACGGCGGACTTGTCGATGGGCAGCAGCAGCGGCTTCATGGCAAACAGGTCGCGCGTGCCCATGCGTTGCTGGATGTCGGCGATCATCGGTTCGTCCTCACCCTTGAACGCGCCTTCCACGCCGAAGCGGAAGGCTTGCGAAACGGCGTCCTCGCCCTGCTTGGCGTTGCGCCCGCCCGCCCAGAAATAGTGCGTGGTGAATTCGGTTTCCGGGGTCAGCAGGTGGCAGAACGGCACCTGTACGCGGGTGTCGTTCATGTCGGGATGGAAGGGCACATCGAAGCCGTTGCGCTGGATCAGGTTCGACGGCGCGCTCCAGCGCATTTCGCTGATCAGGCTGATCACCTCGGGCGCATCGTCCCACAGCGCGGAGACGAGCTGCGTGCGGTTGCACTGCGGACGGGTGTAGCACGAAACGACCTCGTCGCCCTGTTCCGAACAGGTGACTTCGGTGGGGAAGGTGTCGGTGGGATCGGCCAGGAACGGGTGCAGGAATTCCACGTGGGTCAGATCGAGCAGGTTGTCGATCACCAGTTGATAGTTGCCTTCGACATGAAGGTATCCAAGCACCCAGTCGAAGCGGGCATCCTCGCGCGTGGCAAGAACCGGGACGCGTGCAGGGTCGGCATTGGCCGGGTCGCCCATCCAGATCCACACCATGCCGTGGCGCTCCACAAGCGGCCAGACGCGCACGCGCATCGCGCCGGTGGCCGGGCCGTGCGGGTTGTGGGTGCACTGTCCGTCCGGACCGAAGCGCAATCCGTGATAGGGACAGGCGATGGAATCGCCATGCCGCTTGCCCTTGGCAAGCGCGGCAAAGCGGTGCGGGCACATGTTGGACAGGGCCACCGGGGCGCCGCTTTCG
The DNA here is from genome assembly GCA_039804665.1 of Pseudomonadota bacterium. GTDB lineage: Bacteria > Pseudomonadota > Alphaproteobacteria > Sphingomonadales > Sphingomonadaceae > Novosphingobium. The sequence continues at coordinate 7,063 of JBDLVU010000055.1, read as the reverse complement.
CTGCGGTAAAGCACCACCTCTTCGCCCAGAAAGGTGCGTGCAAGGGGGTCGGGCCCAAGCGCCTCGGCCCAGCTTGCGGGATACCAGCTTTCGCGGATGAAGGGCATCGGGGCGTCCTCTCGTGCGTGGTTATTTCGGATTGCGCCGATCCTAGCTTGCGGGGATTGTGGGCGGCATGGTGACCGGTTCGAAAAAACGGCTGATCCGTCCGGATTGGACAGTCCCCGGCGTAACCAGCGGCATCGTGGGCGATGTGCGGCTGGCCGGGGCTTCGCTGGCGCGGTTCACGCTGCGCGACAGGGGCGGGTTTGCGATGCACGGCATGCCCTATCTGTTCGTGGTGCTTGAGGGATGGTGCCGCGCCGGGCTGCCCGACGGGCGCGAGGTGGAACTGGCGCGGGGCGATGCGCTGCTGGCGCTGGGCGGCGCGGAAACGCGGCTGGCCGTCGCGGGCGACCTTTCGGCCTGCGCGGACATGGGCGAGGTCTGGCGCGCAAACGCCGGCCCGCCGCAATCGCGCGAGGGGTACGAGCGGCCGGTGGAAATCGACTGGGGTGAAGGGGCGCCGGGCTGCGTGCTGCTGGGCAGCGTGATGGTGCTGTCGCACCTTGCCACAAGCCTGCCGATCATTGCCGGGCTGCCCCCGGTCGCGATGCTGCGCCGCGCCGAAACCCGGCTTGATGCGTGGACCGATGGCTTTGCGCGAATGCTGGACGCCGAGGCGGCGCAGCCGTCCGACGGGTTTGCCGCCGTCAGTGGGGCGGGGGCGCAGTTCCTGCTGGCGCAGTTGCTGCGGGCGCATCTGGCAGGCCATGCTCCGGCGCTGGCCGATGTGCTGGATGCAGGCCGATCGCGCGCGCTGGCCGGCCTGATGCGGCGGTTGCAGCGTCAGCCCGAAGAAGCCTGGACGCTGGCGGGCATGGCGCGCGCGGCGGGCATGTCGCGCACCCGGTTTGCCGAATATTTCGGGGAAGTGACCGGGACGACCCCGTTCCGCTATCTGGCGGCGTGCCGGGTGGACCGGGCGTGCCAGCTGTTGCTGGAAACCGACTTGCCCGTGGCGGAGATCGCGGGGGCCGTGGGCTATCAGTCGGAACGTGCATTCCGCGATGTGTTCGTGGCTGCGCGCGGGGTGCGGCCGCTGGCCTATCGCAAGGCAGGGCGGAAGGTGGGGCGGAAAGCGGGGGCGGCGCGACCGGAGTGACCGCGCGCGCCCCGATTGGCGTCAGATGGCGTGTTCGTCGTCTGCCGTCAGATTGGCAAGATCGCCCTCGATCGGCTGCTTGCCGGGCTTTGCGCGGCGATAGGGCTCGAAGCTCTTGCGGTCGTGGTCAAAGGCCATGTCCCACGGAATGTTGTCGCCGCGGAAGATGGCGGGCGCGTTGTGCGACCACAGCAGTGAACCGAACTTGAAGTCCCATGCGCGGGGCACCCAGTTGTCGTCCACATAGTCGGTATCGGCGTGGTATTCCGCCTCGCCCGCGTGGCCGGGGATTTCGCAGTAATAGTAGATCGCGCTGGAAATGCGGTGGCGTGAAATGCCGCCGCTGGTGTTCATGGTGGTGTTCTTCCAGCCACGATTGTCCATGATGTTGGCGCCCAGCATCACTTCGTCGATGTCGTCGCAGCCAAAGGCGATGTGCATGAACTTGAAGTGGTCGGGCGCGATCGGCAGGTCGCAGTTCACCCAGAAGATCGAATGGTGTTCGAACGTGCCGGGCGCGCGGGCGAAGATGCCGGTGCCCCTTGAATGGTCGACATAGCGGAAGCCCATGTGGCGTTCGTAGAATTCGAAGCTGCCGACGTAGTCGGGGCTGAAGAAGACGACGTGGTTGATCGTCTTGGGAATGGCGCGCTTGCGCCAGATGCGGTGCTGGTTGAAGCGCGGCCAGTGCGCGGGCGTGTTGACCGGGCTGGCTTCGGACACGACCGGGCGCTTGTCCCACACGCGCAAGCCGATGGGCTGGCCATCGGGGCAGACGCAGTGGACGGTGCCGTCGGCATCGCGCGTAATGGCGACTTCGGTGGCGAGGCTGGCTGCGATCTCTTCAAGGGCCTCGGCGGTATCGACCCCCCAGACGGTTTCCTTCAGCCCGTCGCCCGCGAACGGATCGGGCGCTGGCAGGCGCGGATCGCCGTGGAGGAGCAGGATCAGGCGGCTGCCCGACATCAGGCGGAACACGGATTCGGTTTCGCCGCCGCTTTCCAGCGGCAGGCCGAAATCGGCCCAGAAACGGGTGTGTTCGGCAAGGTCGGCAACGCCGAAGACGACGCTTTCAACGCCAAGGACGGTCATGATTTCTCCGCGATCTTCTTATCAGAGGATCGCTATGACGCGCACGGGCACTGTCCGGAAGCGCATGTTTCCGGACAGTGCCTATCGATGGCGGCGATTTGACCCGTCAGACCGGCTCGGCCAGCGCCTTGCGAATGCGGTCGGTCAGTTCGATGGGGTCGCCGGCGGTTTCGGGGTGCATGTCCCATTCGCCCAGCTGGATCGAACTGGTGCCCACCAGCTTGGCGCGTTCGAAGCGGCGATCCATGAAGGCGCGCAGGGCGTCATCGGTATCGCGGCTGGCCAGTTCCTCGGCCAGAACGACCGCGTCCTCGATTGCCATCGCGGCGCCCTGGCCCAGATGCGGCGTGGCGCTGTGCGCGGCATCGCCGATCAGCACGACGCGGCCCTTGTACCACGGATCGGGCATGATGCAGGCTTCGAGCGGGCGATAGACCACCAGCGCCGGATCGGTGACATGGCGGGCCGCTTCGCCCAGCACGCCGCCGTACCCTTCCAGCCGCTTGCGCATTTCGTCGGCCAGCGTTTCGGGCGCGAAGCGCGGGTTGCCCGGTTCGGCAAAGACCGCGAAGATGTACATTTCCTCCGGCGTCAGCGGGCAATAGCCGGCCTTGCCCTGATCCTTGCCCACGTAGATGTCGGACCATTCGAGGTCGGCGGGGCGCGGCACGTTGTAGCGCCACACGCCCTGACCGGTATACTTGGGCGTGGCTTCGGGCCACAGCACCTTGCGCGTGGCGGAGTAGTTGCCGTCGGCACCGATCAGTAGATCGTAAGTGCCCGATGTGCCGTCGGTGAAGGTCACTTCGACGCTGTCACCCTTGTCGGTGAAGCTTTCGAAGGTCACGCCGAGGCGGACCGGGATGCCCAGTTCGCGCACCTTTTCGGTCAGCACCTGATGCAACGCCGGGCGGGTGAGGCCGAGGTCCGAGGGCAGGCCATCGACGGCGGTATCGCCGGGCAGTTCCTTCAGCACGTTGCCCGCCATGTCCATGAAGCGCGCGCCGCGATAGGCGTAGCCGGCCTTCACCGCCTTGTCGCCGATGCCCAGCACGTTCAGCGCGCGGACGAAGTTGGCCTGCACGATGATGCCGACGTGATAGACCTTCCAGTCCTTGTCGCGCTCCACCACTTCCACGCCGACGCCCTGCTGATGCAGGCCAATCGCCACCGCCAGACCGCCGACGCCGCCGCCGACCACGAGAACCTTGTTTGCCTTTGCCATGGTGTTCTGTCCTCTCTTACTCGGCCGCTTCGGCCAGAGGGGCCGGGTCGGCCGGGTGATAGTGGAGCTGGTCGGGGCGGGCGTAGGTCACGTCCCAGTTGGGTTCGCCGCGCATGAATTCGGGCAGGTTGGTCATGAAGATGGCCGTGCCAAAGGCACCGTCCCAGATGCGCGGCTTCCAGCTGTCGTCCACGCAATCGCAGTCCGCGCCGTATTCCGCCTCGCCGCCGCCGGGGCAGGGGACATAGAAGAACGCGGCGGACGTGAGGCGGTGGCGGCCCATGCCCCAGTTCCAGTCGCCATAGGCATAGCCGCGCCGGTCGAGGTAGTTCTTGGCCACCATCATCTCGTCGATGTCCTCCACCTCCCAGTTGCAGTGGTGGAATTTCAGCGTGCCGTTGAAGCCGGGCATCGGGGCGTGCGCGTTGGCAAGGAACACGTTGTGGTGTTCGTAACAGCCGTCTGCCCGCATGTAGACGCCGAAGCCCTTTTGCATGTCGGTGATGCGGAAGCCGAGCCGGTCGCGGTAGAAATCGACCGCGGCTTGCACATCGGGGAAGGTCCAGACGCAGTGGTGCGTGCGCTTGGGCAGCGCGCGGTCGATCCACTTGCGCGGCTGGTTGAGCCGTCCGATGACGCCGACCGTGTTCGACGGGCTGGGCGCGCAGACCACGGCGCGCGGGCGCCAGACCTGAAGCGCGATGGCCTGCCCGAACGGCGTGATGAAGTGGACCACGCCTTCATCGTCGGTGGTCAGGGTGGCGACGGGTTCGAGCTTCGCCTTCAGGCGGCGCATGCCCTCGTCGTTGTCCACCGCCCAGACGACTTCAAACACGCCCTTTCCGGTCTGCACGCTGCCCTTGGGCAGGCGCGGGTGGCCATGCTTCAGGATCAGCGTCTGCGATCCGTCGGCCACTTCGAAAAGAGCCTCGTCGTCTTTCTGTTCGACCAGCGTCAGGCCGAAGTCGGTGAAGAAGCGGACGCACGCGGGCACATCGTCCACCGCCCACGTCAGCCTTCGTATTCCGATGATTGCCATTGCGGCTCCTCCGTTTGCTGGAGCCGGAATGGCGGGCGCCACGCGCCGGATTGTTGATCTGGCGCAATTGCGACCCATGCATTGATCGGGAGGCTGGTATTGATGAAAGTGGCAGGCGCCAGACTGTCGGTTTCCCTTACGAAGTTGACAAAGTTGACACGGTCCTGGGCGGAAAATCCGATCCGGACCCGATGCCGCAGACAGGTGGCCGGAGGCCTTGCCGGAGCGCGCAAAAGCGCGGCGGGCCGGGGTTTTTCACGGATTTCAAGGAGCAGGCGGGGAGGTTTACGAATTTGGCCGCGTGTAGGACAGCGGTTTATAAATAACAGACGCGTCTGTTATTTATTGTCCAACGGCGGGGCGCCTGGGGCGGTTACCCTCATCCAGGCTTCGCTAGCCGGCATTGCCGGCAAGCTGCGCCCCCCTTATTCCTGCGAGGGAGAAGGGGGGGGCGTGTGGAAGCGGTCGCTGCTGCCGGCGTTTTCCCCCTCTCCCCTGAAGGAGAGGGGGGTATTTGGCGGGTTACTTGCGGAACAGGATGGTCAGCAGGAACAGGACCGTTTTGAAATCCAGCAGCTTGAGCGCGGCGCGGGCTTCAGCCGGGGTGAGCTTGGCGACCATGGGCATGGCGCCGAAGATCTTGCCCCGGATGACGAGCGTGTTGCCGTCCGGCTCGATCTTGCGGATGGCCATCAGTTCCTTGTCGTTGGCGTCGAGGATCTTCGCCACGGGCGGTTTCTTCGCAGTGTTCATCAGATCGGCCCTCCGCAGACCTTGTCGTAATCGATCCCCATGTCGTCCATCATCTGGATGGCGGTGGCGCGGCCGGCGCCGAACACGCCGCCGCCCGGGTGCATGAACGGGCCGACGAGATACAGCCCGTCGATGCCGGGCACGCGCAGCGAGCCGAGATCGGGCGTGGGGCGGTGGCCGGCCGACTGGTAGAAGAACGGTGCGCAGCCGTGGATGTCGCCGCGCACGAAGCTGGCGGGGCTATCGCGTTCATGGTCCACGGGCGAGCGCACGAGGCGGCCGGTGATGTTGTCGTCGGTGAGGTTCGAATAGAACTTGCGGTATTGCGCCAGCGCCTTGTCCGCGATTTCCATCTTGCGATCCGCCCACGAAGCGGGGCCGCCGGGGTGGAGGTCGTAAGGTGCGAAGTTCACGCCGTAGAACACGCCCGCGCCTTCCGGAGCGCGGCTGGGATCGAAGATGGTGTTGTCGCCGCCCGCGATCAGCCGCTCGCTAACTTCGCCGCGACGCAGCTTGTCATATTCGAGGCACATGTCGCGCACGGTGTAGAAGTCCATCAGCTCGGTCATCATGGCGTTGCAATCGTTGCCGACCTTGAGCTTCAGCCGCTCCTTCAACGTCAGGTGCGTGAGGTTGATGGAGAAGGTGGACTGGGTGACGCGTTCGGCGCGGGCCAGCACGGGTTCGGGCGTTTCGGCCACGAACTTGCGCAGCACGTGCGGGTGGATCGCGCCGATCACGCCATCGCGGGCCATGAAGGTTTCGCCGCTCACGAGTTCGAGACCGGTGGCCTTGCCGCCCGAGACGATGACGCGGCTGACCTCGGCATTGCAGCGCACTTCGCCGCCGAAATGCTCGATGGCGCGGACAAGCGAGTGGGACAGCTGACCCGAGCCGCCCTTTGGCATCGAACAGCCGAAGGTGTGGACGATGCCGGGCATCACGAACGCGCCCATGCCCGTGCCGAGTTCATCGGGCATTTGCAGGTTTTCGGTGACCATGCGGACGATGTGCAGCTTCAGCAGCTCGCTGTCGAAATAGGCATCGACGATGTCGAGCGCGGTGCGCTGCATCAGGTCGAGCAGGAAGCGGCCTTCGTCCGACTGGTCCATCATCGCCACGAACGCGCCCATCGGGAAGGGCGGCGAATACATGCCGCTCATCAGCATGGGCAGCGCGGTCTGGCTCATCGTCACGAACTTGCGATAGGCCTCGGCATCCTTGGGGCTGCAGACGCGGGCCAGTTCCTCGCAGGTCTTGTCGAGATCCTTGTACGAGCGGATGACGGTGCCGTCTTCCCAGATCGAAACGTGGATCAGGTCCGGGTAGATGTATTCCAGCCCGAACTTCGAGAGGAGGCCAAGCTCGTCCTCGCGCAGCATGGGGTTGCCCTGAATCATGATGTGCACGTTGGAGTGCTCGTCATGCCAGAAGCCGGGGTGGATCAGTTCGCGCGTGGAAACGCCGCCGCCGTAGTGGGGCTTGCGTTCCAGAACGAGCACCTTCTTGCCCGCCTTGGCCATATAGGCCGCGGCGACAAGGCCGTTGTGGCCGGCGCCCATGACGACGATGTCGTACTGGCTCATGTTCAATGTTCTCCGGAAAAGAAGCTGCGGAAGCCGGCGAGGCCGGGCACGTGGGACGCGCCACCGCCATCGCAGACGAGGATCTGGCCGGTGATGTTGCGCGCGGCGTCAGAGGCGAGGAAGGCGGCGGCTTCGGCGATGTCTTCGGGATCGCCCAGCTGGTC
>JBDLVU010000054.1:0-30810 GCA_039804665.1 Pseudomonadota bacterium | reverse complement strand
GTCGCGCTCGGCCGGCTCCAGCGCGGGTGAGCGTTCCCAGTTCAGCGCCTTCATCAACAGCGCGCCAAGGCCATGCTGGCGCACCAGCGCGTCGTTGTCGGTATCGCGAAAGGCGCGCATGTACTGGCTGGCGGCGCGCTGTACGGGGTCCAGATAGAGCAGGCGCTGGAAAACGCCCGGATGCGGCGCATTGGCGATCACCGCACGCGAAACCCGCGTGCCCTGCCCCAGCATGGCCACGCCCCACGCAATCGCGCCACCCCAGTCGTGGCCGATCACGGTGAACTTCGTCACGCCCAGCGCATCGGCCAGCTGGAACACATCGCCGATCAGCTTGTCGGGGGTGTAGCTCGCCATATCCTGCGGCTTGGACGATCCGCGATAGCCGCGCTGGTCTGGCGCGATGCAGCGATAACGGCCCGACAGGTGCGCGATCTGGTGCCGCCACGTGCGGTGCGATTCAGGGAAGCCGTGCAGGAACAGCAGCACCGGCGCATTGCGCGGGCCGGTGTCCACCACGTCCAGCTCGATGCCGCTCGCAAGGGTTACGCGCTGTTGTTCCATACCGTCTCTCCCGTCCGTTCGTGTCGATTATGGATAGCTGACCGTTGTGGCGATGCGGGGCAGGGGGATGAACTCCTCCTCGTCGCCCGGCACCTTGGGAAACAGGCCCTGTTCCCAGTCACGCTTGGCCTGATTGATGCGGTCGCGGCTGGAACTGACGAAGTTCCACCACACGTGGCGGGGGCTGGTAAAGGCTTCGCCGCCCATCAGCATCACCCGCCCGCCCTTGTCGGACGAAAGCCGCAGTTCCATCCCCGGCGCCAGTACCGTCAGTTCATAAAGTCCCAGCGGCACGCCCTCGATGCTGGCCTCACCGCCCACCAGCATCACCGCGCGTTCGTCGGCCTCCGCCTCGATCGGCAGCGCGCCGGCCGGCGCCAGCACGATCTCGGCATAGATCGTCGCCGCGTGCTGCGTGGTGTGCGCGGTTGCGCCCCACAGCGTGCCCATGATGACGCGCGCACTGGCGCAACCGTCTTCCACCAGCGGCAGGTCGGTGCCCTGTTCGAACGCGGGGGCGATCTCCTCGCGCCCGTCGGGCAGGGCCAGCCACGTCTGCATGCCATACAGGTGCGGACCGCCGGGGCGTTCGCTGGCCGGGCTGCGTTCGGAATGCACGATGCCGCGCCCGGCGGTCATCAGGTTCACCTGCCCGGGACGGATCGTGGCGAACGAACCAAGGCTGTCGCGGTGCTCGATGGCGCCTTCGAACAGCCATGTCACGGTGGCCAGATTGATGTGCGGGTGCGGACGTACGTCCATCGCCGCGCCCTCGGGCAGGTGCGCGGGGCCAAACTGGTCGACGAAGATGAACGGCCCCACCATCGTGCGCTGGCGCGAAGGGATCGCGCGCCGCACCTGAAACGCGCCCAGATCGTGGGTGACGGGCACGATCGTCTGGATCACCGGATCAGTCATGGCAGCACCTCCAGATCAAGCAGGTCCAGAACGTTCACCGGAAAGATCGGTTCATGCCAGCTGGCCAGATCGTCGCGGGTGAACCAGCGGTGTTCGCGCATCAGGGCCTGCTCCAGCGCGGTGTGCCCGCTGCGGTCCGGCTCGAACGCCGTTGTCTGCACGCGAAAGAAACGTTCGTCAGACGTGATTGGTTCGCCCTCCAGCGTCAGGTAGTCGTCGCTGCGCCGCGCGATTTCCGGTCCGCAGTAGAGCAGCGCAAGCCCCGTTTCCTCGAACAGTTCGCGCACCGCAGCGGCGTGGAAATCCTCGCCCGGATCGCATTCGCCGCCCACTCCGCACCAGAAGGCGCGGCGATCCGCCGGGGCAAAGCGGAACAGCAACAGCCGCTCCGCCTCGTCCAGCAGCAGGATGCGTGCGGCGCGGCGGATGCGGCGGGGTTGCACGATCAGCCGCGCGCCAGCCGCGTTGCCGCTTCCAGCAGTTCGGTCGGGAACATGGCCACGATGGTGGAATTGTGCTCCACGCCGATCTCGCTCAGCGTCTGCAACCGGCGCAGTTCCAGCGCGCCGGGCACTTCGCCGATGATCCGCGCGGCGTCGGCCAGCGTCTGCGATGCCTCGCGCTCGCCTTCGGCTTTGATGATGCGCGCGCGTTTTTCGCGGATCGCCTCGGCCTCACGCGCGATGGCGCGCTGCATCTGTTCCGGGATGTCGAGATCCTTGATCTCCACCGCGTCCACCGCCACGCCCCATTGTGCGCAGGTCTTGCCCAACAGGTCCAGCAACCGCAGGTTGATCACCGCGCGGTCCTTCAGCATCTGGTCAAGGTCGCTTTGCCCGATGGCGTCGCGCATACTGGTTTCGGCGGCCTGGATCACCGCGCCCTGCCAGTTGACCACGGATGTCACCACCAGCTTGGGCTCCACCGCGCGGAACCACAACACCGCGTTCACCTTCACCGCCACGCCGTCGCGCGTCACGGTTTCCTGCGTCGCCAGCGCAAAGGTGATGACGCGCAGGTCCACCTTTTGCACGCGGTCGATCAGCGGGATCAGCCAGAACCAGCCCGGCCCCTTGGTCTCCACCAGTCGGCCAAGGCGGAACACCACGCCGCGTTCGTATTCCTGATTGATGCCAAAGGACTTGAACGCCAGCACCAGCGCGATGACCGCGATGATGAAGCCGAATCCGGAAAGCGTCTCGAACATGATGGCGTGCCCCTTTGGTGATGCGCTGGCTATTCGCCCGGCGCGCGCGCTTTGATCGCCAGCGCATGCACGCGCTGGCCGGGAATATCGCCCAGTGCGGCGTTCACCAGCCGCTGGCGCTGCAACCGCGAAACGCCGGCAAAGGCCGCGCTTTCGATCTCCACGGTAAAGTGCGATTCGCCCGATCCGTCATGGCCGGCGTGGCCGTGGTGGCTCTCGCTGTCGTTGATCACCGCAAGGTGGGTGGGGGAGAACGCCGCGGTCAGCAGTCGTTCGATTTCCAGTGCAATTGGTCCGGTCATGTCTTCCATAATAGGCCTTTGGTCGCCATGTGGAAGCGGCATGAGACATGACAGGTTCCACGGCCGGGTTTCCGGCACCGGGCATTTGTGTGCCGCGCCGGGTTGCGACGAGGCCGGCGAGTTCCGCGCGCCCGGCGTTCGCGCTTCCAGCTTCGATGGCCCCGGCGATTTCCGCTGGTTCTGCCTCGAGCATATCCGCCAGTTCAACGCGGGCTACGATTTCTTTGCGGGCATGAGCGCGGACCAGATCATGGCCGCGCAATCGCCGCTCGCCGGCTGGGAATCGCAGACGCGCGCCTTCCGTCCCGATGCCGGGATCGACCAGAGCCCGCGCTGGAACGATTTTACCGATCCGCTGGATGCCATTGCCCGGCGTGCCCGCGCGCGCCGGGCCGATCACGAAGCGGCGATGGAAGCCACCCGGCGCGGCCTGAACCCGGATGAACGCCGCGCCTATGAAGTGCTTGGCCTTGGCTTCGATGCCGACCGCAAGGCGCTGCGCACGCGCTATTCCGAACTCGTGCGCCGCTACCACCCGGATCGCAACGGGGGCGATCGCAGCCACGAAGGCCGCTTGCAGGAAGTCGTGGAGGCCTACAACCGCCTGCGTTCCACCTCCACGTTTGCCTGATCAGCCGACAGGCGCGAGGTCCGGTTCGGCCCAGCCGCGCCGCGCGTCCACGCTGAACAACCGCTCGCGCGAATAGAAGCAAAACGGCCAGTCGCGCGGCGCGATTTCGCTCGCCAGCAGCGCGTTTACGGCCTTCACCAGCGCGATCCCGGCGGGTAGCGTGGCGGCAAAGGCGCGCACGGCCTTCACGTAAAGCTGGGTCAGCGTTTCGTGATAGCCGGCGCTGTCGGTGTTCTCGCCGCCCACGGCCACGTTGTAGCCGCTGATCAGCGCGGGCAGGTCGCGTTCGGGCACCACGTCTGGCCGTTCCAGCACTAGCCACAGGCATGTCGCCAGATGCGCCTCGTGCGTCCATTCCGCCTTGGGCAGGCTGCGATCCAGCAGGCCAAGCCCGACATGGCGCACCGCCTCGTCACTGTCGAACGGGCGGATCGGGTGGTCGGTCATGGCAAGGGTTCCTGAAAAATCGGTTGGGCGCACAAACGGAAAAGGCCCCGCCCGGGGGCGGAGCCTCTTGCCGTCGATCGCCTGGAGTCCCCGCGCTTGCGGAGACATGAACGGCGGTCGGTTTATGCTGCGACCGGGGCCGCCTGGCGAACCGATTCATCGACGTGATCGGCAAACTGCTCGAAGTTGTCGATGAACTTGCGGACCAGGTCCTGCGCGGTCTTGTCGTATTCGGCGCCATCGACCCACGCGCCGCGCGGATCCAGCAGCTTGCTGTCCACGCCCGGCACGGCCACCGGCACTTCAAAGCCGAAGTTCGGGTCTTCACGGAATTCGGCGCTGTTCAGGCTGCCGTCGAGCGCGGCGTTCAGCAGCGCGCGGGTGGCCTTGATCGGCATGCGCTTGATGCCTTCCATCGTGGCCTTGCCGCCCGACCAGCCGGTGTTGACCAGCCAGCACTTCACGCCGCCCTTGGCGATGCGTTCCTTCAGCAGGTTGCCATAGATCGACGGGTGGCGCGGCATGAACGGCGCGCCGAAGCAGGTCGAGAACGTCGCTTCCGGCTCGGTCACGCCGATTTCGGTACCGGCCACGCGCGCGGTGTAGCCCGACAGGAAGTGGTACATCGCCTGATCGGGCGTAAGGCGCGCGATCGGAGGCAGCACGCCATAGGCGTCGGCGGTCAGGAAGATCAGGTTCTTGGGCACCGGGCCGAGGTTTTCTTCCGAAGCGTTCGGAATGAAGTCGATCGGATACGAACCGCGGCTGTTTTCGGCGAGGCTGTTGTCGTCGAGGTCGATCTCACGCGTGACGGGATCGATCACCACGTTTTCCAGCACCGTGCCGAAACGCTTGGTGGTGGCGAAGATTTCCGGCTCGGCTTCGGCCGAAAGGCGGATCATCTTGGCGTAGCAGCCGCCTTCGAAGTTGAACACGGCAGTGTCCGACCAGCCATGTTCGTCATCGCCGATCAGCGTGCGGCTGGCGTCGGCCGAAAGCGTGGTCTTGCCGGTGCCCGAAAGGCCGAAGAACACGGCGGTGTCGCCATCGGGGCCGATGTTGGCCGAGCAGTGCATCGGCATCACGCCCTTCACGGGCAGCAGGTAGTTGAGGATGCCGAACACCGACTTCTTCATCTCGCCGGCATAGGCGGTGCCGCCGATCAGGATCAGCTTTTCGGTGAAGTTCACCGCCACCACCGTCTCGGTGCGGCAGCCGTGGCGTTCCGGGTCTGCGCGGAACGTCGGCAGGTCGATGATGGTGTATTCGGGCACGAAGCCGGCCAGTTCATCGTCCGTGGGGCGCACCAGCAGGGTGCGGATGAACAGGTTGTGCCATGCGAATTCGTTGATCACGCGCACGTTCACGCGGTTCTCGGCCTGGCTGCCGCCGAACAGGTCGGCCACGTAGAGCTTGCTCTTGTCGCCCAGCGCCTTGACGAAATCGGCCTTCAGGGCGGCGAAGTGCGCCGGCGTCATGGCAACGTTGGTCTTGCCCCACCACACGGTGTTTTCGGTTTCGGCATCGCGGACGATGAATTTGTCCTTGGCGCTGCGGCCGGTGTGCTTGCCGGTTTCGACCACGAACGGACCATCCTTCGACAGGATGCCTTCGCCATTCTTCACCGCATGCTCGACCAGCGGGGCGGTGCCGAGGTTGGCGAACAGCTGCGCCGGTTCCGGAAAGCCCTGCTGCGAAAGCGAGACGTTCAGACCGTTCTTGAGCAGGGTATCGGACACTTCAGACCTCCCGGTGTGCAGCCCATCGGACACGGGCCGCGCGAGTTTGGATCAGGGCGCTAGCGCATAGCTTGAATACGAATGCGCAGACTCGAAAGCCGCGCATAGTCTCTGCCCCTTGCTGCGTCAAACCCCGCGCGGCAACGAAGTTTTTTGCGCAGCAAGTTGCAGGATTCTCAACTGCGGGCCGTTGAAGCTTTGCCTCGCCGTCGTGGTTGCCGCTGCCGTAACCCGCGCGGTTGCCTCCGGGGCGGCAAGGCGTTAATCCCGCTCCCTGCCTGCACCCGCAGGCATGACGCCCCGGTGACGATCCAAGATGGCCAGCAGTCCGGACGCCAGCAGACCGCCTTCCCCGCCGCAGGTGGCCGATCCCCACGTGATCGCGCTGGTCGACGATGATCGCAACATCCTCACCACGGTGTCGATCGCGCTCCAGACCGAAGGCTTTGCCACGCGGCTTTATACCGATGGCGCCAGCGCGCTGAAGGCGTTGCTGGACAATCCGCCCGACCTTGCCGTCTGCGATATCAAGATGCCGCGCATGGACGGGCTCGAACTGCTCAGCCGCCTGCGCGAACGCAGCGACCTGCCGGTCATCTTCCTCACCAGCAAGGATGGTGAGGCGGACGAGGCGCTGGGCCTGTCGATGGGCGCGGACGATTACATCGCCAAGCCGTTCAGCCAGCGCCTGCTGATCGCCCGCATCCGCGCGATCCTGCGCCGCAGCGAGATCGTGCGGCGCGATGTGACCGCCGATGCCGAAGCGGCCGCGCCGTTGCCCGACCCGATCCGGCGCGGCCGGCTGACGATGGACCCGGCGCGCCATCAGGTGGCGTGGGATGGTGAACCGGTCTCGCTCACCGTCACCGAATTCCTGATCCTTGAGGCGCTGGCATTGCGCCCGGGCGTGGTGAAAACGCGCAACCAGCTGATGGACGCCGCCTACCACGACGACGTCTTCGTCGACGATCGCACCATCGACAGCCACATCAAGCGGCTGCGGCGGAAATTCCGCGCGGTCGATCCGCAGTTCTCCGCCATCGAGACGCTTTACGGCGCGGGCTACAGCTTTGCCGACATCTGAATTGCATGACGTGTCGCCGCGCCCCGGCCGGCGCAGGTCGTGGCGGACGCGCGGCGTTTCGCTCACCACGCGTATCCTTGCGGTCAACGTCATCGCGCTGGCGCTGCTTGCGGGCAGCTTCTTCTATCTCGATTCCTATCGCACGCAGCTGATCGGCGAACGCTTCAAACTGGCGCGTGCCGAAGCGGAGATCGCGGCCGATGCACTCGAAGGCGCGGATCGCGCGCAACGGCGCACCCTGCTGGCCCGGATCGGCCCCGAACAGCGGCTGCGCCTGACGCTTTACGACGCCAGCGGCGGCCTGATCGAAGACAGCTTTCGCCTGGCGCCGCCTGCCTTCGCCTTCGTCGATCCCGAACGCGAGCCGTGGTTCCAGCACGCCGCCCGCGCGCTCGACCGGGGCGTGGATTTCGTGGTCGGTGCGCCGCAGATCGAACGTTATCGCGAACCGCCCCAGCCCGGCGCCGCCAACTGGCCCGAAATCGCCCGCGCACGGCAAACCGGCCGCACCGAAGTCTATCTGCGCTATGCGCCCGACCGCACCCCTGTGCTCACCGCCGCCACGCCGGTGGGCCACAACGGGGAAATGCTGCTGTCGATGCGCAACGCGCTGGATGTCACGCAGGCGGTGCGCGATGCGCGCCAGACGCTGGTGATCATCATCGGGCTGGCGCTGATGCTCTCGATCCAGCTTTCGCTGTTCCTGGCGCGCACCATCGTCCAGCCCTTGCGCGCGCTGGTGCGCGCGGCGGTGCGCGTGCGGCTGGGGCGCGATCGTTCGGTGGTGGTGCCGCGCCTGCCCGAACGCGGTGACGAAATCGGGCTGCTCGCCCGCGCCTTTTCCGACATGAGCGCCGCGCTGCGCCAGCGCATCGACGCGGGCGAAAGCTTTGCTGCCGACGTGGCGCACGAACTCAAGAACCCGCTCGCCAGCCTGTCCAGCGCGCTCGAAACGCTGGGGCGGGTAGAGGATGCGGACCTGCGCCGCCAATTGCAGGCCATCGCCGTCCACGACGTGCAACGCATCGATCGCCTGATCACCGAAATCGCCGATGCCAGCCGGATCGACGCCGAACTCAGCCGCACAACCTTCGCCCGGCTTGATCTCGCAGGCCTTGCGTCACAGGTCGTCGCTGCGCGCGGGGCCCGGCCCGATGCTGCGCGCGGCGAATGGGGCGATTGCCCGATCCGCTTCGTGCGCGGCGAAGGCATCACGCAGGTCCACGGCGATGCGCTGCGGCTGGAACGCGTGCTCGACAACCTGCTTGATAACGCGGCCTCGTTCTCGCCTCCGGGTGGCGCGGTGGAAGTGCGTGTGTGGGGTGAAGGCGCGCGCGTGCTGCTGTCCGTCACCGACGAAGGCCCCGGCATCCCGCTGGCCGAACGCGAAAAGGTGTTCGAACGCTTCCATTCCGTCCGGCCTGACGAAGAAGCGTTCGGCGCGCACAGCGGCCTTGGCCTTGCCATTGCGCGCACCATTGCAGAGGCGCACGATGGCACCGTGGCGATCACCGACAGGCTGGATGGCACGCCCGGCGCGCGGCTGGTGCTGGCGCTGCCCCGCGCCGAAGAGGAGGACGAGGAATGACCGCCACACCTGGCCCAACGCCGGGCCTTGATGGCACTCCCCACCAGGCGACTTGCGTGATGGTTGCCGGCCGGGCCGTGCTGATCGAAGGGCGGCCCGGCGCGGGCAAGTCCAGCCTCGCGCTCGCGCTGATCGATCGCGGTGCCGTTCTGGTGGGCGATGACGGCGTGCTGCTGCACAGCGACGGCACCGCCCTGTTCGCCAGTCCGCACCCGCGCATCGCGGGCAAGCTGGAAGTGCGCAACCTCGGCATCATCGACATGCCCTCGGTCGCCGCCGCCCCGGTTGCGCTGGTGCTGGCGCTAGATGAAGGCGCGCCGCGCTATGTCTCGGGCGCGGAAACCGCCATCCGGGCGGGCGTGCCGCTGCCGCTGATCCGGCTCTGGCCTGAAAGTCCCGTGCTTGCCCTGCGTGCCGAACTGGCGCTGGGGCAGTTCGGCCTCGCCGTGGACTGATACGCGACGGTTAACCCACGCATCCCGTCGCGTGCGGTCTTTCCAATCGCCCCACTTCGGCGCAAACGGTGGCCATGCCCCCCGAATCGGAACGCACCGCCGACAAAAAGCCGCAACGCATCCTGCTGGTTACCGGCGTGCTCGGCGCGGGCAAGACCACCGCGATGCGCGCGCTTGAGGACATGGGCTGGGAAGCCATCGACAATTTTCCCATCCGCCTGCTCGACCGCCTCCTGGAAACCGAGCCCGGCTCGGCCCAGCTCGATGCCGGTTCCCCGCTCGCCATCGGCTTCGACACGCGCACGCGCGGATTCGACCCGCTGAAGACCATCGAACGGGTCAAGAAGCTTGCCGCCCGGTCCGATCTTCTCGTTACCACGCTGTTCCTCGATTGCGGCGGTGCCGAACTGGAGCGCCGCTACAACGAAACCCGCCGCCGCCACCCGATGAGCGAGGACAAGCCCGCCGCCACGGGCATTGCGGCCGAACGCGAACTGCTCGAACCGCTGCGCCGCTGGGCCGATGTGGTGCTGACCACCACCGATTTCACCACCAACGACCTGCAACAGGCGATTCGCGAAGCCTTCCGGGATTCCACGCCGACCCGGCCCACCGTCACCATCAGCAGCTTTGGCTTTTCGCGCGGCACGCCCCCGCTGGCGGATCTGGTGTTCGACATGCGGTTCCTGAACAACCCGCACTGGGTGGACGATCTTCGCCCGATGACCGGCCGCGATGCCCCGGTGGGTGATTACATCCGGCAGGACCCCGCCTTTGACGAGGCTTTTACCCGCATCCGCGACCTGCTGCTGCTGCTGCTTCCCCGCTTCGAGGCGCAGGGCAAGGCCTACGTCAACATCGCCTTCGGTTGCACCGGCGGGCGCCATCGCTCGGTTTACATGGCGGAACGGATCGCTTCCGCCTTGCGCGAGGAAGGTTTTTCACCCACATTATTGCATCGCAATCTGGCGTCGCGCGCAGCAGATCTGCTCGAAGGCAGTCAGGTGTGAAGGTCGAGATGAAAAAACAAGACCATAAGGACCACAAGGTCCACGGGACGGGAACGGCTCTGGAAAGCAAGGATACGCATTGGTCATGCGGACCGGTTGACCCTGCCAAGGCTCCATTCAGCATGGGTCTGGCAGAAGGTCCGTCCGCACTTCGGAGCCACAGTCTTTCATGATCGGTCTCATCCTCGTAACCCACGGCGCGCTTGCCGATGAATTCATCCACGCGATGGAGCACGTCGTCGGCCGGCAATCCGACGTCATCGGCGTGTGCATCGGCCCGAACGACGACATGGAACGCCGGCGCAAGGAAATCGCCGACGCTATCAAACGCGTCGACAGCGGCGATGGCGTGATCATCCTCACCGATCTGTTCGGCGGCACGCCTTCCAACCTTGCCATCTCGCTGATGCAGGCGGGCAAGATTGAGGTGATCGCCGGCATCAATCTTCCCATGCTGATCCGCCTTGCCAAGGCACGCGGCTGCATGGGGGTAAAGGAAGCGACGGCCGCCGCGCGCGATGCGGGGCGGAACTACATAACGATCGCTTCGGAATTTCTGGGACAGGATGCGTGATTGATGGGGGAACAGGCCTACGTCGCCCGTGAAACGGTGACCATTGTTAACCAGCGGGGCCTGCACGCCCGCGCCAGCGCCAAGTTCGTCAACGCCGTGGCCAAGCTGCCCGAGGGCTTCGACGTGACCGTGGCCAAGGACGGCACCGACGCCAATGGGGCCTCGATCCTCGGCCTGATGATGCTCGGCGCGGCCAAGGGCGACAGCGTGGATGTTGCCGTCATAGGGCCGGAGCCGGATGCGGACGCCATCCTCACCAAGCTTACCGGCCTGATCAAGGACGGCTTTGGCGAAGACTGAACGGGTCTTGCGGTCCATCAATCGCTGACGCATGGACAGCTCATGCCGCGCAAGGTCATCACCGGGTTTTCCAACCCCACCGTCAAGTTCGTGCGCTCCCTGCGCGAAAAGAAGCACCGCAAGCAGGAACGCCGCTTCCTGGCTGAAGGCTTGCGCCTGCTGACCGACGCGCGCGAATCTGGCCGCTTGCCCGAACTGCTGCTGATGGCGCAGGGGCGCGAAGCCCATCCCCTGCTCGATGAACTCGAACGCGCGGTCGATGCCGCCGGTGGCGAGGTGATCGAACTCCCGCTCGATCTGCTCGTTAAGGTGACGGGCAAGGACAATCCGCAGGCCGTCGCCGGCGTCTTCGCCGAATGGGACACCGGCCTTGCCCGGATTGACCGCAACGCCGCCCCGCTGTGGCTGGTGGCGCAGGCCATGCGCGATCCCGGCAATCTCGGCACGATGCTGCGCACCGCCGATGCGGTGGGCGCCGGCGGCCTGATCCTGCTCGACGATTGCGCCGATCCCTTTTCGGTCGAAGCCGTGCGCGCCAGCATGGGCGCGCTGTTCACCGTCGCCCTCGCGCAGGCACGATGGGACGATTTCCACGCATGGCTGCGGCAGGGAGAAGGCCAGCTCGTCGCCGCCAGCTTGCGCGAGGCGCAGCCCTATCGCGGCGCGCCTTATGCGGCGCCCTGCTTCGTCATGGTCGGCAACGAATCGCGCGGCCTGCCCGAAGAATACGAAATGGCCTGTGATCTGCGCGTGACCATGCCGATGAAAGGCCGGGCGGACAGCCTCAACGCCGCCGTCGCCGGGGCCGTCCTCGCCTATGAGGTCTTGGCCGCAGTGGACCGTTAAGCGCCCGATCAGGTTTCCCGTGCAACGATGCACGGCATGAAGGTCGCGTTCGCCCTCCCGTTGCTCGCCGCGCTCACCGCCTGCGCCACCCCTGCCAGCCATGGCGGCGGCCTTGCCCACACGCGCTGGCAGATCGTTTCTATCGACGGCCAGCCCGCCAGCGCCCCCGGCCGCGCCCGCCTTGCCTTTGACGATGCGCGCCTTTTCGCCAGCGCCGGCTGCAACGGCCTCGGCAGCGACTACCGCATCGACGGCGACCGCCTGATCGTCGGCCCGGTCATCTCCACGCAGATGTATTGCGAAGGCCTGATGGACCAGGAACGCGCCCTCGCCACCCTCTTCGCCAGCGCGCCGCAAATCACCCGCAACGCGGGCAATCTGCGCATCGCCTCCGCCGGTCACACGCTGGAAGCCAAAGCCGCAGAGCGCTGAGCGCGGGGCGAAGTCCGGAAGCCCAGCCCCTAACCGTCATGCCACGAAGGCTGGCATCGCCATCCTTCGGTGCGTGCGTGAGATGCGCCAAAAGCGGGTGTCGCGGATGCGGCCAAATGCGCCCTTCGCCCATATCGGCACCAACGTCCACGTCTGGGTGGAAAGCGGGAACACGCCCTACCAAGATTCACCCGCCCCCTTCCGTCATCCCGGGCTTGACCCGGGATCCCGCTTTCTTGCCACAACCGCGCCGCAAAGCGGGACCCCGGGTCAAGCCCGGGGTGACGGCATTTTTTTGGTCAGGTGGCGTACGTCTCGTTCTGGGGTCATGCCAGCGCAGGCTGGCATCGCTTGCGGCTAGCGGAAACGCTTGAACGACACCGCCGGACGCCGACGATGCCAGCCTGCGCTGGCATGACGAGTTGAGAGAAAATGTCCGGAACCGGGCGCAAGCCGCCATACCCAACGATCCGCGAACACGGAGAAGTCCCCCAAATTTCCCTCCGCTCAATTATTGCGCGGCCCATCCCAAAATCTGCTGTCACCCCGGGCTTGACCCGGGGTGCCGCTTCTTTGGAGCTAGCGGAAAAGCCGGCCCGCGGGATCAAGGGCGGGGGTGACGATGGTCATGCAGGCCTGCGTTCCAGATGCCCTCAATCCCCCGCGATAAACGCCGTGATCCGCCACGCGCCGTCCTTCGGCTCGGCAATCACGCGGTAGTCGATCACGCTGCGCAAGGCCGTCGCCGCGACATAGCCGGTTAGCTTCGTGCCGGCCGGGGTCACCTTCATGAACTTCGGGTTGGCGTCCTTGTGCGGCGCGGCTTCCACCAGCGCCCAGTCCAGCGTGGCGAGCGAGGGGGCATTCGCCGCGGGTTTGTCATGCAGCGCCACATCGGTGCCAGTCACCCACATTCCCTGATAGGGATCGAGGCTTTCGGGCGTGTTCCAGAAGATCCACGGCATTGCCGCCAGCCCGCCCTGAAACCCGCAGCCCAGCGGCAGGATGGCGCCCAGCTTGTCCCACAGGCGATAGTCGGGCGAAACCAGCCGCTTGCGCAGCTCGTCCGTGCCATGCCCGCCGCCATAATCGAGTTGCACGTCGGGCGCGGTCAATGCCACCAGCGCATCGGCATCGCGCCGCGCCACCGCCTGCGAAAGCTGCGCCCGAAACTCACGCCAGCCCGCCTGTTTCGCGCAATCGTCGCGCGGAGGATAGGAGGTAATCGCGGGCGTGGCCGGTTCCGGCTCCGCGCTGGCTTCGGCCGCAGGCTCCATTGCAGAAGCCGATGCGGCGGGCTCGGTCACCTCTTCGCTCGCCGAAGCCGCATCAGCGGGCGCGGTGGCAGAAGCGCTGCCGGTCGGCTCCGGGCTTTCAGCCTTGCCGCAGCCGGCCAGCGCCAGCGCGATGACCAGTGCCAGACTTCCGCACGCTCTTGCCATTCCGGCCCCCTTGCCCGCGCCTATCCTGCCGTTTCAACCGGCGGCAGCGCGGCGGGTTCCCCCGGCGCATCGGATGCGATTTCGGGGGGCGCGATTTCGGGGCGCGCGATTTCGGGCAGGTCGGCCAGCGGGATGTCGCCATGGCGCGGCGCGGTTTCCACCAGCGGCACCTCGTCGATCTCGCGCTTGCCGATGGCGATGCCCTTGTCGCGCAGGCGCTTGCCCGATGACAGCACGTTGCGTTCAAAGCTGCCGACGAACTTGTTGTAGTTGCTCACCGCGCTTTCAAGGCCAGACCCCACGCGCTTGAGGTGTTCGGCCGCGGTCGCCAGCCGGTCGTAAAGTTCCGCGCCCGCCTTGCCGATCTCCACCGCCTCGCGCGCGATGGTATCCTGCCGCCAGACTTCGGCCACGGTGCGCGCAATGGCGACAAGGTTGGTCGGCGTTGCCAGCAACACCTTGTTGCGAAAGGCAAAGTCCCAAAGCTCCGGATCGTGTTCCAGCGCGGCGGCCACGAAGTGTTCGCCCGGCACGAACATCACCACGTAATCGGGCGCGTGTTCGAACTGGCTCTGGTAGCTCTTTGTGCCCAGCGTTTGCACGTGGTTGCGCATGGACCGCGCGTGCTGCGTCAGCGCCGCCTTGCGCACGTCATCGTCGTCCGCCTCGAACGCTTCCTGATAGGCGTTCAGCGAAACCTTGGCGTCGATCACCAGCTGCTTGTTACCCGGAATGCGGATGATCGCGTCGGGGCGCAGGCGGCCTTCCTCGGTTTCCACCGAATGTTCGGTGATGAAGTCGGTGTGTTCGGAAAGGCCGCACTGTTCCAGCACGTTCTGCAACGCGCGCTCGCCCCACCGGCCGCGCGCCTTGGGCGCATTGGTCAGCGAATTGCCCAGCCGCTGCGCCTCGCGCCGCACGGCTTCCTGCCCGTTGCGCAAGCCCTCGATCTGGCCAAACAGCTGGCCGAACGCATCGACCCGCTTTTCCTCCAGTTCGCGCACCTGCTTTTCATAGTTGTCCAGCTTGCTGCCCACCGGCGCCAGCAGCGCTTTCAGCCGTTCGCCCTGCGCCTTTTCGCTTTCTTCAAAGCGGGCGTGGGCGCGGGTGAGGAAGGCTTCCTGTGCCTTTTCCAGCACCTTGTGCCCGGCGTTCTCGAACTCCTTGCGCAGCGCTTCCTGCGCTTCGATCAGCAGGCGCTGCTGCACGGCGAAGTTTTCGGCATCCGCCTTTAATCTTGCGATTTCAGCGCGGTAGGTGTCGCGTTCGGCGCGCACCTGCACCAGTTCCGCCTTCGCCGCATCGCCTTCTGCCGCCTGCGCCCTTGCGGCGGCGAGCGCGGGGGCCAATGCATCGCGGTCGGCCCGGATCGCGGCGAGGTCGGCGGCGGTCTGGTCCAGCTGCTTCACCCGCTCGCTCATCGCGGCAAGGTCCACGGTCATCGCCTTCAGATTCGCCTCGTGCCCCCGCGCTTCGGCATCGCGCGCATCGTGGCGCGTGCGCCATTCGGACACGGGTTTTCCGCCCAGAATCCAGCCGATTACGAGGCCCACGACAAGGCCCGCAATCAGGAACAGGGCGAGAAGAACGGGAGAATCCACGCAGCCTCCGGGTTGGAACGAAGCGTGAACTTACCGGCTTGGCGGGCCGGATTCAAGCCCGCAAGTTGAAGTCGACCTAAAGCGACCTAAGGGGGGTCTAACTCGACCAGAGCGGTTAAGGGGCGCGTGAACGCACCCCTGAACGCGGGTCACGCAACCTTGCGCAGCTTGTCCAGTTTCTTGAGCACCATCTGCCGCTTCAGCCGGCTGAGGTGGTCGATGAACAGGATGCCTTCAAGGTGGTCCATCTCGTGCTGGAGACAGGTGGCCATCAGGCCGTCCATGTCCTCTTCGTGGGTCTTGCCGTCCAGATCCTGCCAGCGGGCGCGGATGCGCGAGGGGCGTTCGACCTCGGCATAGATCTCGGGCACCGAGAGGCAGCCTTCCTGATAGATCGTGTGTTCTTCGGAAGGGTCGAGGATCTCGGGGTTGATGAAAACCCGCGGTTCCTTCTTCGTCGGCTGGTGATGGTGGTGGTGGCCATCGTGCGCGCAGGCGACCGGCTCGGCATCCTCGTCATCGGGCTGGAGATCGATCACCAGCACGCGCAGGGGCACGCCCACCTGAATTGCGGCGAGGCCGATGCCGGGGGCATCGTACATCGTCTCGAACATGTCGGCGACGAGCGTCTTCAGCTCGGCGTCGAACTTTTCGACGGGGAGGGAGACCTGCTTCAGGCGCTGGTCGGGGACTTCGAGGATTTCGAGAATGGCCATGAGCGCCAGATAAGCGCGATAATGCGGAGTCGCAAGGTGTCAGGCAATGGGTCTGCGTGCCCGAAGGGCCTGCGCCAAAGTGCCTTCGTCAAGGTAGTCCAGCTCGCCGCCGACGGGCAGGCCGTGGGCGAGCTGGGTGACGCGGACGGGCAGGCCTTCGAGGCGTTCGGCGATGTAGTGGGCGGTGGTCTGGCCTTCCAGCGTGGCGTTCATGGCGAGGACGACTTCATCGATGCCGCCTTGCCCGACGCGGGCGAGCAGGGCGCCGATGGTGAGGTCTTCCGGCCGCACGCCTTCCAGCGCGGACAGGCGGCCGCCGAGGACGTGGTACTTGCCGGTGAACAGCCGCGCGCGGTCGAGCGCCCATAGGTCGGCCACTTCTTCAACCACGCAGATCGAACGCGGATCGCGGCGCGGATCGGCGCAGATGCCGCAGGGGTTGGTGGTATCGACATTGCCGCAGGTATCGCATTCCACCAGCAGGTCGCGCACCGTGGCGAGCGCATCGACCAGTTGCGCCAGCGCGGTTTCGCGGCGCTTGATCAGCCACAGCACGGCGCGGCGGGCCGAGCGGGGGCCAAGGCCGGGCAGGCGGGCCAGCGCGCCCGAAAGCGCCTCGATCTCTTGCGATGCCATGCCCGCACAGATAGGGCGGCTGCCGATAAACGAAAGGCCCTTTGCCCGGTTATGCGCATCGTCTTCATGGGAACGCCCGATTTTGCGGTGCCGACACTGCGCGCGCTGGTTGCGGCGGGGCACGACGTGGTGGCCGCCTATAGTCAGCCGCCGCGCCCGGCGGGACGGGGCAAGAAGCTGCAACCTTCGCCCGTGCATCTGGCGGCGGAGGAGCTGGGCATCCCGGTGTGCACGCCGCTGTCGCTGAAAGGCGCGCAGGAGCAGGCGGAATTCGCCGCATGGAACGCCGATGTGGCGGTGGTGGCGGCCTATGGACTGATCCTGCCGCAGGCGGTGCTCGACGCGCCAAAACTCGGCTGCCTGAACGTGCATGGCTCCATCCTGCCGCGCTGGCGCGGGGCGGCCCCGGTACAACGCGCGATTTTGGCGGGCGATGACACGACCGGCGTAACGATCATGCAGATGGAGCGGGGCCTTGATACCGGGCCGATGCTGGCCAAGGTGCAAACGCCGGTGGATGGCAAGACGGCGGGCGAATTGACGACCGAACTGGCGGAAAAGGGCGCAGGCCTGATGGTGGCGGTGCTGGCGGACCTGCCGGCCCATCCGCCGGAGGTGCAGCCTGAGGCCGGCGTGACCTATGCCCACAAGATCGACAAGGCCGAGAGCCGGCTGGATTTCACCCGCAGCGCGGTGGACGTGGAGCGGCAGGTGCGCGCGTTCGCGCCCGCGCCGGGGGCGTTCTTCGAGCTGGAGGGTGAGCGCTATCGCGTGCTGGCGGCGAAGGTTGTCGATGGATCGGGTGCGCCGGGCACGGTTCTGGATGACGCGCTGACGGTGGCGTGTGGCAACGGAGCCTTGCGGCCTTTGACCGTGCAGCGGGCCGGGCGACCGGCGATGGATACGGCGGCGTTTTTGCGCGGGCGGGCGATTGCGGTGGGGACTTTGCTTGGTTGATCTGTTGCGCCTGCACCACCGCCAACGCTCTCCTCTGAAGAGCAGGGGGCTTTTGGCCGGTCTTGCGCGCGGGTGCAGGCCATGACGCGTTTTGCCCTGACGCTGGAATGGGACGGCACGCCTTACATGGGGTTCCAGCGGCAATCGCATGGGCCTTCGGTGCAGCAGGCGGTGGAGGAAGCGGCGCAGAGCGTGGTGGGCCATGCGGTGACGCTGGCCGCCGCCGGGCGCACCGATACCGGGGTTCATGCCCGCGCGATGCGGGCGCATTTTGACAGCGATACGAGGATTCCGCCGTTCCGCCTGTCTGAGGCATTGAACGCGAAGCTGCGGATGGCGCGCGCGGCGGTGGCGGTGCTGGATTGCGTGGAAGTGGCCGATGACTGGCACGCGCGGTTTTCGTGCACGGGCCGCGCTTATGAATATCACATCATCAACCGGCGTGCGCCGCTGACGCTGGAGGCGCACCGGGCATGGCGCATCGCGCGGCCGCTGGACGAAGGCGCGATGCAGGCGGCGGCGCAAGCGCTGGTGGGGTTGCACGATTTCACCACGTTCCGGTCCGCGCATTGCCAGTCCGCCAGCCCGGTGAAGACGCTGGACCGGCTGGACGTGGAACGGCGGGGCGACCGGGTGGTGGTTTTTGCCGAGGCGCGCAGTTTCCTGCACCATCAGGTGCGGTCGATGGTCGGCTGCCTTGCGCTGGTGGGGCAGGGCGATTGGCCGGTGGAGCGTGTAGGCGAAGCGCTGGACGCGCGCGACCGGCAAAAGTTGGGGCTTAACGCGCCGCCCGATGGCCTATACTTCATGCGGGCAATCTATCCCGGAGAGTGACCATGAGCGAAGTGCGCGGCCAGCAGCTTGTTTCCACGCTGGAGGCCGATGGCCGCCTGATCGTGGAACTGCGCGAGGAAACCCTGCCTGCCCCCACCGGGCACGAAGTGCTGATCAAGGTGGAGGCCGCGCCGATCAATCCGTCGGACCTTGGCTTGCTGTTCGGTCCGGCCGACGTGGAGAACGCACAATACAGCCCCGGCCGGATCGTGGCGCAGATGCCCGAGCCGGCCTTGCGCGCAATGGCGGCGCGGGTGGGGCAGGCGATGCCCGTGGGCAACGAGGGCGCGGGCACGGTGATCGCGGCGGGCGATGATCCGCAAGCGCAGGCGCTGCTGGGCAAGCGGGTGACGTGCTTCCCCGGCGGAATCTATGCGCAGTATCGCATTGCGGACGCGCGCGTGTGCATGGACCTGGCCGAAGGCACCACGGCGGAGCAGGCGGCCTCTGCCTTCGTCAATCCGCTGACCGCGCTGAGCTTTGTCGAGGCGATGCGGCGCGACGGGCACAAGGCGCTGGTGCACACGGCGGCGGCATCGAACCTTGGCCAGATGCTGGTGCGCATCTGCCAGGAAGACGGGGTGCCGCTGGTCAACATCGTGCGCAGCCCGGCGCAGGTGGCCTTGCTGAAGGCGGCGGGCGCGGAATGGGTGCTGGACAGCACGGCCGAAGGCTTCATGGCCGATCTGGTGGCGGCGCTGGAAGCCACCGGCGCAACGATCGCGTTCGATGCCATCGGCGGCGGCAAGCTGGGCAGCCAGATCCTGACCGCGATGGAAACCGTGGCGAACCGCAACGCGGGCTATAGCCGTTATGGCACTAACAGTGCGAAGCACCTGTACATTTATGGTGCGCTCGATCTTTCGCCGACGATCCTGACGCGGAATTTCGGGTTTACGTGGGACGTTTCCGGCTTCCTGCTGATGCCGTTCCTGGAAAAGATCGGGCAGCACAATGCCGAACGCCTGCGCCAGCGGGTGCGCGACAGCCTGACCACCACCTTCGCCAGCCACTACAAGGCGCGGGTGACGCTGGAACAGGCGCTGACGAAGGACGCGGTGCTGGAATACAACGCGCGGCGGACGGGCGAGAAGTATCTGATCGTGCCCAATGGATGAGCGGGGCGCATAGGGTCGCCCCCTCACACCTGCGGTTCGTTCGCTTCGCTCCCAAGGCTTCGTACCTCTCCCCGGTGGGGAGAGGGTAGAGGGCCTTACGCCTTGCGCGTCACGCTTTCGGGCAGGTCCTTGCCGAACACCCGCTGGTAGTATTCAGCCACCAGAACGCGCTCCGTCTCGTCGCACTTGTTCAGGAACGTGAGGCGGAAGGCGAAGCCGACGTCGTTGAAGATGGCGGTGTTCTGCGCCCAGCTGATGACCGTGCGCGGGCTCATCACCGTGGAGATGTCGCCGCCGATGAAGCCCTTGCGGGTGAGATCGGCGACGCGGATCATCGCGGCGGCGGTCTTTTCATCAAGGCCCGGCACCTTCTTGGTGACGATGTCGATCTCGGTCTCGGCGGGCAGGTAGTTCAGCGCCACGACGAGGTTCCAGCGGTCCATCTGGCCCTGGTTGATCTGTTGCGTACCGTGATACAGCCCGCTGGTATCGCCAAGGCCCACCGTGTTGGCGGTGGCGAACAGGCGGAACCACGGGTTGGGGCGGATCACGCGGTTCTGGTCGAGCAGCGTAAGCTTGCCTTCGGTTTCCAGCACGCGCTGGATCACGAACATCACGTCGGGCCGGCCGGCGTCGTATTCGTCGAACACCAGCGCGGTCGGGGTCTGCAAGGCCCACGGCAGCAGGCCTTCGCGGAATTCGGTGACCTGAAGGCCATCACGCAGCACGATGGCATCGCGGCCGATCAGGTCGATACGGCTGATGTGCGCATCGAGGTTGATGCGGATGCACGGCCATTTCAGGCGCGCGGCGACCTGTTCGATGTGCGTGGATTTGCCGGTGCCGTGGTAGCCCTGCACCATCACGCGGCGGTTGTAGGCAAAGCCTGCAAGGATCGCCAGCGTGGTGTCCGGATCGAACACGTAGTTCGCGTCGAAATCGGGCACGCGTTCGTCGGCCTGCGAAAAGGCCGGAACCTTCATGTCGATATCGATCCCGAACGTCTCGCGGACGTCGATTTCGATGTCGGGGGCGGAGAGCAGCGTGGTGCCGTGCGTGTTCGGAGTCTCGGTCATCACCTGTTCGCCTATACGCGCGCGCGGCGGCCTGCAATAAGGTTTGGACAGGCATGACAAAAGGGGAGGTCCACGCGATGAAACTCTATGGCGCATTGATTTCGCCTTTCGTGCGCAAGGTGGCGCTGGTCGCGGCGGAAAAGGGGATCGCCTTCGAATTCGGGCGCGGTGGGCCGGGACAGATGACCGAGGAGTTCCTCGCATGCAGTCCTTTCGCCAAGATCCCGGCGATCGACGACGATGGTTTCACGCTGTCCGATTCGTCGGCCATCGCGCTGTATCTGGATGCCAGGGGCGGCGGGGCAAAGCTGCTGCCCGATGATGCGCAGGGGCGCGGGCGGGCGATGTGGTTCGATGAATTTGCCGACACGGTGTTTGGCGCGGCGGGGCTGAAGATCCTGTTTAACCGGCTGGTCGGGCCGAAAATCCTGAAAGTGGGCGGGGACGAGGCCATCGCGCTGCAGGGCGAGGCGGAATTGCCGCGCTGTCTGGATTATCTCGAAGGCGTGGTGCCCGGCGATGGCTGGCTGCTGGGGGCGGACTTCACGCTGGCGGACGTTTCGGTTGCGTCGATGCTGCGGACGATGACGTACATCGGCAAGGGGCCGGATACGGTGGCCTATCCCCGCACGGCGGCGTGGTATGATCGCGTGACAGCGCGGCCGGCGTGGGCGCAGATTGCGGCGATCGAGACGAAGCAATGGGAACGGTTCCGGCCGGCTGACTGACGCAGGCCCGTGCCCCGGCGCCACGCCAAGACCCAGCCGGATGACAGCGCGGTCGACATTGCGCGCGAGCAGCTGGGGAACCTGCGGCGCTACTTTGCGCTGCTGCTTTATCGCGATGCGCAGGAGATGGCATCGTAACCACGATCGGATGCTTTGGAAGGAGCCAGAACATGAGCAGGCAAGTCCCTTTCGTCTGGTATGAACTGATGACCACCGACCCGGAAGGCGCAGCGGCGTTCTATGGCGCGGTGATCGGCTGGCGCTTTTCCGACCCCGATCCGGCATCGCCGATGGATTACCGGCACATCAGCCGCAGCGATGGCGGGGCCACGGGCGGGATGCTGGCGCTGACGGCGCAGATGCAGGCGCAAGGCGCGCGCCCCGCATGGCTGCCCTATCTTGCCGTGGACGATTTCGATGCGGGCCTTGCCGCGCTTCAGGCCGATGGCGCGCAGGTGTTGATGGCGCGGATGGACATTCCCGAAGGCAGCTTTGCCATGGTTGCCGACCCGCAAGGGGCGCCGTTCTATCTGATGAAGCCGGTGCCGCCCCCAGCCAGCCCCGATGCGCAGAGCCACGCGTTCAGCCGCGACAAGGCGCAGCACGCGCGCTGGAACGAACTGGCGACCAGTGACCCGGCAGCGGCCAAGGCGTTCTATGCCCGGCATTTCGGCTTTGAATTCAACCATGCGATGCCGATGGGCGCGCTGGGGGACTATGCCTTCATCGATTTCGAAGGGCAGGGGCTGGGCGCGGTGATGCCGCTGGTCGATCCGGCGCGTCCGCCTTCGTGGCTGACCTATTTCGGCGTCCCTTCGGCCACGGCGGCAAAGGCCGCGATCGAGGCCGCGGGGGGAACGGTGCTGCACGGCCCGCAGGAAGTGCCGGGCGGCGAATGGATCGTCGTGGCGGTCGATCCGCAAGGCGCCGCGTTCGGCGTGGTCGGACCCAAAGGAGAGTAGGGCGATGGCGGCCTATACGTTCTATACCCATCCCATGTCGCGCGGGCAGATCGCGCGCTGGGCCTTGCACGAGGCGGGGGCGAGCTATCGGCAGGTGCTGGTGGACTGGGCGGACAGGCCGCCGGAACTGCTGGCCGTCAATCCGATGGGCAAGGTGCCGGTGCTGGTCCACCACGCGCCCGAGGGCGACCGGGTGGTGACCGAATGCGCGGCGATCTGCGCCTATCTGGCCGACGGCACGGCGCTGGCGCCCACCGATGCCGAGCGCGCGGACTATCACCGCTGGATGTTCTTCGCGGCTGGACCGGTTGAACAGGCGGTGGTGGCAAAGGGCATGGGCTGGGAAGTGCCCGAAGGACGCGCCGGCATGGTCGGGTTCGGCAGCTTTGACCGGACCATGGACACGCTTGAAGCCCATTTGGCGGAGAACGAATGGGTCTGCGGCGCGCGCTTCACGATGGCGGACGTCTATGTCGGCAGCCAGGTGGACTGGGGACTGGCGTTCGGATCCATGCCCGCCCGCGATGCGTTCAGGGCCTATGCCGCGCGGTTGCAGGCACGCGCCGCTTATCAGGCGGCGAAGGCCATCGACGCGGCGCTGATCGCGGAGAGCAAGTCATGACGGATGCAACGCTGTGCCTGTGGTACGAGGGCGAGGCCGAGGACGCCGCGCGTTTTTACGCAGAGACGTTTCCCGACAGTGCGGTGGGCGCGGTGATGCGCGCGCCGGGGGATTTCCCCGGCGGTCAGGCCGGCACGGTGCTTACCGTGGAATTCACGGTGCTGGGCCTGAAATGCGTGGGCCTGAACGGTGGACCGCAGTTCCGGCACAGCGAGGCGTTCTCGATCCAGGTGGCGACTGGCAGCCAGGAAGAAACCGACCGCTACTGGAACGCCATCGTGGGCAACGGCGGGCAGGAAAGCGCGTGCGGCTGGTGCAAGGACAGGTGGGGCATTTCGTGGCAGATCACGCCGCGGGCGCTGACCAATGGCATGGCCGATCCGGACCCCGCCGTACGCGCGCGGGTGTTTCAGGCGATGATGACCATGCGCAAGATCGACATTGCCGCGATCGAGGCGGCGCGAAAGGGCTGAGGCGATGCTGGAACTTTATGGACACCCATTCTCGTCCTACACTTGGAAGGTGCTGATCGCGCTTTACGCGAACCACACGCCGTTCACGTTCCGCTGTATCTCGGGCGAACATCCCGAACACGGGGCGCGGGTGCAGGCGGTGACGCCGCAGGGCAAGTTTCCGCTGCTGGTCGATGGCGCGACCGAAGTGTTCGAGGCGACCAGCATCGTGGAATATCTGGCGCTGGTGCATCCGGGGGCGATGCCGCTGCTGCCCGCCGATGCTTATGCGTCGGCGCAGGTGCGAATGATCGACCGGGTGTTCGACAACTATGTAATGGGGCCGATGCAGGATGTGGTGCAGGAATACCTGCGCAACCACGATGCGCCCGACATGACCCGCGTGGAACCGGCGCTGGCCCGGCTGGAGCGCAGCTATGGCTGGCTGGAGCACTGGCTGCAGAGCTACTCGCCCACGGCGGCGATCACGCTGGTGGAATGCGCGGCGGCACCGTCGCTGTTCTATGCCGACTGGGTGCGCCCGATCGGCGATGCCTTTCCGCGCCTGAAGGCGTTCCGCGCGCATCTGCTGGCGCTGCCGCCGGTGGCGCAATGCGTTGAGGAAGCGCGCCCCTATCGCCCGTTCTTTCCACTGGGCGCGCCCGACCGGGATTGAGGAGACCGACGATGCACGAACTTTCCATCACGCGCGTGATCGCGGCACCGCCGGCAAGGGTGTGGGACGCGCTGGTCAACCGCATGGAGGAATGGTGGTGCCCCGCGCCGTGGCGGGCCGAGATCGTGGAGCAGGATCGCCGCCCCGGCGGTCGTTCTGCCATGGTCATGCTGGGGCCGGATGGCGAGACGATGTCGCAGGAAGGCATCTATCTGGCCTTTGATGAAGGCCGCCGCTTTGCCGTGACCGATGCGGCAAGCGCCGATCTGGTGCCGGCCGGGCCGTTCATGATCGGCATCTGGGAAATCGCACCCGAGGGCACGGGTACGCGCTATACCGCGCGCGCCCGGCACTGGACGCAGGAGGCGATGGAACAGCACCGCGACATGGGGTTCGAGCCCGGCTGGAACGCGGCCGCAGACCAGTTGCAGGCGCTTTGCGAAGCGGATTGACGCCGGGTCCGCGCCGGCGCATTTTTTCGCGGCCATGAGCGAAACGCACGAACCCTTTGCCAGCGGCCGTTGTGCCTGTGGCGACATCGCCTTTCGTCTGCACGACGCCCCCTATGTGGTGCACTGCTGTCATTGCACGACCTGCCAGCGCGAGATAGGCAGCGCCTTTGCGGTGAACGCGGTGATCGAGACCGACCGGCTGGAACTGACGGGAGGGACGCCCGAATCGGTGATCGTGCCATCGGAAAGCGGGCGTGGGCAGGAGATCGTGCGCTGTCCGTCGTGCAAGGTTGCGGTATGGAGCCACTATGGCGGTGTCGGGGCGAAAGCGGCGTTCGTCCGGGTGGGGACGCTGGACGAACCGGAGCGGTGCCCCCCGTCGGTGCATATCTTCACGCGCAGCGCGCTGTCATGGGTGGTAATTCCCGACGGCGCGGAGCGGTTTGAGGCGTTCTATGGCGGGCGCGACATTCCGCGCCTTTACGGCGAGGCCGGGGCCGGCCGTTTTCGCGCGCTGCGCGGCGGCTGATCCGGCGGGGCGCGCCCGCGGGCCTTCACCCCCCAACAGCGAATGCCCGATCATGAAATGAAGGCTGCGCCGCGCGTAGCGGCAGGGTCATGCGCGGCTGCGCGCCGGGATACTTCCGCCAAAGGAAACCATTGTGGTTTTAATAGGATAGGTGCTGCGCGCCAATCGCGTCCGCAATGGAACGGTCTGGGTAAGACTGCCCCGTTTTGAACGGGAAACAGCGTCTGTTGCGCTGCAAAACAACTATGGTGAACAGAAGGTAAAACGCGATTCAGTGACGGGCCTAGTGCGCTGATTTCGAAGATTTTGCTCATGCGATTTCGGTTCGCACCGAAAACATACTTAGGGTCCGTCCGTGGATCCGCTTCCGGACCGGGGAATTCTGTTCCGGAGGGAATTGTCGATCGGCCGGGACCCATCCCCCGCCGGACGATCGTAACAAGCGAGGAGTTGATAGCATGGCAACGATTT
Organism: Pseudomonadota bacterium; assembly: GCA_039804665.1. GTDB lineage: Bacteria > Pseudomonadota > Alphaproteobacteria > Sphingomonadales > Sphingomonadaceae > Novosphingobium. The sequence continues at coordinate 5,441 of JBDLVU010000054.1, read as the reverse complement.
ATGGCACCAAAGGCAGCGACCTGATCACGGGCACCAGCGGCGACGACATCATCTACGGTCTCGGCGGACGCGACGTGATCCATGGCGGCGACGGCAATGACGAGATCTGGGGCGGCCCCGGCTCCAAGGACTGGCTCTATGGCGACGCCGGCAACGACGTGCTGAAGGGCGGCGGCGGCCAGGATTCGCTGAACGGTGGCACCGGCGCCGACCAGTTCGTGTTCCGCGAAGCAGACGGCCTGACCACGCCGGTTTTCGCCTTCACGGGCGGCCATGGCGTTACCGAAGTGGCGCAGTGGGTCATCATCAACGACCTGAGCTTTGCCGATCATGACGAAGTGCGCATCACCGACTTCGCCGGCGTCTTCGGTTCGCTCAATATCTCGCGTCCGGGCACGGGTTCGTACTTCATCGACGATCAGGGCGACGTGAACGCCATCGTCAACTACCTGAAGGGCCATCCGGACCAGGGCTTCTCGTTCGAAATCCATGGCACGCAGTATGATGGCACCACGCTGATGCTCAAGGACGGCAACGGCCACTTCCAGGCGCTGACGCTGAACGGCATCCATCCGGACACCATCGCGCTCTGACACGCGACTATCCCGGGTAAAACGCTGGAGGGGCGGGGCCGTGTGGCCCTGCCCCTCTTGTCGTTGGGCGGGCAGCGAGGTCGCAATCGATCCGATCCGGTGCGCGATTGCCGCTGGCGCGTGCGTCCATGCGGCGTAGAGTGCGTGCATCAACCGCGGAGTCTTCCCATGAGCATTTTCGATCAGATTCTCGGCCAGGTCAGCAGCAATGTTGACGTGAAGAACCTTGCGACCAAGGTTGGCATCGATCCGGAACAGGCGGAAACCGCGATTGCCGCGCTGGCGGCGGGCCATCACGCGCCAACCGATACGCTGGCGACGGCGGCGGCCAATTCGGGGCTCGACAAGGGTGTGCTGGCACAAGTCATGGAGCACATCGGCGGCGAAGGCGCGCTCGCCAGCTTTGCCACCGCGCTTTCCGCGCATCCCGATGCCGTGCAGAAGGTTGCGGGCTTCCTCGACAAGGATGGCGACGGCAACCCGCTGAACGAGATTGCCGGGTTCACCAAGGGCCTTTTCGGCCGCTGAGGCCGGGGCGGCCGGCCGCGATTTGCGCGGGCCGGCCGCTGTGGGCAAGCGTGTTAGTCGGTCAGGTCGGCCGGCACCTTGCCGCCGTTTTCGGCAAGCTTGCGCATCACCGCCTTGTGCAGCCACAGGTTCATCTCGGCCGATCCATCGAGGGCGCCGGTATAGCCGAGTTCGCGCGCGAGATCCTCGCGGTTGGCGAGGCCGGGGTCGATGCCGAGCAGCTTCATCAGGTCCACGATCGAATGGCGCCAGTCGAGGTTGTGCCCCTGGGCCAGCGCGGTGAGGCTGGATTCCACATCGACGTCGGAAAGGCGCGGCTGCGAGATCGCGGGGGGCACCGGCGGGGCGGGCGCGTTGGGTGCGGTCGGGCTGGGGGCGGCGGTCTGCGGTGGCGGAGCCGGCGTGGCCGGTGCTGCTGCCGGATGCTGGCCGGTCTGCGTGGGGCGCGTGCCGGCAAAGGAAATGGCGTCCATGATCTTGGAAAACAGGCTCATCGTTCGCTCCTGCAATTGCAGGATGGCAACCGGCCGGGGGAGCGCGCGGTTCCGGGCTTGCGCCCGATGGGCAGGGCGGACTAACGCAAGCCCATGCTTGATGCCGCGCTATCGCTGATGATGCTGGCCGCGATCGCCCTTGTCGGCGGCGCGGCGTTCCTGTTCCGTCGGGGCGAACGGCAGCGCCCGCTGCTGATGCTGGTGCTGGCGGGCGTGATGGTGGTGAATCTGGTGATCTGGACCACGCCGACCACCGGCGGCGCCACGCTGGTGCAAAAGGCGGACCAGTAAGGGGCGCGGCCCGCAAAAGGCCGCGCGCACGCTTACTTGATCGGGCAATCCGGCGACAGCCGCATGTCGAGGTAGTTGTCGACCGCGCGCATCATGTCGTCCATCTCGTTTTCAAAGAAATGGTTGGCGCGCGGCACTTCGTCATGATGGATGGTGATGTGCTTTTGCGTGCGCAGCTTGTCGACCAGCTTTTGCACCGCGTTTGGCGTGACGACCGTATCGGCCGCGCCCTGCACGATGATGCCCGAGGCGGGGCACGGCGCAAGGAAGCTGAAATCATACATGTTGGCCGGCGGCGCCACCGAGATGAAGCCGCGGATTTCCGGACGGCGCATCAGCAATTGCATGCCGATCAGCGCGCCGAACGAATAGCCCGCGATCCACGTGGTGCTGGCTTCGGGGTGGATCGACTGCACCCAGTCGAGCGCGGCGGCAGCGTCGGACAGTTCACCGATGCCGTTGTCAAAGCTGCCCTGGCTGCGGCCGACGCCGCGGAAATTGAAGCGCAGCACGGCAAAACCGCGGGCCACGAAGGTCTTGTACATGGCCTGCGTGATGCGGTCGTTCATCGTGCCACCGGCTTGCGGATGCGGGTGCAGGATCATGGCGACCGGCGCGCGCGGGCGCGAGGCCGGCTGGAAACGGCCTTCGAGACGACCTTCGGGACCGGGGAAGATGACGGCTGGCATCGTGTTTCCTGATGAACCTGTGGCTGAAGCCCATACGGCAAGAAATGCGAAGGGCTTGGGAATTGGAACAGGCGCTATATAGAAACGAACCCTTCAAAAGCAACTTTTCCGGGATTTGCCGTTGCCGATCTACCTTGACCATGCCGCGACGACCCCTTTGCTGCCTGAAGCGCGGGCGGCGATGGAGCGCGGTTTCGGCCTTTGGGCGAACCCTTCGAGCCCGCACAGGGCGGGGCGCGCGGCGCGCGCAGGCCTGGAGGATGCGCGGGCGCGGTTGAAGGCGGCGCTGGGCTGGGACGGCGAAGTGGTGTTCACCAGCGGCGCGAGCGAAGCGCTGGCGCTGGCGATCCGCGCCTGCGTGAAGCCGCTGGTGGCGGTGTCCGCCGTGGAGCATGAGGCGGTCCTGCGACTGGCGGGCGATGCCACGCGGCTGGGCGTGGATGCGCGGGGGCAGGTGCAGGGCGTCGCCGGCGCCGGCCTGGTGGCGGTGCAGCAGGTGAACAACGAGACCGGGGTCATCCAGCCGCTGGATGAACTTTTGGCGGATGTCCGCGCGCAGGGCGGCTGGTTGCTGGCCGATTGCGCGCAAGGGGCGGGCAAGTTGGACCTGCCCGATGCGGACCTGATCGCTATTTCCGCGCACAAGTTCGGCGGTCCGATCGGCATCGGCGCACTGCTGGTGCGCGATTGGGCGATGCTGCGGCCCACGGGCGGGCAGGAGCGCGGTTATCGCCCCGGCACGGAGAACCTGCCCGGCGCGCTGGCGATGGTCGCGGCGCTGGAAGCCGGGCGCGGCTGGCTGGGCGAAGCAGAGCGGCTGCGCACACGGCTGGAGGTCGGGATCGAAGCGGCCGGCGGCGTGGTGGTGGCGAAGGACGCGCCGCGCCTTGCCAGCATCGGCGCGTACCGGCTGCCGGGCAAATCGGCCAACGCGCAACTGATCCGGTTCGATTCGCTTGGCTTTGCTGACGGCGATGGAGGTGGAGGGCGCGAGCGAGGTCATCCGCGTGTCCATCGGGCGTGAGACGACCGAAGCCGAGATCGACGCGTTTCTGGACGCATGGGCGAACCTGGGGCGGAGCGTGGCGGCGTGATCTACCTCGATTATCAGGCAACCACACCGCTGGCGCCAGAAGCGCGCGAAGCGATGCTGCCGTGGCTGGCGGGGCCGGAAGCGATGGGCTTTGCCAACCCGCACAGCCCGCACCGGCCCGGCCGCGCGGCAGCGGCGGTGGTGGAAGTCGCGCGTGAACAGGTTGCGGCGCTGCTGCCGCCCGGCGGGCGGGTGATCTTCACCTCTGGCGCGACGGAGGCGATCAACCTTGCGATCATCGGATCGGGCGCGCGGAAGTTGGGGGTTTCGGCCATTGAACATGCCGCCGTGCTTGATACCGCGCGCTTCGTGGATGCCGATTGCACGGTGCTGCCGGTGGATGGCGAAGGGCTCGTCGATGCAGACGTGGCCATTCCGGCGGGCACCGATCTGGTCGCGGTGATGCAGGTGAACAACGAGATCGGGACCGTGCAGCCTGTGGCGGAACTCGCCGCGAGGGCCCATGCGGCAGGCGCGCTGTTCCTGTGCGATGCGGTGCAGGGCGCGGGCAAGATCGCTGCGCCCGAAGGGGTGGACCTGATCGCGCTGTCCGCGCACAAGCTTTATGGGCCGAAGGGCATCGGCGCGCTGTGGGTGCGCGATGGGGTGGAACTGGCGCCGCTGATCCACGGCGGCGGGCAGGAAGGCGGCTTGCGTTCTGGTACGCTGAGCCCGGCGCTGTGCGCGGGTTTCGGTGCGGCGGCGGCCCTGTGTACAAGTCTGCGGGAAAAGGATGGACAGCACGTGGAAAGCCTGTGGAAACAGGCCCGCGCGTTGTTTGCGGGCTGGACGCTGAACGGCAGCGCCACGCGGCGCTGGCATGGCAACCTGAACCTGCGGCGCGATGGGCTGGATGTGGCGCGACTGTTGTCGGAATGCCGCACGCTTGCGTTTTCGGCCGGGTCTGCATGCGCCAGCGGTTCCGGGCGGCCCAGCCATGTCTTGCGTGCCATCGGACTTTCGGACAGGGAAACAAAAAACGCCATCCGGATCGGCTTCGGACGGTATACAACGGGCGAGGAACTGGAAAAGGCTGCTGCGGCGATCAACGCCGCTGCGCACGCGCAGGGAGTCTGACCAATGGTTCGCGTCACCTTCATCACGGCCAAGGGCGAGAAGATCGACGCGCAGGGCGAACCCGGCCAGCGCCTGCTGGAAGTGGGGCAGAATGCCGGGTTGCCGTTGGAGGGAACGTGCGAAGGCCAGATGGCCTGCTCAACCTGCCACGTGGTGGTGGCGCAGGACTGGTTCGGCAAGCTGGCGCCCGCCAGCGATGACGAGGAAGACATGCTCGACCTTGCCGCCGGCGTCACGCGCACCAGCCGCCTGTCTTGCCAGATCGAACTGACCGCCGCGCTCGACGGGCTGGAAGTGCAGGTGCCGGAAGAATCGCGCGACATGCGCTGATGCAGTACCGCGACGATCACCCTGCGGTGACCGTCGCGGCGCTTATGCGGGTCAGAGTTCCTCGACCTCGTCGTCCTCTTGCTCGTCTTTGTCCTCTTCTTCTTCCTCGTCCATTTCCTCCAGCGCCTCGATCAGCGCCTGCGCAAAGGCGGGGATGTCTTCGGGCTTGCGGCTGGTGATCAGGTTTTCGTCGACGACCACGGGCTCGTCGACCACCTCGGCCCCGGCGTTTTCAAGATCGGTGCGGATCGAGGGCCAGCCGGTGACGGTGCGACCGTCGATCACGTCGGCCTCTACCAGCAGCCAGGGGCCGTGGCAGATCGCGGCGATCGGCTTGCCCACTTCG
>JBDLVU010000053.1:0-16571 GCA_039804665.1 Pseudomonadota bacterium | reverse complement strand
CCAGCGAACTGACGTGCTTGCCCGCAAGGATGTCGTCGCGGAGCAACGTCCACTCCGCGTCGGGTCCGGTACGACGGAAATCCAGCACCCCGTTGGCCGTGGCAACGAGCATACGCCGCGCACCCATGCGGCTGGACGACGACGTGTTTCCGTTGGCAGAAATGCAGATGATGGTTTCGGCGGCCTCAGCCATGGATCGGCTCCTTGATCCTTATCGTATACCTATTTTGTATAATCATCGGCAAAAGATTTCAAGCCCGCGCAGTGCCGGCGCAAAAAACAATCGCTGGGCATTGCCGCCAAAGATCGCGTCGATTTCGGCAGGGGGACGGGCCGCGAACACGGCGCGCGTCCAGTTCAGTGCATTGGCATAGCCCTCGCGCGAGGAGACGACCGGGTAATCACTGCCCCACAAAAGGCGGTCCGCGCCAAAACGGTCCAGCGCTTCCAGCAGCACGACACCCCGCGCCGGATCGATCGCCGGGGGGGCATCGAGGCCATCGGGGGCAAGCAACTGCCCGATGGCACGCGGCGCCACCTGGCCGAGCGTAGGAACCTTCAGGCAGATGTTGGCATTACGCGCGAGAGCCAGAATGCCTGACCAGGTTTCAGGCGAACGATCGCAATCGGGGCGAGTCCACCCACCCAGCTGTTCCAGCAAAAAGGTCATCTGCGGAAAGGTGCGGACCAGCTGCGCGAAGTCGGGCGAAAGCATGTTCGCCGCCGAACCACCGCAACTGATCACCAGGCCGCAATCGGCCGCCGCCCGCCACACGGCCAGCGGATCGGCTCCCTCGGCACGCGCTTCGGGACGCAGGCGCAGGCCGATCATGCCCCGGCCTGCCCAGTGTCGCACCTGATCGGCGGCATCGACCCTGCCCGCATCCACCGCCCCCACGCTGGCGAACCGGCCAGGATAACGCGTCACGCACTGTTCCTGATAAGTGTTGTCGAACTGGCCGAGCACTTGCGTCAGCACCGCTCGCTCCACGCCGTTCAGGTCCATCTGGCAGACCAGCGGCTCGACTGGTTCGAACCACTGCGGCGATGCGTGACAGTGTGAATCGACGACTACCACGAAACTGCTCCTTCCCGCGGCGGTCGGAACCACCGGACTGTGTCCCGCTTGCGTATCAAATACATCAGGTTTAGATCATTGTGTTATACGATTTTGGAGAACAGTCCAGTGGCGGAAGCAATGCAGACCCTTATCCTCCTTCCCGGTTCGCTGTGCGATGCGCGCGTTTGGCAGCATCAGATGCGCGATCTCGCTGGGATCGCGCATGTGGTCTGCCCTTCGCTGCACGGGCACGATTCTCTTGAGTCCATGGCCGATGCGGTGCTGGGCGATGCGCCAGACAGCTTTGCACTTTGCGGTTTTTCGATGGGTGGGCGCGTGGCGCTTGAAATCATGCGCCGCGCCCCCGGACGGATCAGCCGACTCGCGCTGGTCGATGCCAGCGTCCACCCCGTGGCCGAGGGTGAGGCTGTGCGCCGGCAGCCGCAGATCGACATGGCGCGCGATCAGGGCATGGTTGCACTAGCGCGGTGGTGGAACCCGAAGATCGTGCACCCTTCGCGCACCGGCGACGCCGCGCTGATGGGTCTGCTGGAAGACATGGCCTGCACCTTCACCGCGGATGATTATGCCGAAGAAGTCCATGCCCTGCTAAACCGTCCCGACCCGCGCGACGTGCTGCCCACGGTCAAGGTGCCCACGCTGGTCCTTGCCGGCAGCGAAGATCCGCTCAGCACGCGCGACCGCAACGAAGCCATTGCCGCCGCCATCGGTGGTGCGCAACTGCTGCTGGTGGAAGGCGCCGCCCACTTCCCTATGCTGGAACAGCCCGGAGTGGTGACCGCCGCACTACGCGAATGGCTTTATGCCTGAACCGAAGCGGCGGGCAGCGACACCGCCGCTCGCCGCTTCGACACGGTTTGGTCAGCGCCAAGGATCTACGATGCAGTGGATCGCGCCCGCCACCTCGCGGCCGGCGGTGGCCTTGATGGCCCGATCCACCTCTTCCAGTGCGAACGTGTGGGTGCACATCTTTTCCAGCGGAAAGCGCCGCGACTTGATGATGCGCAGCGCGGTTTCCACCGCCTGCCAGCTGCGGCCGCGACCCGAACGAACGGTCAGATACTTCTGCTTGATCGCCCGTACCGGAACGCCGCGTTCCATGCAGTTAACCCACAACCACGCGCCATAGTTCGCGCGAGGCAAGTACTGGTCCATGTTCGCGCCGCCCGGATCGCCGGTGGTATCGACCACCACGTCCAGCCCGCCCCTGCCCAGCAGGCGATCCAGCGCCTCGCCCAGCGGCTCGGCCTCTACGTCAATCACTTCGGCCCCGAATTCGGCTGCCAGGTCAAGGCGTGCGCGGTCGCGGCCCATGCCAGCCAGCAAAACGCGGCTTGCACCGGCATCGATGGCCCCCAGCACCGCGCCTAGCCCCTGCTGGCCCGGCCCGATGATCAGAACCGTCTTGCCCGGCCCGGCATTCACGTCCAGCGTGGACCACTGCACACCGTTGCCTATGGGAATGGCCAGGGTGGCCAGATCCGCCGGCATGTCATGCGGTATGCGGTGAAACACCGTGTTCCACGGCAGATGGACATATTCGGCGAAGCCACCCACCAAATGCGGCGCGGGACGCGGGTCGATCAGGCCCAGTCGGCGCGGCGCGGCACCACCGAAGAAATCCGCTTCGGGACAGAAACGGTATTCGCCCTTCAGGCACCAGGCGCAACGCTGGCACGGCAGGTATTCCTGGATCACCACGCGTTCACCCGGCTGCAGCTTCCACATGCGCTGCGCAACCGGGCCCATCGCCGCGATCGAGCCGACAATCTGGTGCCCCATGGCCACCGGCGCCCACTTGTCCGCCGCGCGATAGACTTCAGGCTCGGCCCCGCCCACACCGCAAGCCTCGATCCGCAGCATGCCTTCGTCCTCGCCCAGATCGGGCCAGGCAAAACTGGTCAATTCCGTCTGTTCCGCGCCGGTTTTCAGCGCGATCCGAACGGTTTCAGGATGCGTCATCTTGATCCTTCCTTCACAATCTCGAAGCCATATCCGGTATCGCGGCGCAGCAGGATGTCGGCACCTGCCGGCATCGCCGCCCACAGCGCACGGGTATGGCGTTCATAATGCTGCACAAAGCGTTCCACCGCAGCGCGGTCCATGCCGGTGCGACCCGATGCTATCGCCAGCCCCTGCTCCTGCCGCAGCCGCGATCGGACCACTTCCTCCAGCGATGCCACCTCGATCGACACTAGAAGGTCGATTTCGGCCCACAGGGCATCGTAGTCCTGCACCAGCGCCGCGCGCGACCAGCCTGCCCAAATGCCCTGCGGATCGCACTCCGCCTCCAGCGCGTTGATCGGCCCCTGCCACGCCGGCAGCACCGCCGATTGCAGCCCTACGCACCAACCTTCGAAGAGGATCACATCCGGCCGGCCGGCAAAGGTGACCCACGCCGAAGCCTGTGCGCGGTCATCGGCCAGCTTGTCGAACACGGGGATCGCCGTCACGGCACCATCATCAGCGCCGCGTAGTGCCGCCAGCGTCGCACGCAGCAAAGCCACATCGTGCGTGCCCGGCACACCCCGCGTCGCGCACAGCGGATGAACCTGCCCCGCCAGCGCCTGCCGCGCCGCCTTGCCCAGATAGAAATCATCGAGCGAAAGCACCACCGCGCGCAATTGGTGGAACTGCTGCAATGCGTGCGCCACCAGTTGCGTCAGCGTGGACTTGCCCGATCCTTGTGCGCCGTTGATGCCGAACAGCGGCACCGTTCCCGTTGCGCCGGTCAGCCCGGCAATATGACCGGCGACTTGACAGGAAACCTGCGCCGAAGAAAGATTGCTAGACAATCCAGTAGGCAATTCGGCAAGGAACTGCGCGGCCGTGCTCATGCCTCCCTCCCCCTGAAAGGATTTTCGTGATGAACCAGCCCCGCACCATGAACGCCATTGTCATGCGCGGCTTCGGCGGGCCGGAGGTGCTGCAGGCGGAACGCTTCCCCTGCCCGGAACCCCGGCCTGGCGAAGTGGTGATCGAGGTTCATGCCGTTTCGGTCAACCGCACGCTGGATTTGGTAGTGCGTGAGGGCCGCTATGCTGCGCCGATCGCGCTGCCGCACATCCTTGGCGTCGACCCTTCGGGCGTGGTTGCGGCGGTGGGCGACGGCGTGGACAGCCCGCGCGTGGGGGATCGCGTGGTCGCTATCCCGTGGCGCAGCCGTCCGGTAGGCCCGCTTGATGCCGTGGGCATGCAGCATCACGGCGGCTATGCCGAATATGTCCGCCTGCCCGCGCAAGCCACGGTGCACATCCCCGAAGGCCTGGGCTTTGCCGAAGCCACGGTGGTCTCGCGCCACGCGCCCCAGGCGATGAACCTGCTGCGCGACCGCGCCGGATTGCAGGCTGGCGAATGGGTTTTGGTTATGGGCGCCTCGGGCGGGCTCGGCAGCGCCGGGGTGCAATTGGCCAAGGCGATGGGCGCCACCGTGATTGCCGGTGCTGGCGCCCCAGACCGCGTGCGCGCCGCCCTGGACCTTGGCGCCGACCACGGCGTGGACTACCGCGCAGAAGACCTGACCGCCCGGGTACTGGAAATCACCGGAGGCCTCGGGGTGGACGTGGTGTTCGAGAACATCGCCGATCCAGACCTGTTCTCCAAGGCATTCCACGCGATTGCCCGCCATGGCCGGCTGGTGACAGCGGGCAGTCATGGCGGCGGCACGGTGCCGCTCGATGTCAAGCGGCTGTACCTTTACCAGATCGCGGTCATGGGCAGCCTGGGCTTCACCCGCGAGGACGTGATCGGCAGCTTGGACGCGGCGGCGCGGGGCCAGTTCACCGCGCTGGTGGACGAAATCCTGCCCCTGTCGCGCGCGGCAGAGGCGCACGAGCGCGTGGCCGCCCGCGACGGCATCGGCAAGATCCTCCTGTCGCCCAGGATGTAGCATCATGCCTCGGCCAGTTGCACGTCACGCGCCCAGTGTCGCGCGGCCAGCGCCAGCAGGACGCACGATACCAGCGCCGCTGCCGAAGTGGCGACCATCGCCCACGCAATCGAACCCAGCCGGTCGCTGAGCGCGCCGACGCAGAATGGCCCCAAGGTCAACCCCATAAGGCCCACCACCAGGAAATAGACCGCCGAAGCCGTGGCGCGCAGATCCGGCGGCGCCACGTTGACGTAAAGCGGGTAACTGAGCGCCACCGCCATCGCGGTAAAGAACGCGGAAAGAGCCAGGCCCGTCCGCCAGGCCCATTCGTCACCCGCCAGAAGAAACAGTCTGTCAGACAGGAACGGCAGCGCCGCCACCACCAGGGCCGCGCGTATCTGCCAACGCAAGTCTCGCCGTACCAGTGCGGCAACGCCCAGCGCCACCACCAGCGCACCGGCCAGCCCGGCCAAGCCGCGCAGCACGCCGAACACTGCGCTGGCCTGGAGCGGATCGAGATGATGCACCCGGGTCAGGAAGGTGGGCGCCCATGTCAGGTGCGCGCCCTGGTTGATAGCGTTGAAGCCACCGGACAGAACCACCAGCCGATAGGACGGAATGGCCAGAAGCCGCCCCGCCGCGCCACCGAACCCGGCCCGCACCGGCCCCTGCGCATGCGCATTGCGGCCCGGTTCGCGCACGACCATGAAGAACACCCCGGCAAAGGCAATTCCGGCGAGCCCCACCGCCGCATAGGCGCCACGCCAGCCATGGTGCGCAATCAGCCAGCCTACAGCCGGGAACCCCGCCAGCGGCCCCATATAGGCCGATGCGGAGAGAGCCGAAAAAGCGACGGTGCGCTGGCGCAGGGGAAAGGTGTCGGCAATCAGCGAGGCAGTCGTCGGGTGCCCCGCCGCCTCGCCTGCGCCCAACATGAACCGCGCCGCGGCCAGTTCCCAACCGGTGCGCACCAGCCCCGTCAACGCAGTCATCGCGCTCCAGAAGGCAAACGCCACCGACAACAGGTTGCGTCGGTTACCCCGATCCGCGAACCACGCGGCCGGCAACGCACAGGCGGCGTAGCACAGCGCGAAAGGCAATCCGGCGATCACCCCGGTCATCGTGTCAGACAGCGCAAGGTCCGCCTTCATCTGCGGCAAGGCAAGCGCAACCATGCTGCGGTCAACGTAGTTGAAGGCGTTGACCGCGCACAGCATGACGAGCGTCACCAAAGGTGCGCGCGCCGGTTTCACTTGGCCCAGAGCCGTTCCGAAGCGAGCCGGGCACCCTCAACCATCGAGGCGATCTTGGCCCAGCCGATTTCGTGGTGCACGCGACCAAGGCCCATGCCGCAATCGGTGCCGGCCTGCACGTTTTCACGCCCTACGCATTCGGCATAGCGGGTCAGACGCTCGGCTACGAGTTCGGGATGCTCCACGACCTCGGTCTTGTGACTGACCACGCCGGGGATCAGCATCTTTCCGGCGGGCAGCTTTACGTCCTGCCACACGCGCCATTCGTGTTCGTGCTGCACGTTGCCCGCTTCCACGCTGTAGGCCTGGATGTTGAGGCTCAGCATCAGGTCGACGATATGCTTGAGCGGAAGGTCTTCTGAATGCGGCCCCACCCAGCTGCCCCAGCAGCAGTGATAACGGATGCGGTCGGCCGGAATGTTGCGCAGCGCATGGTTCAGCGCATCAACCCGAACCTTGGCATAGCGACGATATTCGTCGATCGTCGGCTTGGGATAGATCGTTGGCCAGCTGTCGCAGATACCCGGATCGTCGATCTGCACGTTCAGCCCGGCGGCCACCACGGCTTCGTATTCCGGACGCATCACTTCGGCCAGCGCCTCGATGAAATCGTCGTCGTTGCTGTAATGTTCGTTGAAGATGAAGTGGTCCAGCCAGCCGGGCGCGATCACCGGAAAAAAGGCTTCCACATCGCCGTGCTCTGCCATTGCAGCCTGCGTCAGCGCAGCCTTGAAACCAGCGATTTCAGCGTGGAGCGTGTCGAGGCTACGGCTTTCCAGGGGGCCGGTGCAGACGATGCGCTTGGGCCGGGCAACGGCGGCGCGCTTCGAATCAACTTCAGCGTAATATTCCTTGAACGCGTCGCGCTCGCGCGAACGGAACACGGTGGCCCCCACCTCGCCTTCGCGCAGGTCGCGCAGCTCGATACCGCCCATGCGCTTGGAATAATAAGCGAAATCGCGGCGACGACCGAGTTCGCCATCGCTGATCACGTCAAGGCCCAGTTCCACCTGATGGCGAACCACGTCCTCGACCGCTTTCTGCTTCATGTCGGCATAGCGTTCGTCCTCGGGCGCTTCACCCCGGCCCACGGCCAGATCAAGCGGTTCAAATTCGCGCAGCGATGCGGACAGGCGGCCCGCGTGAGTGCACAGGATACGATCGGTACTATGGCGCATGAAGGGTCACTCCCCAAAAGTGAGATGTTGGAAACCGGAATGTCCGATGGCGGCCCGGGCAGCAGCCGCACGGCGGCCCCGAACCGTCAGGATCGAATTGTCAGTGTCGCGGTCAGTGCTTCAGATCAGCCACGCGCTCGATGCGGCGCAGCTTCAGCCGCCAGCCCTCGGCGGTACGCACGTATTCGTCGTGATTGGTGGCGATGAGCGATGGCTGCAGCGAGGCATTGGCCCCGGGCGCGGTATCGAAGAAATAGATTACCACGCTGGACGTGCCCACCGCATGATCGCGGTCGATCACGTCGATCACCTGATTTGAGATCTGGTGCATCCGGCCATGGGTGGGCGCCCAATCCGCGGTGCGCGATTTCCAATAATCGCGGATCGCATCGCGCCCAGCCATGTGGTTGCCCAGCACTTCCCACACGCCATCGGGGGCGAAGACATCGGGCAAATGCTGCCAGTCTTTGCCGTCAAGATAGCGAGCGTAGCGGAACGAGGTCGTCGCGCATTCCTCGCGAATGGCGGCGATTTCCAGTTCAGTCAGCGGCCTGGCGGCTTTAAGGCCGACCGGATGGCGCTGCGCTACGGAACGTGCCGCGGCCGGTGGCGCCCCGAGGCCTGCCAGCAAGGTTCCGCAAACAAGTCCGACGACGGCACGCGAAATGGCCTTCATGCGATCTCTCCCGGTGACTTTGCGTCAATTGTGTATTCATAAGTGTATACCAATCTTTCGGGATTGCAATGACGGGTGTGCGCCCGCGCAATCATTTTTGCGGGGACAGCCGACGCGCCAGAACATGCGGAAGTGCTGGATGCAGCGCCAGCGTGGCGATCGCTCCGATCGAGACAAACACCATCATGGAAATGCTGAAGTCGGTCTGCCGGGGATCGAGTCGCCCACCCGCCATCGCGCTGCCGGTAACCACCAGGGTGCTGGCCGAAACCGCCAGTGCATTGGTCAGCTGCTGACTGATGCTGGCAAGCGTGTTGCCGGAATTGACGTGCTCGGGCGGCAACATCACAAACGACAGCGAAGTCATGCCAGTGAACACCACCGACCGCGACATGCCCGCCACCAGCAACATCAGGCCATAGCCGGGCATGCGCAGTGGTGGCGGCAGGTCCACCACCATCAGGGCCATCGCAGCCAGCCCGGCCAAGCTGCTCCAGGTGATGCTCGCCCGGAAGCCCACACGATCGAACATCGGGCGGACCAGCGGCTTGATCACCATGTCACCCGCGCTCAGCATCATCAGCAGCAAGCCGGCCGTCAGCGCATCCATGCCAAGGCCGATCTGGAACATCAGCGGGGCAATGAACATCAAGGCGCGCTGCGGCACGCGGATCGCCGCGCCCGATCCGATGATCGTTTCACGGTAACCGGGAATTGCCAGACTATCGAGCGAGATCACGGGATAGGGATGACCGCGCAAGTGCCGCACGGTCAGCCCTCCCAGCACGCCCCCGCCCAGCACCAGAATCCACGGCATCGGGTTGGCAAAGCGACCCGACAGGCGATCTGCCCCGGCCAGCACCAGCACTAGCGCCAGCCCCAGCATGACCGCGCCGCCCGCGTCCAGCCGGCGCGCGCGGTCCCCCGGCTGGGGCGGCACATGGCGGAGGGTCAATGCAATCAGGCCGGCGGCAACCGGCAGGTTGAGCAGGAAGATCAGCGGCCAGCTGGCATAGCTGACAATGAAGCCGCCGACCGATGGACCGATCGTCGGCGCGATCAGCATGGGCATGGCAATGATGCTAAGCGCATCGACCATCTCGTCAGGCGGGGTACGGCGCAGCATGATCAGGCGGCCCACCGGGGCCAGCAGCGCGGCCGCGCCGCCCTGCAGAGCCCGCGCCACGATGAAGGGCCAGAACGACCGGCTTAGCGCGCAGAGCAGCGACGCCAGCGCAAAGCCGGTGACCGCACCCAGGAACACGCACCGCGCACCAAAACGATCCGCCGCCCAGCCGCTTATCGGCAGCAGCGCGACCAGCATGGTGAGGTAAATGGTGACCGCCAGGCTCAACGACAGGGGCCGCACCCCGAAATCGGCAGCGATGGTGGGCAGGGCAACGCCCAGCACCGCCCCATCCAACTGAACCATGAACATCGTGGTCGCCATGACCAGAACGACATCACGGCTCTGCAATCGCCAGAAACGCGTCAAGCAAAATCCCTTCCGGATAGACCCGTCAAGTCGGCCCGGTCAGGCGTTTGCCCGTTTCAGTCAAGTTGGCCGTCCTCGGCCTGACTGCGGGTGAACACATCCACCCGGCGGACCGGCCCCAGCGCGTTGCCATGCCGCGACATGTTCCACACCAGGACGATGAGGACCGCGGCTATGCCAAACACCGCGCCAGTCATTTCGAAGTTGGTCATTTCGAGCGGGTTAACGCTCATCATGTCTACCTGGCCGTCCCAGGCAAAGGCGAAGCTAGCCATTTTCCGATCCTTTCCCGGACTTAAAGAGAGCGAACGATTTCCGCCGGATCGCGCCACACGGGCCGCGCTTCGGCGCGGAAGCGCAGCATCGGCAGGTAATAGTTGGCGTAGGCGGCGAGCAGGATCACGTGGAACACGAAATTGCGCGTGACCGAAACCACGATGTGCGGCAGCGGCGACCAGAACGCGTTGAGCAGGAAGATGTTCACTGTCACCGGCATCAGCAGCACCAGCCCCAGCGGCACGAAGCGGTTGAGCACCAGGCTGAGGCCACCGACGATCTCCAGCACCTTGGCGAACTGGAACAGGCCCAGTTGCAGCGATATCTGGACATAGCTGTTGCCAATTGACTCGGCGATCTTGGGCTGGGGCCAGATATGGAAAAAGAAGTTCAGCCCTGACAGCAGGTTGAACCCACCCATGTAATATCGGACGAACAGCAGACCGTACTTCTCGATCACGCGCGCCATGACGCAATTCTCCCGGATCACCACGCTATGCGGGCATTTGTCACTTCCGGGCGGCCCCGCCCCGGAACGTTCAACGCGCTAGCCGAGCTGCAAGGAATCGTCTACACATATATTATTCAACTTCGCATTTTTGCAGGATCGGCCGTCAAATGCCGGCCATTGGAAGGGGTGAGATGATGCAAGATGTTTCGGGTTCGGCCGCACAAAGCCGGGCCATCGTGGCAGTGCGCTGGCTGCTGGGCGTGCAGTGCCTGCTTTCGGGGCTGAACTGGTGGTTCAAGATCCTGCCCTTCCCCAACATGTTCGAACCGATGGTAGGACCGATGAAGCACCCGATCCTGGGGGCAATGATCGATTCGGGCTGGATGTTCACTGCGGCCAAGATGATCGAAATCTCGCTCGGCCTTTCGCTCATCCTCAACCGATTTTCGGTACTGCTGCTGGTTCTGGCCTTTCCGGTGCTGATGACCACGTATGTACTCGACGCCATCCCGTTCTTCTTCAAGAGCATCCCGGCCGCGCTGCACGGCACCATTACGGTCCGCAATTTCTGGGCCTCGTTTCTCGACATGCTGTTCTTCGGCGGCGGGGTCTTCGTCATGCAGCTATACCTGATGATCGAATGGCTGGCCGACTATCGCCAGCTGTTTGCCCTGGTGCCCGGGACGCCCGCACCGCGCTGGGTAGACCTGCTACAATGCCAATGGTTGCGCCGTTCCCTGATGATAGGATCGCTGACCGTGGGTGCGGCCTCCACCCTCTGGGCCATCGGCATGGTCGATCAGGTGATCATTCCGTGGAAGAGTCTGGCCGTGATGGCCCCTTCCCCCTTGCGCGGAGCCCCAGCCTCCGGAGCAGTCCCGCCCGCCGCGACCCCGGCCAAGTAAGGGCATCAAAAAACCCCGGCGTTCCGAAGAACGTCGGGGTTTTTCCTTGCCTTTGGCTCGGAAGGCTTACTTGCGCCGCGGCATGGTGAAAGCCCCCGGTGCCAAGCCGGTCATTGCGCGACCATAGCTGGTCATCGCGCGGTCCCAGGTGAAGGCGAAGTGCTGGGCCGCCGAGTTGACATCCCGGAACACGCGCTGCAGCGGGTGGCCGTCGTATAGGGCGCTGCCGCCCGCCACTTCGAACACGCGCGTCGCGGCATAGCGCGACTTCTGCACCGCCCAGGCCCAGTTGCGCGGTATCTGCGCGCGCTGCAGGGGCGAGATGTCCGAAGGTTCGCGCGCAGCATCCACCATCGCGGCATCGCGTAGCACCAGCGCCAGCGCGGCGTCCACTTCAGCTGCTGCTTCGGCAATGCGCGCCAGCGTCGCTGATTGTTCAGCCACTTCCAGCGGATCGGCCCCTTCCAGCTGCTTGCCAAGGTTCGCGGCAAAGCGAGCTATCAGGCCCTTGGCCATGCCGATTGGCGCGCCCACGATGGAGAAAGGCGCCAGATCGGCAAACGGCATGCGATAGATCGCGCCTTCGTGCACCCGAGCCCCCGGCGTAGTGCCGGCGAGCATATCGGCCAGGCTGCAGCTGCGGTAGGCGGGGATGAAGGCACTGTCGATGCGGATCGACCGGCTGCCGGTGCCGCGCATGCCCATGGTGTGCCAATCGTCCACCACTTCGATGTCGCTCTTGGGCACAACGAAAAAGCGCGGCTCCATCGCACCATCGGGCAGGCGCACCGCGTTACCGATGATAACCCAGGTGGCATAGTCGATCCCTGAGCAGAAGCGCCCGTTGCCACCGGTCAGGCGATAGCCGTCGCCTTCCGGCACCACGTCGCCACCCAGCCGGAACACCGTCCCAAGCAGCGTTGTGGGATCGCCCATGATCTCGCTTTGCGCCTGTTCGGGGAACAGGTTGATCAGCCAGCTGTGGCCCGCCAGCACGCCATAGATCCACGCCGCCGACCCCGATGCGGTGCCGATTTCAGCCGTCACGCTCACCAGGTCGGCAAAGCCGAGCTGTGATCCGCCCACGTTGCGCGGCATGACCACGCCGAACAGCCCGGCCGCGCGCATCTTGGCCACGATTTCGTCCGAAAGGTGGCGATCGTTTTCCGATGCTTCGTCAGCGCCGGCGATTTCGGGCAGCAAAACGCGCGCCTTTTCCAGCGCCTGCGCCCCCGAAGACAGGACCGGCCAGACTCCTGAACCGGCAGAAAAGCCCGTCACCGGGTCCTGCGTGACTGATGCCATGCGATTTTCCTTTCATGTCCCCAAGCGCGTGGGCGGCTACGCCGTTGACCCCGCTCGGCAGATTGTTATACATTTTAGGTAACCTAAATGATCAAGGGCTGCAAGAGCCCCAAGGGGCCCACTACCCCGCACCAGGAGAACTGTTATGGCACGCGTAGTTTTGGGCATCGGCACCAGCCACGGGCCGATGCTCGTCACCGAAACCGAAACCTGGGGCCAGCGCGTGCCCGCAGACCGCCAGAGTCGCCACGCATGGAAAGGACAGACCTGGAGCTTCGACGAACTTGCCGCGGCCCGGCAGGCCGAAGGCATCGCCGACCAGGTGGGTCGGGCGGTGTGGGACGAACGCCAGGCGCTGTGCCAGACGAACATCGAAAAGCTGGCCGAGATCTTCGAACAGGCGCGAATCGATGTCGCTGTGATCGTCGGCAACGATCAGATGGAGATCTTCGATAACAGCCTGAACCCCGCCTTTGCTGTGCATTACGGTGATACGATCACCAACTACGAATTCACCGACGAACGCAAGAAGCGCCTGCCGCCGGGCATTGAGGTGTCCCTGCCCGGCTACATTCCGGCAGGGGGCGCGGAATATCCCGGCTGCCCGCCGCTGGCCCGAACAATAATCGAGCGCGCGCTGGACGACGGGTTCGACGTTGCCGCCATGGACCGGATGCCCAAGCCCGAAACGCCGCACGCGTTCGGCTTCATTTTTCGCCGGATCATGCGCGACAATCCGGCGCCCACCGTGATGGTCACGCTGAACGCATTCTTCCGACCGAACCAGCCGCGCCTGCGCCGCTGCCACGCCTTTGGCCAGTCGATCCTGCATGCCATCGAATCGTGGGACGAAAACCTGCGCGTGGCCCTTATCGCCAGCGGCGGCCTCACCCATTTCGTGATCGACGAGAGCGTTGACGCCATCTTCCTCAACGCACTGCAAACCCGCGATTTCGAGCCGGTTTATGCCTTGGGCGAAGAGGTGTTCCAGGACGGCACCTCGGAAATGAAGAACTGGATTCCAGTGGCCGGCGCCATGGCCAGCCTAGGGCTAAAACCCCACGTGCTCGATTACGTGCCGTGCTATCGCAGCGAGGCAGGCACCGGAAACGCGATGGGCTTCGTTTACTGGCAATGAAAAAAGGGGCGCGGCACGCCCCTCCCTTCGTCATTGTGCCCAGATCACCGCTCAAAGCGCTCCGACCAACATCAAGCCAGCACGGCACGCAGGGTCGCCGCCGCTTCTGCTGGCTTTCCATCCATGCCCACCAGATCGTGCGCCCGGTGCACGGCATCGCGCAGCCGCTCCAACTCGGGCGTCTTGCGCGATCCGATCGGCTCGCCGGCGCGAAGGGCAATGTCCAGCAGCCGCCACAGCTCATCCAGCTCATTTTCGCGATAGATGAACTGCTCGAAGGTGGTGGAGCGCTGAATCCGGTCGATCAGCGTCTGGATCACAAGGTCGGACACGGCCTCGACTGGGATCACGGTATCGATGTCCAAAGCATTTTCTCCGAAAGGGTAGACTCATCCTGAATGACAGGATATGTATACGATATCGTATAGCAAACAAGGTACATCACATGCTCTCTAACGAGGATAACGAGCTGCTCTGCCGCGTCGGTCCCGGCACGCCGATGGGCAATCTGATGCGGCGATTCTGGATGCCGGCGCTGCTCGAGTCCGAACTGGTTTCCGATGGCAAGCCTGTGCGCGTGCGCCTGCTGGGCGAGGATCTGGTGGCCTTCAAGGACAGCGGGGGGCGGATCGGCCTGCTTGATGAACACTGCCCCCACCGCGGCACTTCGCTGGCGCTGGGTGTAAACGGCGAATGCGGCCTGCGCTGTCTTTTCCATGGCTGGAAGTTCGACGTGAACGGGCAGTGCCTAGATACTCCGGCCGAACCGGAAAATTCAAACCTCGCCAAAGCGATGAAGGTCAAAGCCTATCCCGTACGCACCGGCGGCGGCATGGTCTGGACCTACATGGGGCCCAAGGAAAGCGAACCCGCCTTCCCGCACTTCCCCTGGTTCGACATGCCTGAAGGCAGCTGCGAACCCTTCAAGGTGATCTACGAGTGCAACTACTCGCAGGCCCTCGAAGGGGCGGTCGATTCTTCGCACGCCGGCATTCTCCACCGCGACAGCGCATGGGACCAGCCCGCCAAGTGGCCGCATGAAAAGGATCTGCGTCCGAAGCTGGAAGTAGAATTCACCCGGTACGGCATGCGCTATTGCGCGGTGCGCAACGCGGGCGAGGAAAAGCACGCGCGCATCACCGTGGTGCCGATGCCGTTCTGGACCTTCATTCCGCCTGATGGCCAGAACGCGCCGGAATTCCGCCGCAATCGCCGTCTGGTGAACGCGTTCGTCCCGCGTGATGATTACACCACCTGGCACATCCAGTTCTTCTATGATCCGGGCCAGACCATCGACCGTGCGCACCGCATGGCCGAAGCGAACACCCCGCATGACGAAAACTTCTTCAAGACCAACGGCATCGGCGTCTGGTACAATCAGGACCGCGACATGATGCGCACGACCAACATGTCGGGCATCGTTGGCGTCGCCCTGCAGGATCATGCGGTCAGCGAAACGATGGGCGCCATTGCCGATCGCACCAAGGAACACCTTGGCCGTTCGGACACCGCAGTCGTCGCCTTTCGCCGCATGATGCTCAAGGCGCTGAAGGACATGATGGCCACGGGCAACCTGCCCCAGGCCGATCAGGGCCAGTTCGACTGGAACGCGATCACGGCGGAAACTTTCCTCTTCCCGCCCGAACAGAAGTGGCAGGACATCCACCCCCTGCCCGCAACGCTCAACCCCAGCGAAGCGGCCGCCTGACCCGTGCCGCACTTCCTGGTGGAATATCGCGAACTGGGCAATGCCGCGCGGCGTGACGCGCTGCGCGGCACCCACGTCGCCTACCGCAAGGGGCTGGGCGATGACATGGCGCTGGCTGGCCCCCTGCTCGACGACGACGACAAGCCTGTGGGCAGCGTCGTAATCCTCGTTGCCAAAGACGAGGCTTCCGCCCGCGCGACCGCGCTTGCCGATCCCTATGTCGCGGGTGAAGTGCTGGCGCTTGAATCGGTGCGTCGCTATCGCATCGCCGCGATGAAGCTGCCGGTGGGCTGAAAGGGCACCACCCGTGATCGATCCGCGTGAATACCGCTCCGCCCTCGGCCGTTTCGCCACCGGCGTGACCATCATTACCACCTGCGATTCTGATGGCAGGCCGGTTGGCATCACCGCCAACAGCTTCAGCTCGGTCTCGCTCGATCCGCCGCTGGTGCTGTGGTCGCTGGCGCGCTCGTCGCGCTCGCTCGATGCCTTCACCGGCAGCGGCGGCTTTGCCATCCACATCCTGGGCAAGGGCCAGGAAGATCTGGCCATGCGTTTTGCAACCCGCGCCGCCGACAAGTTTGCTGAATGCGCCTATGACTGCAAGCACGACGGCATCCCGCTGCTGGATGAATGCCTGGCCCGCATTGAATGCACGAAGCACCACCAGTACGATGGCGGCGACCACGTAATCTTCATCGGTGAGGTTGAAAGCTTTCACCATCGTGAAGGCCACCCCCTACTGTTCTTCGGCGGCCAGTTCCACAGTCTGGCCGCTAGCGACTAGACTGGAAGGCAATGTCAGTCACCAAAATTGGAGTAAGGCCGAGCCAAGGCCGATTACGTCAAGCCGGTAATTCCCCTTCCTCATCCCGCGAGCGCATGCGCGCCGCGTCAGGTCTTCGGCTTTTCCTCAATTTCGGTTTCACTCCCAGAGGTCGTGACAGCACCAAAGAATCAGCCAGCGATACCGGAAGGGGCGGCATCGTGTTGGCGGATCAAGGAGGTCTTCATGTCCCACATCGCACACGACCAGCTCGAACTCGCGGCAATGGTGCTGAAGGACGGCTACGCGCCGCAGATTGGGCGCAAGCTGCGTTCGTTCGACGAGGGCGGCACGCCGCCGTGCGACCATCCGGGAGTGATCGCATTCCTGAAAGCGTAGAAGCTTGCCGATCTCACCAGCAACGAGATCCGCGTCTTCCTGCTCCTGCGCGACACCCCCGGAATGGAG
>JBDLVU010000052.1:0-16979 GCA_039804665.1 Pseudomonadota bacterium | reverse complement strand
TTAGCGGATGGGAACGCCTTTTCAACCGGAATGACAAGCCCGGCAGGACTGGATTTCCCCCGCTGAACGGAAACTGAAGCGGACCTAAGGGGGGTCTAGATCGACCTAACCGGGCCTAGGCCGTTTCAGCCCGGCCCTGAACCGCGCTATACAGGGCCTGATAACGGGCCACCATCGTCGCTTCATCGAACTCCGCGCGGGCCCGCACCCTGTTCGCAGCACCGATCCGCGCGCGCAGGTCGTCGTCGCCTCCCAGCGTGCGCAATGCGTCCGCCAGCGCCGCTTCGTCCCCCTCCGGCACGATGAACGGCGCGTTCTCGGGCGCGACCATCGCGGGCACATCGCCCACGGCCGGGCTGGCGACGGCAAGGCCCGATGCCATCGCCTCGATCACCGAAAGCGGCGCCTGTTCGCTGTCTGACGAAAGCGCGAACAGGTCGAACAGCCCGATCGCGGCGGCGGGATCGGGGACGTGGCCGGGCAGGTGGACCCGGTGTTCGATGTTGAGCGCCATCGCCTGCGCCAGAATCGCCTCGCGCTCCGGTCCTTCGCCCAGAATGACGAGCTGCCATTCGGGCGGCATGGCGGAAAAGGCGCGGACGAGGCGGGGCAGGTTCTTCACCGGACGCAGGCCGGCGAGCGTGCCCAGCCAGCGTTCACCGCCGCGCTTGATGATGCGGGGCAAGGCATTGTGCGCCGGCTTGCGATCATAGGCGGCGGTGGGAATGCCGTTGGGAATGCGGCGGACCTTGCCCGCCGGCTGCGCCCATGCCGAAAGCGCCACCTGCTCCAGCCGAGCCGAGGGCACCACCAGCGCGGCGGCGCGGGTGAGCGCGAGGCGGCGATACCAGTTGCGGCGGGTGCTGAGGCGGGCGGCTTCATCGGCGTTGAAGCCGTCTTCGTGGTGGACCAGCGGCGGGAGGCCCATCGATGGCGCGAACAGCGCGTGCGCGAGCGCCCCGTCCATCGCGCCCCAGTTGTAGGTGAGGACGAGATCATAGCCCTTCATCGCGCGGGCCAGCGCCTGCAACCGGCGCACGCTGAACCGCCCCGCCAGCGGCGGGAATCCGACCGGGTAGAGCACCGGGATGGAAGGATCGACCAGATCGCGCGCGCCCAGCGATTGCGGTTCTGCCGAGACGACGGTGTGGTGCACCGTGGGGCCGAACGCATTCATCAGCGCAACGCAGCGCCGTTCCTTGCCGCCCGCGTTGAAGGTGGAATGAAGATGCAGCAGGCGCATAGGCGCGATCAGCCGACCTTTGCCAGCAAGCGTTCGATGGCCGCGACACTCGCCGGTTCATCCAGCGTGGGCGCATGGCCGATGCGCGGCAGCGTGACCAGTTCGAGCGCGGGGTTGCGCGCGCGCATCTGCGCAGCGGTTTCAGCGGACAAAATGTCCGAGGTTTCACCGCGCGTGAGCAACAGCGGCCGCCCGGCCAGCGCATCGAACAGCGGCCACAGGTCCACCGCGGGCGTCGCGCCTTCGTCCGCTTCGAACGGGACGGCGATCTTCATGTCGTAGTCGAAGGCAATCCGCCCGCCGCTGCCCAGCACCATCAGGCGCTTGGCCGTGGCAAGCCAATCGGAAATCTCGTAGTCCGGATAGATATCCCGCTGGCTTTCCTGAAGCGCGCGGGCGGCGTGCATCCAGGTTTCAAAGCTGCGCCCCTGCCCCACGTATTCGCGGATGCGTTCCAGCCCGGTGGGATCGACCACCGGGCCGATATCGTTGAGCACGGCGGCGGCAATGCGCTGCGGATTGGCGGCGGCGAGCATCATGGTGAGCAAGCCCCCGAGCGAGGTGCCGACCGCCACGAAGCGATCGATGCCGAGGTCCGCCAGCAGCGCCTCCACATCCTCAACATACTGGACCGGGTTGTAGGTCATCGGATCGCGGGCATAGTCGCTATCGCCGCGACCGCGCATTTCCGGCACGATCACGCGCCATGCGCCGCCGATGCGGTCGCCCAGCCCGGCAAAATCGCGGGAGTTGCGGGTCAGCCCATGAAGGCACAGCACCGGCGGACGGCTTGCAGCGCCTTCATCCGGCCCGGCATAATCACGATAGCACAGACGCAGCCCGTCCCGGCTTGTCCAGCTGCGCACTTCGTATTCCGCCATGACCAGACCAGATCCTGTTTGCCGCAATGGCAGGTCGGTGGGGCACAAAGCGACGATTCGCAAGGCCGCTGTGGTTGCGGATGGCCGCGCCCGCCCCCATGATCGCAGGATGCAGACCGTTTCGTATCGTCCCGCCCCGCGTATCCTCTCATTATCCGAATGGCTGGGCGACCCGGTACAGGCCGCCGCCTTTCCGCAGACGACGCTGCGCTTTCGCAACGATCGCGCGGCCGCGACGGTAGGGCTGGACGGCCTTTCCGACGCAGACTGGCTGCGCCATTTCGGCCGGTTCGAACCCCTGCCCGACAACCTGCCCCAGCCGCTGGCGCTGCGCTATCACGGGCACCAGTTCCGCGTGTACAATCCCGAACTGGGCGATGGGCGCGGATTTCTGTTCGCGCAGATGCTGGATGATGCGGGCCGGCTGATGGACCTTGGCACCAAGGGATCGGGCCAGACGCCATGGAGCCGGCGCGGCGACGGGCGGCTGACGCTGAAAGGCGCGGTGCGCGAGATCCTGGCCACCGAAATGCTGGAAGCGCTGGGCGTGAACACCAGCCGCACGTTCTCGGTGATCGAAACCGGCGAAGCGTTGTGGCGCGGCGACGAACCCAGTCCGACGCGCTCGGCGGTGCTGGTGCGCCTGTCGCACGGGCACATCCGCATCGGCACGTTCCAACGGCTGCTGGCGCTGGAACGTGCCGACGAGATGGCACAACTGGTGGCCTATTGCCTTGCCATGTATCCCGGGCCTGCGGGGCCGAAAGGCGCCAGCCCTGCGGCACGGCTGCTGCATCAGGTGGTGGAGCGGCTGGCCGATCTGGCCGCAAGCTGGACGGTGGCCGGCTTTGTCCACGGCGTGCTGAACACCGACAACATGAACGTTTCGGGCGAAAGCTTCGATTACGGTCCGTGGCGCTGGCTGCCGAAGTGGGACGGCGGCTTCACCGCCGCCTATTTCGACGAATCGGGCCTTTACGCCTTTGGCCGGCAGGCCGAGGCGCTGCACTGGAATTGCGGGCAGCTGGCGGTGGCACTGCGAATGCTGGAAGAATCGGCACCGCTGATCGAGGCGCTGAATCGCTTTGCCGACCTTTTTCATGCCAGCCTGGCGCGGCGCTGGTGCTGGCGGCTGGGCGTGGAACCGCGCGGGGGTGACGAGGACGCGGCAATGATCGCCGCCTGCCAACAGGCGATGGCGGATACCGGAACAGGTCCGGATGCGTTCTTTTTTGCCCATCGCGGCGGACGCGGGGCGGAAGGGGCGATGAAGGATGCGCTTGCCCCGTATCGCGCCGTAACAAGCGATCATCCATACTGGAACGACACCGCGCCGCAGGCCATGCTGATCGACGAAGTGGAAGCAATCTGGGCGCCGATCGCGCAGGATGACGACTGGAGCGGGCTGGAAGCCAAGATCGCCGCCGTGCGCCGCATGGGCGAAGCTTTGGGCCCGGCGCCCGCAGCAACCGGGCACCGCCAAAGCTGACGGAAACCGGGGAACCGGACCGGTTTGGTTCTGGCTTGAAGGGATTTCTTTCGTTACCAGTTTACCCGCATGTAAATGGCCGGGCGCGCGTTGGACGCCGCCCCCCAAGAGGAATTGGACCAGCAATCGTGGCAGCCGGCGAAATCGTCTCATTCGAACCCGCAACCGGCGAGGAACTGTGGCGGGGAGCCATCGGCGATGTGGACGACATCGTGAGCCGTGCGCGCCGGGCCTGGCCGGCCTGGGCCGCGCAGCCGCTGTCCACGCGCATCGAACTGGTCCGCCGCTTTGCCAACGAAGTGCGCAAGGAAGCCGACAAGCTGGCCGAACTGATCGCGCGCGAAACCGGCAAGCCGATGTGGGAATCGCGCACCGAAGTGGAAAGCGTGATCAACAAGGTTGAGATTTCCATCCGCGCCTATGCCGAGCGCACCAGCCAGCGCAAGCTGGACGGCGCGATGCAGGGCACATCCGCGCTGCGGCACAAGCCGCATGGCGTGATGGCGGTGCTGGGGCCGTATAACTTCCCGGCGCACCTGCCCAACGGCCACATCGTGCCCGCGCTGATCGCGGGCAACGTGGTGGTGTTCAAGCCAAGTGAAAAGACGCCGGCCACGGGCGAGCTGCTGGCGCAGTGCTTCCACCGTGCCGGGATTTCGGCAGCAGTGGTGCAGGTGTTGATCGGCGGGCCTGAACAAGGGCAGGCGCTGGTGGCGCACGACGGCATCGACGGGGTGCTGTTCACCGGATCGGCGCACGCGGGCATTGCCATCAACCGCAAACTGGCGGGCAACCCCGGCAAGATCGTGGCGCTGGAAATGGGCGGCAACAACCCGCTGGTGGTGTGGGACACGCCCAAGGTGAGCGATGCCGCCGTGCTGGTGGTGCAATCGGCCTTTACCAGCGCGGGCCAGCGCTGCACGGCGGCGCGGCGCCTGATCGTGAAAGACACGATGTATGACGCGGTGATGGAAGAGGTGAAGCGGCTGGCCGACCGCATCATCGTGGGCGCACCGTTCGACGAACCCGCCCCGTTCATGGGGCCGGTGATCGACAACCGCACCGCCGACGGCCTGACCGAAAGCTTCGTCTATCTGCTGTCCAACGGCGGGCGGCCGATCAAGCACATGATCCGCCTGCGCGAGGACCTGCCGTTCCTTTCGCCCGCAATCATCGACGTGACCGCGATGGCCGAGCGGCCCGACGTGGAACTGTTCGGTCCGATGTTGCAGGTGGTGAAGGTGAGCGAATTCGACGAGGCGATTGCCGAGGCGAACAACACGCGCTTTGGCCTGTCCGCTTCGCTGGTGGGGGGCAGCCCGCAGGACTACAACCGGTTCTGGGCCAATATCCGCGCGGGCGTGGTCAACTGGAACCGGCCGACCAACGGCGCATCGAGCGGGGCGCCGTTCGGCGGGGTGGGCCTTTCAGGCAACCATCGCCCCAGCGCCTATTATGCGGCGGATTATTGCGCCTATCCGGTCGCCTCGACCGAGATGGAGCAGCCGCGCGCCAGCATCGGCGTGGGCCTGCGCGACACCTAAGGGTTGCGCGAAGGCAGCGCGCGGTCGACCGGGCCGGGCGGGACGATCGCATAGTTGCGATAGTTCTGCTGCGACAGGTCAGGATCGACCATCAGCTGGTCTTCCAGCGCTTCGGCCATCATCGGGTCATCGTCCACGCGCGCCTGCCGTTCGGGCACGCCACAGGCGGCCAGCAGCGGAAGCAGGGCAAGG
The DNA here is from genome assembly GCA_039804665.1 of Pseudomonadota bacterium. GTDB lineage: Bacteria > Pseudomonadota > Alphaproteobacteria > Sphingomonadales > Sphingomonadaceae > Novosphingobium. The sequence continues at coordinate 11,630 of JBDLVU010000052.1, read as the reverse complement.
ACGAGCATGCGCATCGTGCAGCCTTGGCCCCGGCACGGTTAAGGGCGCGTAAGCAAAAGGGGCGCCGCGGCCCATGGCCGAAGCGCCCCGCCAACCCTTGGTGCGACCCGAAGGGTGGTTGTCCGATTGTTTATCGGCAGCGCGATCCGCGATCGACCTCGCGGCCAAGCAGCGCACCGCCCGCCGCGCCAAGGATGGCGCCCAGCGTGCGATCGCCGTACGGCCCGGCAATGCCGCGCCCGACCAGCGCGCCCGCCGCACCGCCGATCAGCAGGCCGGTGGTGCCATCGCTGCGGCGGCAGTAATAGCGCCCGTCGCGCCCGCGCCACGACGGGCCGCGATAGTAGCCGTCGCGATTATCGCGGCGATAATCATTGTAGGCATAGCCCCGGCCGTAACCCCGGCCATCTTCGTCATCGTCATCGTGGCGCCAACGGCCGTGGCCGTGGTTCCATTCGCCTTCGTGCACCACTGTGGTCGCCGCTGTGGCGGGCTCGCCCTGCGCAAATGCATTGGGCGTGAAGGCATTGGCCGGCATCGCGCCCGCAAGGCTGGTGGCAGCGGCGAGGCTCAATATGGACATCCTGAACATCGTCATGGTCGGTCTCCTGGTCCCTGGCAATTCGACCTTTTGGTGAATCGTCTTGAGCCCAGAGCTACCGGGGCGAAGCTGAACCCGGTGCAACGGATTCGTCAGATTCCGGGAAAGCGACGGAGCGAGCGCCCTGCGGGTTGAAACGGCCTGTTTTTGTGCTTGGAGGTGGCAATCCGCGCTGCCAAAGGGGGAGCGATGCACACTCCGTCGCAAAGCCGACCCTTGACGGGCGGCCTGTCCTTCGCGCTCGGCGCCTATGTCATCTGGGGTTTCCTGCCGCTCTATTTCCGGGCGCTGCATGGCGTGCCGCCGGTGGAACTGGTGGCGTGGCGGGTGCTGTTCACGCTGCCGCTGTGCCTGGCGATCATCACCGCCCGGCGGCAATGGCCAGACCTGCGCGCGGCGGTGGCTTCGCGCGGCACGGTGTTGCGGCTGGTGGCCAGCGCGGTGCTGATCGGAGGCAACTGGCTGCTGTATGTGGCGGCGATCCAGCAAGGGCACGTGCTGGCGGCCAGCCTGGGATACTACATCAATCCGCTGCTCAACGTGGTGCTGGGCACGGTGGTTCTGGGCGAACGGCTGAACCGCACGCGCTGGGCGGCGGTGACGATCGCGGCGGTGGGGATCGCGCTGCTGCTGTGGGGCGCACTCGACATGCTTGGCATTGCGCTGACGCTGGCGGTGAGCTTCGCGCTTTATGGGCTGGTGCGCAAGACGACGCCGGTGGGCGCGGTGCCGGGCCTGACCATCGAAACGGCGGTGCTGGTGCTGCCGGCGGCGGGCGGAGCGCTGTGGTTCGCTGGCCAGCCGAGCGGATCGAGCATGGCAGCGGGGCCGTTCACCGCCACGCTGCTGGTGGGCAGCGGGGTGTTGACCGGCGTGCCGCTGCTGCTGTTTGCGCTGGCGGCGCGGCGGCTGGACCTGTCGACGCTGGGCTTCGTGCAGTTCCTGTCGCCGACCATCGCCTTTCTGCTGGGCGTGCTGGTGTTTCGCGAGCCGCTGAACCCGGTGAAGCTGGCGTGCTTCGTACTGATCTGGCTGGCCATCGCCCTGTTCAGCCACGACATGTGGAAGAACAGGGTCCGCCGTCAGGCCTGACGCTCTAGGCCTGACGCTCTAGACCTTCAGGCGCCAGCGCAGCGTTTCGCCGGCGTGGAATGGCACCACCGCGGTGCCGTTGGCGTCGATGACCGCCGGAACCTCCACTGGCGCCTTTTCCAGCGTCACCGTGCCTTCGTTCACCGGCAGACCGTAAAAGCGCGGGCCGTTGAGCGAGGCGAAAGCCTCGAACCTGTCGAGCGCGCCTTCGTCGTCGAACACGGTGACATAGCTTTCCAGCGCGAAGGGCGCGTTGAAGATGCCGGCGCAACCGCAGGCGGCTTCTTTAAGATGCTGCGCGTGGGGTGCGGTATCGGTGCCGAGGAAGAACTTCTCGCTGCCCGACGTCGCCACCTTGCGCAGCGCCAGCCGGTGCTTTTCACGCTTGGCCACGGGCAGACAATAGGCGTGCGGGCGGATACCGCCGACCAGCATGGCGTTGCGGTTGATGTGCAGGTGCTGCGGGGTGATGGTGGCCGCCACGTTTGGCCCGGCAGAAAGCACGAACTGCGCCGCCTCTTCGGTGGTGATGTGCTCGAACACGATCTTCAGGCCCGGCAGGTCCTGCACCAGCTGGCGCATGGTGCGCTCGATGAACACGGCTTCGCGGTCGAACACATCGACATCTGCGCTGGTCACCTCGCCATGGATCAGCAGCGGCATGCCGATCGCCTGCATCCGCTCCAGCACCGGATAGATGTTGGCAATGTCGGTCACGCCATGCGCGCTGCCGGTGGTGGCATGCGCGGGATAAAGCTTGGCCGCAACGAACACTCCGTCGCCATACCCGCGCGCGACTTCGTCGGGATCGGTGTGATCGGTGAGGTAGAGCGTCATCAGCGGGGTAAAATCGCTGCCCTGCGGCAGCGCGGCGAGGATACGCGCGCGATAGGCCGCCACGCCTGCCGCATCGGTCATCGGCGGCGACAGGTTGGGCATCACGATGGCGCGGGCGAACTGGCGCGCGGTGTGCGGCACCACGCCCGCCAGCAAGGCGCCATCGCGCAAGTGGACGTGCCAGTCATCAGGGCGGCGGATGGTGAGAGTCGCGCGTTCGGTCATGCCCTGCCCATAAGCGGACGCGCGGACGGTGTCACCCACCCGGAGCGGCTGCCGCAGGGAAGGCCTGTTCGCGATTGTACCGCGCCGGATCGTCGCGCACTTCGCCGCCGCCACGGCCGGGAACGCGCAGGATCAGCGACGCGGGCACCGAAATGTGGCTCGGCCGGCGGTTTCCCCTTGATTCCCCCCGCGACAGCGCCACCTTTGGCCGCATGCCCGCACCCCGCCTGTTCGATCGCGCCCTCATCCGCCTTGCTCCAGACGCCGAGGGCGAAGATGTGGCGGCGTTCCTGCAAGGCCTGGTCACCAACGACGTGAAGGGCACCCTGCCAGCGTGGACCGCACTGCTGACCCCGCAGGGCAAGGTGCTGTTCGATTTCCTTGTCTGGCCCGACGGGCTGGACGGCCTGCTGATCGATTGCGAGGCTGCGGTGGCCGATGCGCTGGCCAAACGGCTTTCGCTGTATCGCTTGCGTCGCAAGATCCGGATCGAGGCCGCCGAAGGACTTGGCGTCTATTGGGAAGGCCACCCGGGCGACGGCGGGGCGGACGACCCGCGCCTGCGCGGCCTTGGCCAGCGCTGGATCGCGCCGGTGCGTGACGACGACGAAGCCGTCGATACCGCATGGCGCACCCATCGGCTGAAGCTGGGCGTAACCGAAGGACTGGCAGAACTGGGCAGCGACAAGACGCTGTGGCTGGAAGCCAACGCGGTGGACCTCCACGGCGTCAGCTTTACCAAGGGATGCTATGTCGGGCAGGAAAACACCGCCCGCATGAACTGGCGGCAGAAGGTCAATCGCAGGTTGGTTGTCGTACCGATCGACCGATCGGTGCCAGAGCGGCAGCGCGCCGCCTATCCTGACCTCGGGTTCGCGGTCGACCACCTCAAGGTGGAGGACATTCCCGCGGAACTGGCGCCCGGCTGGATGGACCTCAGCGAGGCTCCTGCGCCGTAACCGCAGCCTTTTGCAGGCCTTCGACCAGCATGGCCTCTGCCCTATCGCGCGCCGTGGTGCGCGGCAGGTCCAGCGCAAGGCTCAGCGGCCCACCCAGCAGCGAATCGCCCAGCGCCATCAGCGTCAGCGACAGCGTGGTGGCGCGCTGCGTGTCGGAACTGTATTCGTCGAGATCGACCACAAGATCATGGATCGTGTCGACGATGGGATCGAGCGCGTCCTCGTTGCCGGAAAGCAGCATCCACGAAGCGAGCGCGCCCGCGCCCTCCTTGTCGAAGGCATCGAACGTCAGGTCCACCACATTGCGCGGGGATCCGATCCCCGAACGGCTGGCGATCACCGCCTCGCGAATGGTGGCGCAGATCGTTTCAGCCAGATGCCGCGCCAGTTCCTTTTGCAGACCGGACGCGGAGCCGAAATGGTGCAGCAGGTTTGCGTGGGTGCGGCCGATGCGCCCGGCGACGGCCTTCAGCGTCACCGCCTGCGGCCCCGCCTCGATCAGCAGCGCGCGCGCGGCGGCCAGCGCGGCCGTGCGGCTTTCCTCGGGCGTCAGGCGCTTCCTTATTGACATTCGTGTCAGTTAACCTAGATTGCGCTTCATGAACGCCCATACCGATATCGCAGCCGTAGGCCCGGCGCCAGCCAAGGGCAACCCGACTCCGGCAGACCTTGCCATCACCGTGCGCGACACGCGCTTCGGCCGGCACGAAAAGGCTTCGCGCTGGTGGCTGAATGGCGATCCCGTGGCAACGGCATGGCACAACGCGCTTTCCGCCACGTTTCCGCGTGGCGAAGCGTTCTTTATCGAAGCGGTCAAGGCCCACCGCGACGGCGCCCCACCCAAGCTGGAGGCCGAGATCCGCGCCTTCGTGAAGCAGGAAATCAACCACACGCGCGAACACATCGCCTTCAATCGCGCGGCAGAAGAAGCAGGCTATGACATCGCCCGGATCGACCGCCGCGTCGAAGAGATGCTGGCGCTGACCAAGGACCGCCCGGTCATCCTGAACCTGGCCGCGACGATGGCGCTCGAACACTATACAGCGATGATGGCGCACGAATTCCTCGCCAACCCGGCGCATTTCCGGGGCGCGGAACCAGAAGCCGCCGCGATGTGGCGCTGGCACGCGATCGAGGAGATCGAACACAAGGGCGTCGCCTATGACACCTGGCTGCACGCCACGCGCGGCTGGTCGCGGTGGAAGCGCTGGAAGGTCAAATCGCTAATGATGGTGGTGGTGACGAAGAATTTCATCACCCACCGCGTGGAGGACACGCTGGACCTGCTGGCGCAGGACGGCCTGACCGGGGCGAAGTGGAAATGGCGCCTAGCCGCCTACCTGCTGGGGAAGCCCGGCGTGATACGCCGGATCTTCCCCGCGTGGCTGGCGTATTTCCTGCCCGGCTTCCACCCGTGGAAGCACGACGACCGCGCCCTTATCGCCCGCGCCGAAGCGACGCTGACGCCCGCCTGATCAGGCGGCTCGCATCACCTGTTCGTCATCGTCACCGGCCGGGCAATTGCCCGCCGGGCCGAGGTCGAGGGCGTGGATCAGCGCGGGCTCGGAACCGGCACGCGCCGGACTGCGCCGTGGCCGGGTTTCGCCGGTCGGACGGAAACCTGCCTTTGACAGCACCCGCGCGCACGCGGGATTGTCGATGAAATGGCACCCGGTGATCCGGCGATGCCCCAGCGTCCGCGCCAGCGCCAGAACGGCGCGCACCGCCTCTGTCGCATAGCCGCGATTCCACTGGCTCCGCGCGATCCAGAAGCCGATCTGGGCCTCACCCTCCACCTCGGTCAGGCCGACGCAGCCGATCAGCCGCGAGCCGTGCGCCCCGGGCAGCGTGATGAAGAAGTGCGGGTGGCGTTCGGCCTGCGTCGATCCGGCCAGCGCGCGCGCATCTTCCGGACGGAAGGGCCAGGCGGCCTGCGCCATGTGACGCACAACCTGTTCGTCATCGAGCAGGGCGAGCAGTTCCGCCCAGTCTTCCGGCCATCCCGGCCGCAGAAACAGCCTTTCGCTGCGAATGAACATCGATGTTCTCCTCATCCGCCCCGTTCCACAGCGCGCGCCTAAGCGGCTGTGATGACAGGGATATGTCGGCGCGACCGAGAAACATCCGCCCTTGCGGCGAACAGTTCCGGAATGGCGCCGGTTGCGACGGGGTGAGGGAGACACGAAAAGAGGGAGACGGGCGGGGCCCTCTCCCTCTGTCAGCCGATCTCGAAAGATCGGCGGGGCCATCCCGTCAGGATGGCCCGTATATCGACCATCCGATTACTCGGCGGCTTCCGCCATGGCGTCGACCGACACGTACTTGCGACCAAGCTTGCCAGCGTGGAAGCGCACGCGGCCTTCGGCCAGCGCGAACAGGGTGTGATCCTTGCCCATGCCGACGTTGGCGCCGGGGTACACGCGGGTACCGCGCTGGCGGATGATGATGTTGCCGCCGATCACTTCCTGACCGCCGAACTTCTTCACGCCAAGGCGACGACCGGCCGAATCACGACCGTTGCGCGATGAGCCGCCTGCTTTCTTGTGTGCCATTTCAGACTACTCCGACTCTAGCGCTCAGGCGACCGACACGATGCGCAGCAGAGTCATCTGCTGGCGGTGGCCGTTCTTGCGACGATAGTTGTGGCGGCGGCGCTTCTTAAACACCACGACCTTTTCCGACTTCGCCTGAGCGATGATTTCGGCCGAAACCGTAATCTTCGAGGCGTCGGCCAGTTCGCCGTCGTTGCCGGCGAGCAGGACGTCGCCGAGGGTGATCGTTTCACCGGCTTCACCAGCCAGCTTTTCGACCGCGATCTTGTCTCCGGCGGCAACCCGGTACTGCTTGCCGCCCGTGCGCACGATTGCGAACATGGTATCTGCTATCCGTTTCAAATGCCTGGCCCACCAAGCACCTTGATTCGCGGGAAGCGAATCGCAGACAGCGGGCAAATGCCGGAACACCGCAGGATTGCGGAGGTCCGGAGAGAGGGGCGCGGATAATCCAAGCAAGCTTGCGTGTCAACGCCGGACAGGCGGATTATCGGGCAGCGCACTGCACCGGGACTGGCAGGGCGCGCCTGACATGCTATGGCACGGGCATGGTGCTTCCGTCGATCCGTATCGCCCCTTTCCGCTTCTCTGCCATGGTGGCGTGCACGGCCCTGTTGCTGGCCGGATGCGGTGGACGCGAACGCTTTCCCTCGCTGGCCATGCGCCCCGCCGAACGGGCGTTTGGCACCGCCCAGCCCGCCGATGCGGCCCCCGTCGTGGCGCTTCCCGCCGTTCCCGCCTCGGCCAGCGTGGTGGACCGCGTGTCGGCGCTGGCCGCGCAGGCCGATGCCGCGCACCGCGCGTTCGAATCGCGTCGCGCCGCTGCCGCCCGGCTTGCCAACGCAGCGCGCGGGGCCGCGCCGGGCAGCGAAGCGTGGTCGGTGGCGCAAGTGGCGCTGGCCCAGCTCGATTCGGCCCGCAGCCAGGGAATGGTGGCGATGGCCGATCTCGATCACCTGCTGATCGCCGCGCAGGAGACTGCCGTGACCGGCCCCGATTCGGACCTCAACGCCGTCCGCGCGACGCAGGCACAAATCAGCGCGCAGATCGCGGGCGAGGACGACGTGATCGCGAGCCTGCGCGCGCAAGTCGCGGGCTGAACGCGTTACCAGCGGGCGCGGTCGGCATAGTCCTGCGCGCGCGGCTCCACCCAGCGCCACCTGCCGCCGGTGCGCTCGCGCTTCCAGAACCACGAATCGCTTTTCAGGTGATCCATCGCAAAGTCCGCCGCGCCAAAGGCATCGCGGCGGTGGCGCGCTGCGGCTGCAACCAGAACGATCGGATCGCCCGGCTCCATCACGCCGTGGCGATGCAGGATCAGCAGGCCATCAAGCGGCCAGCGCGATTCCACGGCACCTGCCAGCTGGACCATTCCGGGCAGCGTCATCGGGCCATAGTGGCGCAGTTCCAGCGCCTCCACCCCATCGCCTTCACGCACCTGACCCAGAAAGCTGACCACGCCGCCCGCCACGCGGTGCGCGGCGGCAAAGGCGGCGATTTCGGCGGCGGGATCAAACGGCTCGCCCAAAAGGCGCACGTCGGCCATGTCAGCCGCCACTAACCGGGGGCAGGAACGCCAGTTCGTCGCCATCATCCAGAATCACCGCGCCCGATTCGGCCAGCAGCTGTCCGTTGAGCGCCAGCCGCACCCGTTCGCCCAGCAGTTCGACCGCAAGCGCGGGATCCAGAGTGGCCAGCACCTGATCGAGCGGCCCCGGCGCGACCGCCAGTTCGGGCATGCCCGCGCGGTCTTCCAGCCGGCCAAGAAACACCAGTTTCGCCGCCACAATCAGCCGCCCGTCTGCGACATGTGCCGCGCCAGCGCCGGCGCGGCCCCGGGGCGATCTATGGCAAAGGCGTGGCGTTCGGGCTTTTCCCCCATCGCGCGGGCGAAAGCATCGGCCAGCGCCGCGTCGGGATCCTCCGAGCGGAGCGCAGCGCGCAAATCCACTTTGCCTTCACCGCCAAGGCACATGAACAGCTGGCCGGTGGCGGTCACCCGCACGCGATTGCAGCCCTCGCAGAAATTGCCCGTCAGCGGCGTGATGAAGCCCAGTCGGCCGCCGGTTTCGGCAATGTCGACATACCGCGCCGGTCCGCCGCTGCGCGCACCACTGGGTGTCAGCGTCCAGCGCGCGTCAAGATCGCGGCGCACCGCATCAAGCGGCAGATAATGATCGAAACGGTCGCCCTCCACCTCGCCCAGCGGCATCACCTCGATCAGCGTGAGTTCGTGACCCTGCGCGTGCGCCCAGGCGACAAGGTCGGGTATCTCCGCCTCGTTCACGCCCTTCAGCGCGACGGTGTTGATCTTGACCTTCAGCCCGGCCGCCCTTGCCGCCGCGATACCTTCCAGCACCTGTGGCAGGCAATCACGCCGGGCCAGCCGTGCAAACGAATCGCGGTCCAGCGTATCGAGCGAGACGTTGATCCGCCGCACGCCCGCAGCCGCCAGATATTCGGCAAATTCGGCCAGCCGCGTGCCATTGGTGGTGAGCGTCAGCTCTTCCAGCCCATCGCCCAGCTTGCGCCCCAGTGCGCGCACCAGTTCGATCATGTCGCGCCGAACCAGCGGCTCACCGCCGGTCAGGCGCAGCTTGGTCACCCCACGATCGATGAACGCCAGCGCGACACGGTGCAATTCCTCCAGCGTCAGCACATCTGCGCGCGGCAGGAACTCCATCCGCTCGGGCATGCAATAGGCGCAGCGCAAGTCACAGCGGTCGGTTACCGAAAGCCGGAGGTAGGTGATCGCCCGGGCAAAGCGATCGATCAAGGGATCAGGAGTCTTCACTTCCCCAGATATACAAAGTCGCGGGGATAGGATTCAAGGTTTGCGCCGGCATCCACGAACAAAGATTGTCCGGTCACCGATCGCGCGGTGGCAAGGTAGTGCACGGCATCGGCAATCTCGTCCGCGCCGGCCAGCCGTTGCAAGGGCATCACCGACTCCAGACGCTGCCACTGCTCTGCGTCGTAGTCCTGCGTCGGCAGCGTCAGCCCCGGCGCCACCCCGTTCACCCGCACGCGCGGTGCCAGCGCCCGCGCCAGCGTGCGCACGGAGGCGTGCAGCGCCTGCTTCGAGAGCGTGTAGCTGAACTGGTCCGGCACGGGATTGACCACGCGCTGGTCTAGAATGTTGACCACACAGGCCACGCCAGCCTCACTTTCCACCGCCTCGGCAAAGGCCCGGATCAACAGCAGCGGCGCGAACAGGTTGACGCGGAAGTGGTGATCCAGTGCCTCAGGCGTGATCGAGGCGATGGTGTCGTCGTTGAACGCTGAAGCCGAATTGACCAGCAGGATGGGCGCCCGTCCCGCCTGCTCGCGCACTTGCGCAAACATCTGTGCCGGCACCGCCGGATCATCGAGATCGCCGGCAATCGCCAGCACCTCTGCCCCCAGCCAGCGCAACTGGCCGGTGAATTCGGCATCGAACGAGGTTTCGTGATGGGCGTGCAGCGCCAGATCCCAACCCTCTGCCGCCAGCTTGCGCGCAATCGCGCCCCCGATGCGGCGCCACCCCCCGGTCACCAGCGCGAGGGGACGTGTCATCAGCCCCGCCGATGCCGCGTCAGGGTCATGCCGATCTGCTCGCCGTTCTCGCTGATCGCCAGCTTGACGATCTTCACCGTGACCCGGGCCACGCGAGCGTCCTGCAGAAACAGGGATTCGGCAATGTGATCGGCCACGGACTCGATCAGCTTGAAGTGCACGTCCTTGGGCAGGCCCTCGGTCGCGGCGAACTTCAGGTCCATGTAGTTCTTGCTCGCGGTCAGCGGGCAATCGGGCGTGTAGAAGTCCTGCGGCGCCAGCGCGACCTGAATGGAGATGCGCAACGGCTGCGGCCGGCCGGTCTCCTCGGAATAGATCCCGGTGAGAACGTCGGTTTCGATATCCGCGACTTCAAGGATGAGGCTGTCAGACACGGCCGGCCCTTTGGCAGCAAGCGGGGTTCGAGTCCATCACGATCAGGCCGCTTTCCAGCGTGCGAAAATTGCCGTCGGCAGCACGCGGCCGCTTTCGCCCGTCTCGCGGATGGCAAGGTCGCCATGCTCGACCGTGCCCGGCAGGTGTGCCACCGCCTCTGCCAGCAGTCCGGCGATCGCCAGCGACGACATCCGCACCGCATAGACCGTCAGGAACAGGAAGCGACTGTCGGCATCGAGCAATTGCGCGCAATCGGCGATGAGCCCCGGCAGGCTTTCCTCAAGCCGCCATACCTCGCCTTCAGGCCCGCGCCCGAACTTGGGCGGATCGAGGATGATCCCGTCATAGCGCTTGCCCCGCCGCACTTCGCGCGCGGTGAACTTCGCAGCGTCATCCACGATCCAGCGTACCGGGCGATCTTCCATGCCAGAAAGCGCGGCATTCGCGCGGGCCTGCGCCACGGATTTCTTGGACGCATCGACATGCGTCACCGGCCCGTGCGCAGAAAGCGACAACGTGCCGACGCCGGTATAGCCGAACAGGTTGAGCGTGGCCGCATCGGGCTTTGCCGCCAGCTGTTCGCCCATCCAGTCCCACACCGGGGCCATGTCGGGAAAGAAGCCCAGATGGCGAAACGGCGTGCAACTGGCGGTGAAGCGCACATCGCCGCGAGAGAGCGGCCAGCCATCGCGCGGCACGGGCTTGTCGAACGCCCAGCGCCCGCCGCCGTCCTCGTCGGAACCCGGCACGAATTCGCCATGCGCCTGCCAGTCCTCCCCGCGCGGCGACCACATCGCCTGCGGTTCAGGGCGCACGAAGCGGTAATCGCCATAGCGCTCCAGCTTGCGGCCGTGGCCCGAATCGAGCAGCGCGAAATCGCCCCAGCCTTCGCCGATCATCAGCTTGGGCTGGAGATCGAGCTCAGCCATTGCGGGGAGTCGCTCGCTCGGTCACGAACGCCGCCACGGCCTCATACGTGCCGGGCAGGCGCGTGCAGGCTTCCTCACGCTCGAACAGGTCGCCCACCCGCGCGGGCAGCGGCGGGCGCACGCCCGTTGCGCGCTCCACCGCATCGACGAACTTGGCCGGATGCGCGGTTGCCAGCGTCACCACCGGCACGCCCGCCGGGATGCCCTCGGCAATGCGCGCAGCGTGCAGGCCGATCGCGGTGTGCGGATCGAGCACTTCACCGCAGGCTTCGTGCGCCCAGCGCATGGCGTGGGCCATGTCGGCCGCATCGGCGCGCGCACTGGTAAACAACGCGGCGGCGTTTTCGCGCTGCGCGTTGGTCAGTTGCATCGCCTTGGTCGATTCGAACTGCTGCATCTGCGCGGCAATGGCGCCGCCATCCCGGCCGCCGCAATCGAACAGCAGGCGTTCGAAATTCGACGACACCTGAATGTCCATCGAAGGCGCCGCCGTGGGCGTGACAGT
>JBDLVU010000051.1:0-17243 GCA_039804665.1 Pseudomonadota bacterium | reverse complement strand
ACGGCAGCGGCTGGACTGGCTCGGGCCTGATGCCAAAGCGCAGGTCTCGGTTCATTACGCGCAAGGCATGCCACAGGGCGTCCACACAATCGTCCTGTCCAGCCAACACGCACCTGATGTTGATCTGACCGATGTGCGCGAGGCTCTGCGCGAGGAGGTTGTGCGACCCGTACTGGGCGATGCGGCCGATGGCGCGCGTCTGCTCCTCAATCCGGCTGGCAGCTTCACGGAAGGCGGTCCCGTTGCTGACGCAGGCCTCACCGGCCGCAAAATCATCGCGGATACCTATGGCGGCTTCGCGCGCCATGGCGGCGGGGCCTTTTCCGGCAAGGATGGGACCAAGGTGGATCGTTCCGCAGCCTACGCCGCCCGACAATTGGCACTGACGCTGGTGGAGGCCGGGCTGGCATCTTCGGTCGAGGTCCGGCTTGCCTATGCGATCGGGATTGCCGAGCCGGTTGCTGTGCATATCGATCTGGGTGGCGGCAAGGTCTTACCCTTCACCAGCGCACAGGCGGCAGCGTTGACCGCTCAGCTTACGCCCGGCGCGATTATCGCCCGCCTCGGGCTGCGCCAGCCGGGCTTTCAGCCGTCAGCCGCCTTCGGGCACTTCGGCAGGCCCGAATTCGCGTGGGAGCGGCCCGATGCCATCCTACTCGAAGCGCTTCATGGCATAGCATGAGCGACGAGGCGCAAAGCCGAGAGCAGAGCGTGGGCATGGAGGCGCCAATGGACCATTGTCGATTGGCGCCCGGCCTCCGCCAGTCATGTCTCGATCCCGGACTGGTCGCGGCCTATTGCAACACCGCCTTTGAGGTGGATGATGTGATGCCTTTCGTGCTGCGCATCGGGCAGCGCTCAGATCGCCTCAAGGCCATGATGGGAGATGCACAAGCATCCCACGCCCTTTTCATCACTGCATGGAACCCACACGGCCTTGCCCTGCACGGGGTGGTGAACGCATCCCGTGCTGAAGTGTTGCGCGCATCTGTCGAAGATTTGGGGCTGCCCTGTATGCTTGGCAGGGGTATTGGAGAGGGTGGCCTTTGGCCGCCGGAGCCTAGCCTGTTGGTGCTTGGAGCGGGTGAAGCTTTATCCGTGATGTTGGGAAACCGATTCGAGCAGAACGCCGTGGTAGTCTGCGGCGCAAGCTGCGTCCCAAAAATCTTGCTTCTAAGATGATCTTGGCAAACGCAAGTCGAGAGATGTGAGCGGTGGTCGAAGGGGCGCTCAGAGTAGCCCGTGCTGCCCCGGTGCTACCCAGCACTGTGATCGCTAGCGATCTGTCTATGCTAAGTGATTGAAGGGAAATGGTGCTGCTGGGGAGGATTGAACTCCCGACCTCAGCCTTACCAAGGATGCGCTCTACCACTGAGCTACAGCAGCACACCATTTCCATGTCATGCCTGCCGGGGCGGAGCCGGCGGCGGGCAGGGGCGCGCTTTGGCGGCGAGGCCGGGCTTTGTCAAGCGCGCCCTTGCGAGTTTGACGAAGCCGTTGCAGAGCAGGCGCCATGAGTGACGCCAAAAACCCGCAATCCCGCGAAGAACGGCTGGCCGCGCGTTTGCGCGAGAACCTCCACCGGCGCAAGGCGCAGGCGCGGGCGATGACGCATGCAGGCAGCGAAACCGGCGAATCGGGTACGGGTCATCCGCCCAAAAGCGACCTTTCCAAAAGCGAGGGGTGACGCTAGGGCGCCTTCTCCCATTTTTGTCGCGCAGCACAGGACGGACCCGAATGCCTCGCCTGATCCTTATCCGCCACGGCCAGTCGCAGTGGAACCTCGAAAACCGCTTCACCGGATGGTGGGACGTGGACGTGACCGAAAAGGGCACGGCCGAGGCACTGGCCGCCGGTGCGCTGCTGAAGGACAAGGGCGTGCTGCCCACCACCGCCTTCACCTCGCTTCAGACCCGCGCGATCAAGACGCTGCACTATGTGCTGGAAGCTGCGGGCCGCCTGTGGGTGCCCGAAGACAAGGACTGGCGCCTGAACGAACGCCACTATGGCGGGCTGACCGGGCTGGACAAGGCCGAGACGGCGGCCAAGCATGGCGACGATCAGGTGAAGATCTGGCGCCGCAGCTTCGACGTGCCGCCGCCGCCGCTGGACAAGGGCAGCGAATTCGATCTCTCGGCCGATCCGCGCTATGCCGGGATCGACGTGCCGGCGACCGAAAGCCTGAAGGACACGATCGCGCGCGTGCTGCCGTGCTGGGAGGAAAAGCTGGCCCCCGCGCTGCGCGCCGGCGAAACGGTTCTGGTGGCCGCGCATGGCAATTCGCTGCGCGCGCTGGTGAAGCACCTGTCGGGCATTTCGGATGACGAGATTACCGGGCTTGAAATCCCGACCGGCCAGCCGATCATCTATGACCTCGACGACAACCTTGCCGAGATCGAACGCTATTACCTGTCCGAGCGCTGAGCGCCACGGATTGCCTGAAGGGGGCAGGAATGTCTGAAACCGCGCGCGTCGCCATCGTCATGGGCAGCCAGTCCGACTGGGAGACGATGAAGAACGCCTCCGTCGTGCTGGAAAAGCTGGGTGTGGCGCATGAATGCCGCATTGTTTCGGCGCACCGCACGCCGGACCGGCTGGTGGCGTTTGCCAAGGGCGCGCACGAGGAAGGCTTCAAGGTCATCATCGCGGGCGCCGGCGGCGCAGCCCACCTGCCGGGCATGGTCGCATCGATGACGCACCTGCCAGTACTGGGCGTGCCGGTGGAATCCAAGGCGCTGAAGGGCATGGATTCGCTGCTGTCCATCGTGCAGATGCCGGGCGGCATTCCGGTGGGCACGCTGGCCATCGGTGTTCCGGGCGCGACCAATGCGGGTATCCTTGCCGCCTCTATCCTTGCCACGGCGGACGAGGCGCTGGCGCAAAGGCTGGTTGCATTCCGCACCGCGCAGACCGATTCTGTGGCGGAAAGGCCCTCCTGATCGCGATGACGGCGCGCATGATTCCTCCGGGCGAAACCATCGGCATTCTTGGCGGCGGCCAGCTTGGCCGGATGATCGCGCTTGCGGCGGCGAATCTCGGCTATCGCTGCCATGTCTACGCGCCCGAGGCGGATTCGATTGCCGCCGATGTCTGCGCGCAATTTACGCAAGGCGCCTATGACGACGAAGCGGCGCTGGCGGCCTTTGCCGAGCAATGCGCCGTGGTGACGTACGAGTTTGAAAACGTGGCGGCCGCACCGCTGGGCGCGATTGAACGACACGCGCCGCTGCATCCGCCGGCCCGCGCGCTGGAAGTGGCGCAGGACCGCGTTTCGGAAAAGGGTTTCGTCGAAGGACTGGGCGGCCGTCCCGCACCTTGGGCGCAGGTCGATTCGCATGCCGATCTGCTGACGGCGGTGGCGCGTATTGGCGCGCCCGGCATCCTGAAGACGCGGCGTGATGGCTATGATGGCAAGGGCCAGTGGCGGATCATGGAGCAGGCCGATGCCGAGGCGCTCGATCTTCCGGCTACGGCGCTGATCTACGAAGGGTTCGTGACGTTCGAGGCCGAGTTCTCGGTGATTCTGGTCCGCACCGCCGATGGCGACGTGCGGTTCTGGGATTCGGCGCAGAACGAGCACAAGGCCGGTATTCTCGACCGTTCGACCGTCCCGGCGGCGCCGGTGATCGTGGCGCAAGTGGATGAAGCGCGCGCATTGGCGAAGAAGGTGGCCGATGCGCTCGACTACGTGGGCGTGCTGACGCTGGAATTCTTTGCCACGGCCGATGGCCCGGTGTTCAACGAAATGGCGCCGCGGGTGCACAATTCGGGCCACTGGACGATCGAGGGTGCGCTCACCAGCCAGTTCGAGAACCACGTGCGCGCGATCTGCGGCTTGCCGCTGGGGTCGACCGCGCTGGCCGCCAAAGGCGTGGTGATGGACAACCTGATCGGCGACGATGCGCACGATTGGCCCAAGATCCTGTCCGACCCCGCCAACCACCTGCATCTGTATGGCAAGGCGGCTGTGCGGCCGGGTCGCAAGATGGGCCATGTGACCCGGCTGGTGCTGTGACGCGAGAGGGCCTGTTCCTGATCGTGGCGCGCGCCGATGACGGGACCATCGGGCAGGACGGCGCGATTCCCTGGCGCATTTCGGCCGACCTCAAGCGCTTCAAGGCGCTGACGCTGGGCAAGCCGATGATCATGGGGCGCAAGACGTTCGAATCGCTGCCCGGGCTGCTGCCGGGGCGCCGGCACATCGTGCTGACGCGTGATTCCGGCTTCGTGGCCGAAGGTGCCGAAGTGGCGCACACCATCGCGCAGGCGCTGGCGCTTGCCGGCGCCGGCGAAGTGGCGGTGATCGGCGGAGCCGAAATCATCGCGCTGTTCGAACCCGTGGCCGAACGCTTTGAACTGACCGAAGTGCGTGGCGCTTTCGGCGGCGATACCCGGATGCCGCCGCCCGGCGCGCAGTGGCGCGAAGTGGCGCGCGAAGCGCATGCCGCAGCCGATGGCGCGCCTGCCTATGCCTTCGTCACGCTGGAAAGGGTGGGGACGTGATCCGCCTCGACAGCCGCGAGCCGATTCCCGACGCCTTGCGCGGGGGCGTGGTGGCGCTGGGCAATTTTGACGGATTCCACCTTGGCCATCAGGCCGTGGTGGGAGAAGCGTTGCGCTGGGCCAAGGCAGAAGGCCGCCCGGCCATCGTGGCCACATTCGACCCGCACCCGGTGCGGCATTTCGATCCGGGCGCGGCGCCGTTCCGCCTGACCACGCTGGACCAGCGACAGGACCTGTTCGATGTAGCCGGGGCGGATGCCATGCTGGTAATCCACTTCGACGCCAGCGTGGCGGGGATGACCGCCACCGACTGGATCGCGCATGAACTGGCCGGCCACCTTGGCGCGGCGGGCGTGGTGACGGGCGAGGACTTCACGTTTGGCAAGGCACGCAGCGGCAACGTGCACGTGCTGCGCGATGCGGGCGCCGCGCACGGCATTGCCGCGCGCGCGGTTGGCCCGGTGATGGAAGGGGGCGAGGTCGTCTCTTCCAGCCGCATCCGTGATGCACTGCTCACGGGTGATTGCGAGACGGCGACCCGCCTGCTGACCCGGCCCTTTGCCATTCGCGGTGTGGTGCAGCATGGCGACAAGCTGGGCCGCACGATCAATTTTCCCACTGCGAACCTCGACATCGGCGCGTACCTGCGGCCGCGCTATGGCATTTATGCCGTTACGGGCCGCTTGCCCGACGGGCGCGTGGTGCCGGGCGCGGCGAATCTCGGCA
Source organism: Pseudomonadota bacterium (assembly GCA_039804665.1). Classification (GTDB taxonomy): domain Bacteria; phylum Pseudomonadota; class Alphaproteobacteria; order Sphingomonadales; family Sphingomonadaceae; genus Novosphingobium. Next base: position 12,014 of record JBDLVU010000051.1, on the reverse strand, counting down.
TCCGCCCCACGTTCGATCCGCCCAAGGAACTGCTGGAGCCGCATTTCTTCCAATTTTCGGGCGATCTGTATGGCCAGGAAATCGAAGTGGCATTCCGCCATTTCCTGCGGCCTGAGGCGAAGTTTGACAGCCTTGATGCGCTGGTCGCGCAGATGGAGCGCGACTGCGCCGAGGCGCGGCGCTTGCTGGATGCGGATACGGTCGGCTCCTGAGGCAACAGAAATTGCGAAAGCGCGCGGGGGCCGCTAAGGCCCGCCGGTCATGAACGAACCGCGCGACTATCGACCGACCGTCTTCCTGCCGAAGACCGATTTCCCCATGAAGGCCGGGCTGCCGCAAAAGGAGCCGGGGATTCTGGCGCGCTGGCAGGACATGGACCTGTATCGCCTGATGCGCGAAGCGCGCGCCGGCCGCGAAAAGTTCATCCTTCACGATGGCCCGCCGTATGCCAACGGCGACATGCACATCGGCCACGCGCTGAACCACATCCTGAAGGACATGGTGGTGCGCACGCAGAGCCTGTTGGGCAAGGACGCGCCCTATGTGCCCGGCTGGGACTGCCACGGCCTGCCCATCGAGTGGAAGGTCGAGGAAGAGTATCGCAAGAAGAAGAAGAACAAGGACGAGGTTCCGCCGCGCGAATTTCGCGCCGAATGCCGCGCCTATGCCCAGAAGTGGGTGGACGTGCAGCGCGAGCAGCTGAAGCGACTGGGGATCAACGGGGACTGGGACAACCCCTATCTGACGATGGATTTCACCGCAGAGGCGACCATCGTGCGCGAACTGCTGAAGTTCGCCGAGAGTGGCCAGCTTTATCGCGGGGCCAAGCCGGTGATGTGGTCGCCGGTCGAGAAAACCGCGCTGGCCGAAGCCGAAGTGGAATACGAGGACATCGTTTCCACGCAGATCGACGTGGCGTTCGAAATCATCGAGGCGGCGGACCCGGACCTGGTCGGCGCGCACGTGGTGATCTGGACGACCACGCCGTGGACGATCCCGGTCAACCAGGCGGTCGCCTATGGCGCACACATCGATTACCACATGATCGAGGTGGACGGCCGTCGCTTCCTGATCGCCGAACCGCTGGTGGACGCGTTCGTCAAGCGGATCGGGCATGAAAGCCACGACCTGCACTTCTTCATCAAGGGGGCGGCGCTGGCCGGGGCCAGGGCGCGCCATCCGATGCACCATCTGGGCGGGTTCTACGCGGCGCCGCGCCCGCTGCTGGAAGGCGATTTCGTCACGGTCGAATCGGGCACGGGCTTTGTCCACATGGCGCCCGACCATGGCGAGGACGACTTCCTGCTGTGCAAGGCAAACGGCATCGATCCGGTGTTCGTGGTGCAGGGCGATGGCAAGTACCGCGAAGACTGGCTGTGGATGGGCGGCCAGGGATCGGTCATCAATCCGAAGTTCAATGCGCCCGATGGCCCGGTGTGCGAGGATCTGCGCGCCAGCGGCGGGTTGCTGGCGGCGAGCGCCGACTACAAGCACAGCTATCCCCATTCGTGGCGGTCCAAGGCCAAGGTGATCTTCCGCTGCACGCCGCAGTGGTTCGTGCCGATGGACAAGAAGGTGGACCGTCAGGCCGCGCTTTGTGCCACCGAAGCGACGATCCGCGGCGAGCAGGGCGAAGGCGAGACCTTGCGCGAACTGGCGATGAAGGCGATTTCGGAAACGCGCTTCGTGCCCGAAAAGGGCCGCAACCGCATCGGTGCGATGGTGGAAGGCCGACCCGACTGGGTGCTTTCCCGCCAGCGCGCGTGGGGCGTGCCGATCACGCTGTTCGTCGATCGCAAGACCGGCCAGTACCTGAACGATCCCGCCGTAAATGCTCGCATCGTCGATGCCATCCGTGCCGAGGGCGTGGATGCCTGGGAAGACGCGCGCGCGCAGGAATATCTTGGCAGCGACTATCGCGCCGAGGATTACGAGCGCGTGGCCGACATTCTGGACGTCTGGTTCGATTCGGGCTCGACGCACGCCTTCGTGCTGGAATCGGGCAAGTGGCCCGACCTGCTGCGTCCCGCCGGGTATGAAGGCCCGCCGGCCGATCTCTATCTCGAAGGCAGCGACCAGCATCGCGGCTGGTTCCAGTCCTCGCTGCTCGAATCGTGCGCCACGCGCGGCCACGCGCCCTACAAGACTGTGCTGACCCATGGGTTCACCATGGACCAGAAGGGCATGAAGATGTCCAAGTCGCTGGGCAACACCATCAGCCCGCTGGACCTGATGCGCGATTATGGCGCGGACATCCTGCGTCTGTGGGCCCTGTCGGTGGACTTCACCGAGGACCACCGCATCGGCAAGGAAATCCTTCAGGGCGTTGCGGATCAGTATCGCAAGCTGCGCAACACCTTCCGCTACCTCCTCGGCGCGCTGGACGGCTTTGGCGAGGACGAGCGCGTGGCCGACGTGGCGGCGATGCCCGAACTGGAGCGCTACATGCTGATCCAGCTTGAAAAGCTGGATGCCACGTTGCGACAGGCGACGGCCGACTTCGACTTCAACACCTATGTCCGCGCGCTGACCGAGTTCTGTAACGAGGATCTGTCCGCCTTCTTCTTCGATATCCGCAAGGACTGCCTCTATTGCGATGCGCCTTCGGACCCGAAGCGCCGCGCCTATCGCAGCGTGCTGGACGTGCTGTTCCATGCGCTGGTGCGCTACGCCGCGCCGGTGATGGTGTTCACGGCAGAGGAAGTCTGGCAATCGCGCTATCCCGATAGCCGGAGCGTGCATCTGCTGGAATGGCCGGTGCTGCCGACATCGGTGGTGGACGAGGACCGCTGGAGCGAGCTGCGCGCGCTGCGCACCACGGTGAACGAGGCGATCGAGCCGCTGCGCCGTGAAAAGGTGCTGGGATCGGGCCTTGAGGCCGTGGTGACCGTGCCCGACAGCGCGCCAGAGGCCGACCTGACCGAGTTGTTCATCACCGGGACAGTCGTGCGCGGGCAGGGCGATGGCGTGATCGTGACGCGAACCCCTGACCACAAGTGCGGCCGTTGCTGGCGCCACCTGCCCGAAGTGACCGAGGACGGTACGCTGTGCGCGCGCTGCGACGATGTCGTGGCCGCGATTGACGGGGCGGCCGCCTGATGGCCCGTTCGCTCGGGGCGCTGCGAGCGTGGGGCTATGCGCTGGCGCTGGTCGTGTTCGCCATAGACCGCGCGGTGAAGGCACTGGTGACCGGGCCGCTGGACCTGGAACGGGTCGGCGCGATCACGCTGCTGCCGATCTTCGACTTGCGCTACACGCAGAACTTCGGCGTTTCGCTGGGGATGTTCACGGCCACCTCTGCGGAAATGCGCTGGGGCTTGATCGCGGTGACGGGGCTGATCGCGGCGGGCGTGGCGTTCTGGATGCTGCGCGAAAAGCTGGCGGGCGAGATCGCGGGCCTTTCGCTGGTGCTCGGCGGTGCGCTGGGCAACATCTACGACCGGTTCACCTTTGGCTTCGTGATCGATTATGCCGACCTGCACATCGGTGAATGGCGTCCGTTCCTGATCTTCAACATCGCCGATGCCGCGATCTCGTTCGGCGTGCTGATACTGCTTGCCCGGTCGCTGCTTTCGCGCGAAAAGCCCGGTTCTGACCAAGACCCACACGGCGAAGACCCTTCCGCCACGGAGACGATTGATGCGTAAGTCTGCCACCCTCTGCCTGCTGGTTCTTGGCGCAGGCACGCTGTCTGCTTGCGCGTCCGGCGGTTCGCTGTTCAATCGCGCGCGCCCCGATGAATTCGCGGTGACGCGGCAGGCCCCGCTGGTGGTGCCGCCCGATTTCGCGCTGACCCCGCCCAATCCCGGCGCGCCCCGCCCGCAGGACGTGGATTCGTCTAAGCAGGCGTTCGAGGCACTGTTCGGTGGCCCCGCTCCGCGCAGCGCGGTGGAAACCGATACGCTGGGCAAGGCCGGCGCATCTGCCGTCGGCATCCGCAGCACCGTGGGCGACCCCGAAACCAAGACCGTGGCCAAGGGAGCCGCAGTGCAGTCGATCCTCGCCGCGCCGCAGGGCGATGGGGCAGAGGCGCAGGCCGGGGTGCCCGGTCAGGGCTGATAGCTTGTGCCCGGATTGCCTGAACAGAACCCCCGCCCTGCGCGGGGGTTTTTGTTTGGAGATTGTACGGTGGCATGGAACATGCCCCCGACGCCGCTCATCCTGAGCAGGCATGGGACGCCCCGTTCGTCAGAGAACCGGTTGTGCAAGATCTTGTGATTGCGGAATGGTTGCGCGCAGTCCGCGGTTGGCGTCAGCCGTCCAGTTCGGCCGGTGGCGTTACCGCCTTGATCCGCGCGACCAGCAGCTTGTCGATCTTGCGGCCGTCCATGTCGACGACTTCAAAGCGCCAGCCCTGATCGGTGAAGTGTTCGCCTTCCACCGGCAGCCTTTTCAGCACCGACAGCGCAAAGCCGGCGGCGGTCGCGTAGTCGCGGTCTTCGGGCAGGTCGATACCCAGCTTGTCAGCCATCGCATCGGCGGGCAGCGCGCCGGATATCAGCAACGATCCGTCCTCACGCTCGGTCACCATCGGCATATCGCCTTCGTCGCTGTGCGCCACGAAGTTGCCCGCGATGGCGGCCAGCAAATCGGCCGGGGTAACGATGCCTTCCAGATGGCCGTATTCATCATGCACCAGCGCCAGCGCGATCTCCGCCTGCTGGATCACGCGCAGCGCGTCCATCGTATCGAGCTGGTCGGGCACGATCGCCGGCTTCTTCATCAGCCGGGCGAGCATCGCCTTGCGCCCGCGCAGCAGCACGGACAGCACATCGCGCACCTTCACCACGCCCACGATCTTGTCGACCGAGCCATCGGCCACCAGCAGCAGCGAATGCGGGCTGTCGGCAATCGCGGCACGCAGGTCGGCCTCGCTGGCGCGGCGTTCGATCCAGTGCAGTTCCGTGCGCGGGGTCATCACCTCGCGCACCGGGCGTTCGGCCAGCCGCATCACGCTGGTCATCAGCGCGCGTTCGTCTTCCTCGATCACGCCCGATCGCGTGGCTTCGGCGAAGATCATGTGCAGTTCCTCGGCGGTCACTTCCTGCTCGCCGCCCTTTTTCAGGCCCAGCACGCGCAGCAGCAGCGTGGAGGAGCGATCCAGCGTCCACACGAACGGCGCGGTCATGCGCGCCATGATCGCCATCGGCCGCGCGGCGACCACGGCGATGGTTTCGGCCGCGCGCAAGGCCAGCTGCTTGGGTACGAGTTCGCCCACCACGAGGCTGAGATAGGTGGTTATGGCGATGACCAGCGCAAAGCCCGCGTCGTCGGCATAGCGTGCCGGCACGCCCCACGCGGCAAGGCGCTCTCCGGTCGGCCCGCCAAGGCTCGATCCCGAATAGGCGCCGGCGATGATGCCCACCAGCGTGATCCCGATCTGCACGGTCGAGAGAAATTTTCCGGGGTCGGCGGCAAGAATCAGTGCCATTTCGGCACCGCCCGATCCGTTCTCCGCCAGCACCTTCAAACGGGCCGGGCGCGCCGAGACGATCGCCAGTTCCGACATGGAAAACAGGCCGTTAAGCACAACGAGGCCAACAATCACGAAGGCGTCAGGCCAGGGGAACGGTGTCACGCGACCAGCCGCTAGCAGATTTGTGCGCGAACGCGAAGGGGGCGGGTGCGGTGCGGCGTTCGGGAACCGTTCAGGCAGGGCTGGCGTAATGCAATAATCGTGTCCTAAATCATCCCGGCCCGCGCCGGAGAGGGCAGGGCCGCATAAGGGGAACACCAAATGAAAATCCGTCGCACGCTCATCTCCGGCCTTTGCGCCGTCTCGCTCGTCAGCCTTTCGGCTTGCGTTACCGACCCCAACACCGGCCAGCGCAAGGTTTCGCGCACCGCCATCGGCGGCGCCGGCGGCGCGCTCGCGGGCCTGCTGCTGGGCGGCCTGATCGGCGGCGGCACCGGCCGTATCATCGGCGCCGGCATCGGCGGCATCGCCGGCGCGGCGGTGGGCTACACGATGGACAAGCAGATCAAGGAGCTGAAGGAACAGACCGCCGGTTCGGGCGTGGACGTGACCCCGGTCGACAACGGTCAGGCGATCCTCGTCAACCTGCCCAACGGCGTGACCTTCGATACCGACAGCACGGTGATCAAGCCCGCGTTCCGCGATACGCTGGACCGGGTGGCGCAGTCGCTGGTGCAGTATCCGAACTCGCTGATCGACGTGTATGGCCACACCGATTCGACCGGTTCCGACGCGTATAACCAGACGCTGTCGGAAAACCGCGCGCGCGCCGTGGCGGACTATCTCAGCTCGCGCGGGGTCACCGCCGCGCGCATCCGCAGCCAGGGCCTGGGCGAAACGCAGCCGGTCGCCTCGAACGCCACCGAGGAAGGCCGCTCGGCCAACCGCCGCGTGGAAATCAAGATCGTGCCGGTGACGCAGGACGATGTGGCCCGCGCGCGCAGCGGGCAATAAGTTCATCGCCTGAGCAATAAAATGCATGACCAACCGGGTTGACCGCGCGTCATCCCGGTTGGCATTCCCCGGGGCAACAAGGAGACTCCCTGATGCCCCTTACCCCCCGCACCATCGCCGGCCGCAAGGTCAAGCCGATCGGCTTCGGCTGCATGTCGCTCAGCTGGGCATATGGTACGCCGCCGTCTGATGAAGACGGCGCCCGCGTGCTCGAACGCGCGCTGGAACTGGGTTACGATCACCTCGATACCGCGCGCATCTATGGCACCGGGCACAACGAGACGCTGATCGGCAGGACGCTGAAGGGCAGGCGCAAGGACTTCTTCCTTGCCAGCAAGACCGGCATCATCGTTGACGGGCAAAAGCGCCGGATTGACTGCAAGCCTGAAACAATCCGCGCCGCGCTGGAAGAATCGCTGCGGCTGCTCCAGACCGATCATATCGACCTGTACTACCTCCACCGCCGCGATTTCACCGTGCCGATCGAGGAATCGGTGGGCACGCTGGCCCAGCTGGTGAAGGAAGGGAAGATCGGCGCAATCGGCCTGTCGGAGATGTCGGCCGAAACGGTGCGCCGCGCCCATGCCGAACACCCGATTGCCGCGCTGCAGACCGAATATTCCCCGATGACGCGCAATCCGGAAATCGCGGTGCTCGAAGCGTGCCGGGAGCTCGGCATCACGTTCGTCGCCTTTTCGCCGGTCGGGCGCGGGCTGCTGGCCGATCCGTCGCTCGACATGGCCGCGCTGCCGGAAAAGGACATTCGCCAGGCCATGCCGCGCTTTCAGGGCGATACCTTTGTCCACAATCGCGCCTTGGCGAGCCAGTTTGCCGCCATCGCCGCGCGCGAAGGCGTGACCGCGGCGCAACTGTCGCTCGCGTGGGTGCTGTCACGCGGGGAGCATGTCGTGGCGATCCCGGGCACGATGCGGCTGGACCATCTGGAAGAGAACTTCGCGCGGTGGGACTGGGAGATTCCGGCTGCCACGGCGGCCGAAATCGACGCGCTGATCAACCAGCGCACGGTGATCGGCAACCGCTATCACCCGACGATGCAGCCCACGATCGATACCGAGAGCTTTGCCGAAGCGACCGCCTGACCGCTAATGGGGCCCGGGGCCGAGGATCCGCCTTTTCTGACGGCGGATTGCGGCCCAGGTTGCCCCGATCACCAGCGGTGTGGCCAGCGCGGACATCACGTGGCTGTTCAGCGCCGGCGCGAGCGTGACGATACCGTCGAGCATCTTGCCGGCGAGGCCCAGCGCGTAATAGCTGACCGCCACCACCGAAAGCCCCTCGACCAGTTGTTGCAGCCGCAACTGGCGCGATGCGCTCTCTTCCATCGAGGCGAGCAGGCGGCCGTTCTGGTTCTCGATCCGCGTCTCGATCCGCGTGCGCAACAGGGCCACGACCTGCGACGCGCGCTGCGCCAGATATTGCGAACGGCGCCGGTGCGCGGTGCAGGTGCGCACTGCGGGCAGGAAGCGGCGCTGGGTGAAGTCCGCCAGCGACATGTGACCGCCGCAGGACTGGATGTGCAGGTCGGCCAATCGCTCCTCCACGATGGCGGCATAGGCCTCGGTCGCGCTGATGCGATAGTTGGAGGCAGAGATCTGTGCGATCAGTTCGGTCCACAGGTCCGAGACTTGTTGAAGCAGGTCGTCGTCGGTCATTTCGGGCCGGGTCAGATCGGCGTTGATGGCGTTCAGGCGCGTTTCGATGCGGTCCAGCTCGCGCCAGCCCTCTCTCGCAACCGGCAGGCCCAGCAGCGCCAGATTGCGATAGTTGCCCAGTTCCTGAAGCCGCTGCAACGTGCGCGAGAGGGCGGCGGGCGCCATGCCGTTGCTGGCCACCAGCACCACCCCGAAGCCATCGTCGCGCAGGCGGAAGTCCGACCAGATGCGCGGGCGCGGTTCGTCGGTACCCTGATCGGCGGCGATTTCGCACGAGACCAGATCATCCGCTGAAAAGCCGAGGCCGGGCAGTGCCCGCTCTGCCTGTGCCGCGTCGGTCACAAGGACCAACCGGGTGGCGCGGATCACTTTGCCGGGTAGCCGGTCGGCGAGATCGAGCGCCATGGCCAGCTGGCCGGGCGCGCCATCTGCCGGTTCGAGGAAAAGCGTCAGCGTGCTGGCCTCGCTGTGCCGTTCCCACGTAAAGCGCAGGCCCGGAGAGATGGTGCCGTCAAGATGCCGCGCCGTGGCGGCCTGCGCTTCGCCGGCGCATCCGGCCGCTGCGCGCACCAGCCTGCATTCGCCGTCGCGGTCATCATCTGCCACCAACCGCACGAATTGCAGGATGCAGGCCGGCGCGGCGATCGCGGGCCAGCGCCGAAGGTGCATTTCCGCCACCATTGCCCGCCGTTGTTCGTGCTCGTTGCGCATGCTCCCCCCGTCCCGTCGTTGCAGCCTTTTCCGCCATCGCGGGGGCGGGCAAAATTGGCCGATGGTCCAAGCATCGGCGTGATGCGGGAAGGGCGGACCAAAGTTCAATTTCCCTGCACCTGGCAGCCATGCCAGACGCGGTGCGACAAGATCCTAAGGGAGAGATCAACGTGATTATCCAGACCGTTCGCGGCCATCTCCTGCTCGGTGCCGCCCTGCTTTCGCTGGCTGCGTGCTCCAGTCCGGAACCGGCGCCGACTGCACCTGCGACCGTGGAAAGCGAAGCCGCCGCGCCTGATGCCTCCGCTTCGCCCGACGCCGCTCCGGCTCCGGCCGCCGAAGCGTCCGCTTCACCCAGCGCTCCGGCCAGCCCAAGCTCGAGCCCCAGCCCGAGCGCATCGCCGGTGGCGAAGCCCGTCGCGGCCGCAGCGGCAAAGCCAGTCGCGCCGGCTGCCGCGCCTGCGCCGGTCGCCGTGGTCACCCCGCCGCCCACCTGGGCGCGCTGCGCGGTATGCCACTCGTCCGAAAAGGGTGCCCCGGCCAAGATCGGACCGAACCTGTTCGGCGTCTATGGCCACAAGATGGGGCAGGGCAGCTATGCCTTTTCCGACGCGGTGAAGGGCGCTGGCCTGGCGCTGGATGACGCCACGCTCGACAAGTGGCTGGAAAACCCCCGCGCGCTGGTTCCGGGCAACATGATGAGTTTCCCCGGGCTGAAGGACCCGGCCAAGCGCGCAGAGATCATCACGTATCTCAAGCAGTTGCACTGATCCTTCCCCGCGTCGCGCTGGCCGTTCGGCGCGCGCGGGACCTCCGCCCGGCACCCCGCGCCGGGCGGAGGGTTTCAGGGGCGGAGCACAGCCGGGGTGGCGCGCACAAGCGGCCTTCCGGCGTCGTGCCAGCCCTCTATCCCCTCGGCCAGCCAGTGAACGCCGTCAAAGCCGGCCAGCGCCAGCCGCCGCGCGGCGTTCCATCCCATCCAGCAATCGGTGCGGCAGAACAGCACGATCGGCATCGCCGGATGCCTTGATCGTGCCTGCGTGACCACGCGGACCAGACCAGCCCACAGCACCGGATCGGTATTGCCCTGTCCGGTTTCGGGGCCACGTCCGGTTTCGGGATGCCACACCGCGCCCGGAATGGTCTGGTGGTCCACCGCCAGACGCCACCTGCCGGTCTGCGGATCGCGCCAGCCACCTTCGGCCGGAAGCACATCGATGAACAGCGCATCCGCGCCGGGCCGCAGCCGCAGCGCGTCGGGCAGCATCAGCCGCGTGGCCGGCGCCGGATCGCGATCCACGGGTCCGCGATAGTGCGCGATGCGAAAGCCGGTGGCGTCAAAGTCGTCCGCCTGTGTCACGCCCTGACCTTGCGCGGCGCTTGACGGCAGCGCCGCCGTTGCGAGCCAGACTGCGGCGGCGATGCCAAACCCCGAACGCATCCTTGCCCTCGCTGCGTTGATCCTTGGTCCAATATGCGCGCGTCGCGGCTACGGTTACATAGTGCTTTGGGAGAATGCGTGCATGAAGCGTCCGGCAATCCTCGTCGCGCTGGCATTGAGCCTCGCCGTGCCGGCGCAGGCGACCCCGGCCGGTGTGCCTGCCGACCCGCTCGGCTCCCCGATGTGGGCCTTTCACGCCGCCCGCCTGTTCGCGGGGCATCGTATCGTGTTCGACCCCGTTGTCCGCGTGCACGTGCCCCAGATCGCCGAGAATCAGCACGTCTTTCCCGTCACCGTCGATGCGCGGGCCTTGCCCGAGGTGCAGCGCATTGTCCTGCTGGCCGATCTCGATCCGATCCCCGTCGCGGTCGATTATGCGCCCGTCGCCGCGGCGCCCTTTCTGGCCACGCGCATCAAGCTGGACCAGCGTACCCCGGTGCGCGCGGCGGTGCTGACGCGCGACGGGACATGGCACCTTGCCGGCACATGGGTCGATGCGGCCGGCGGGGGGTGCTCTGCCCCACCGTTCAGCCGGGTGCGGGGCGATTGGGCCGATCATCTGGGTGAGGTGCGCGGCGCAGCATGGCACGAAGCGGCAGGTCTGGTCCGCGTGCGCGTATCAATCCGGCACCCGATGGACACCGGGCTGGTCGAGAATATCCCTGCCTACAACATCGAACGCGTGACCGTGCGCGCGGCCGATGGAACGGTGCTGGGCGCGATGCAGGTCTTCGGATCGGTGGCGGAGGACCCTGCTTTCACCCTTGTCGTCCAGGATGGAGCCGGCGGGATGCAGGTTTCCGCGCGCGACAGCGCCGGCCTGGAATTCGCTGGCCGGATCGATGCGGACGCGATCCGGGCGGCCAACCGGTGATCTGCACGCGGCGCACGCTGCTCGGCGCCTCGCTGGCGCTGGCCGGCACCGGCCGGGCGCGGGGCGAAACCTTCGCCGGCAATTATCAGCCCCGCGCCGTACCGGTTGCCGATGGCATCTGGATGGTGCGCGGCGCGGACGAACCCATCGCCTTTGGCAACGGCGGGGCGATCGCCAACAGCGCGATCATCGCCACGTCCGAAGGCTGCATCCTGTTCGACCCCGGCGTGTCGCTGCGCCATGGCGAGGCGCTGGGCGCGCTGGCCCGGCAGGTCACCGGCACCCCGGTGGCGCGGGTCTATATCAGCCATCTCCATCCCGACCATGCCATGGGTGCGGCCGCGTTCCCGCCCGCGATCGTCCACGCGCTGCCCGCCACGCGGCAGGAGATAGAACGCGACGGCAGCGGCTTTGCCGATGCGATGTATCGTCTGCTGGCCGACTGGATGAAGGGCACCACCATCGTCCTGCCACAGGGCGACGCGGCAGAAGGACCGGTGGCGTTCGGCGGGCGTTCTTTGCGGCTGATGGCGCTTCAGGGGCATTCGGCGGGCGATCTCGCGCTGCTTGATGAACGGACCGGTACGTTGCTGGCGGGCGATCTGGTGTTCCACGATCGCGCACCGGCTACGCCCGATGCGCGGCTGGCCGATTGGCGCAGCGCGTTGATTCGCCTTGCTGCCGTGCCGCATCGCCGCCTCGTGCCCGGCCATGGTCCGCTCGATGCCGAAGGGGTTGCCATTGCCCAGACCCGCGACTGGCTCGACTGGCTGGAAGCGACGCTTCGCCAGTCGGTCGCCACGGGGCTGGACATGACCGAGGCGGGCGAAATTGCCATCCCCGCCCGTTTCGCCGGGATGAAGGCCGCGCGCTATGAACTCCAGC
>JBDLVU010000050.1:0-17636 GCA_039804665.1 Pseudomonadota bacterium | reverse complement strand
CAAAGAACTTGTACGCTTCGCCATCCGGGTTGAACATCGATGCCATGATCTTGGCCATGTCGTCCGGGTTCCAAGCCAGCGTGACCTTCTTGCGTTGTTCCGCCGGGTTCAGGGCTTCGAGGGCTTCACGGCCATGGAAATCATGGTCGAACTTGACGAAATTGCCGTAACCCAGTTCCCACGGATTGAGGTAGTAATCTTCGATATTGTCAGAGACGAACGAACCGCCGATCGAACCGCTGGCTTCATAGCTGTCCGCACCGAGCCATTCGCGGAAGCCCTTGAGCTTTTCACCCGTGTAGATCGCCGGCAGCGGCGACGGGATCCAGCCCGATTCAAGGGTGTTCGACGGATAAGCGCGGCTGCCGCACGCGATCAGGCCGAATTCCTTGCCCGCTTCCAGAATGGCGGCGCGGATTTCTTCCTGCTCGGCATAAGGCCCCCAGATTTCGAGGCCCGGAGCGCCCGACATGCCGTGGCGCAGCGTGCGCACGGTCTTGCCGGCGATGTTCATGGTGCTCATGTTGAAGAACTTGAGCTGTTCCAGCGGACCGCCATGCAGCTTTTCGATCACGGCCCATGCGTTCGGGCCCTGAATCTGGAAGCGCCATTCCTTGCGCGTGACGGGCTTGCCCATCGGACGCATCGGCGAACGGTCGTCCAGTTCGATTTCGCAGTCATAGCCACCCGTGGCGGCGTGATAACGCAGCCAGTTCGAAGCCGGCGCACGGCCGACATAGGTGAACGATTCTTCTTCTTCCCAGAAGATGATGCCATCGCCGATCACGTGGCCGTACGGCGTGGTGGGCACGTACTGCTTGGCCTTGTTGACCGTCCAGCCCTTCGAGCTGTTGATCATGGTGTCGGACAGCAGCTTGGCCGCATCCTTGCCGCGAATGTACAGGTTCACCATGTGGTGCGACTGGTCGAACAGCACCGCGCTGTGCTGCCACGCCCACTGTTCCGAACGCCAGTTCGAGAATTCCGGCGCAACCACCGGGTACACATAAGCACCCAGCTGCGAGTTGCGCAGCATTTCGACGATGTTGGATTGTCCGTTCAGAACGTCTTCAAGGTTCTTGGCTGCCATGCCTTCTCTCCCGACAAAAAAATGGCTGGTTGAAATTTGTATGCAACACATACAATATCACATCAGATTCGCAATGCCAAAAACGTGCAGCAAAAACTGCCGTCTGGCTCGAACAACCTGCGCGCCCTATGAGACGCGCCGCTGACGGGAGAGTTTCAATGAGTGCACCGCTAATTCTGACGCTTTCATGCGACGACAAGCCGGGAATCGTGGCCCGGGTGACCGGGAACCTGTTTGAATCCGGCGCGAACATCCTTGAGGCGCAGCAGTTCGACGATGCGGCCAGCGGCCGTTTCTTCATGCGCGTGGTGATGGATGCGAGCGAAACCGACGCAGTTTCGGTCCGTGAAAAGTTCGCCGCCGTGGCGGATGCCTATGGCATGGAATGGACGCTGCGCGACACGGCGACCAACCGCAAGGTCATCCTGATGGTCAGCAAGTTCGACCACTGCCTGGGCGATCTGCTCTATCGCACGCGAATCGGCGAACTGCCGATGGATGTTGTGGCGATCCTGGGCAACCACCCCAAGGAAGCGCTGAACATCTCGCTGATCGGCGACATCCCCTATTACCACCTGCCGATCACCAAGGACACCAAGCCGCAACAGGAAGCCGAAGTGAAGCGCATCGTCACCGAGACGGGCGCCGAACTGGTGGTGCTGGCGCGCTACATGCAGATCCTTTCGGACGATCTCGCCTCGTTCCTTTCGGGCCGCTGCATCAACATCCACCATTCGTTCCTGCCCAGCTTCAAGGGCGCCAAGCCCTATCATCAGGCGCACGCGCGCGGTGTGAAGATGATCGGCGCGACCGGCCACTACGTGACCGCCGACCTCGATGAAGGCCCGATCATCCATCAGGACGTGGAACCGGTGACGCACGCCGATTCGCCCGAAGACTTCGTGCGCAAGGGCCGCGACATCGAACGCCGCGTGCTGGCCGAAGCGGTGCGCCTGCATCTGGAAGACCGCGCGCTGGTGAACGGCAACAAGACGGTCGTGTTCAAAAGCTGAGTTGCGCCGGGACGGCAGCGCGGTGACGCTGCCGTCCCGGGCCACAATTGCGCAGGAGAGGACAATGCAGGTCAATTGGCTGGATCACGTGAACGTGATCACCGACAAGCTTGATGAAACATGCGCATTCTATGCCGCGCTGCTGAACCTTGAACGCCGCAATGCCCCGCCGCCGCTGACCCCGCAGAACGCGCAGTGGATGTATGACGCGGGCGACAAGCCGATCCTGCACATCAACGCGGTGGATTGCCCCCGCGCCTTCGACCGCGAAGTGACGCCCGGCACGCTGACCGGCGCGATCCACCACGTGGCGCTGAACTGCACCGGATACGACGAGGTTCTCACCCGCGTGGAAACGCTGGGCACGCCGTATCAGCTGAACGTGGTGGAAGCGATCGGCCTGCGCCAGATGTTCGTTTCCGATCCGAACAACGTGTTGCTGGAACTGAATTTCTTCGGGGATTGAGCAGCGGATTCCGGGGGTGGCGGAGGCCACTTCCCCTGGAACGCCCGCCATTCCCGCATGTCCGCCGGGACTCGCGAAATCTGCCGTCATCCCGGGCTTGCCCCGGTATCCCGCTTTCTTCCTCCACCCGCGCCGCAAAGCGGGACCCCGGGTCAAGCCCGGGGTGACGGGTGTGGTGGACGGGGCTTGGTTCTCGCGTTGATGCGGCCCATCTACCGTCATCCCCGTGCCGGGAGATCTGGTTTTATAGCGGCCGCTCGCCCGCCATCGTGGTGCGGTACATTTCGCGGCGGAAGCCGTCGTAATCGTTGGGCGCAAGATGCAGCGCGGCGCGGTTGTCCCACATCGCGATCATCCCCGGTTCCCAGCGCAGGCGACAGGTGAACCCGGCCTGCGTGATGTGGCGGGTGAGGAAATCGAGGATCGGGCGGCTTTCCGCCTCGGTCATGCCTTCGATGCCCACGGCATAGACTTCGTCCACATAGAGCGACGGCAGGGCGGTGAACGGGTGCGTGCGCACCAGCGGGTGGAAATTGCCTTGCAGCGCCGAGGTCCGTCGGTCGTCGGTGGAAAAGGCCATCGGTTTTCCGCTGATGCGTTCCTGCGTCGCCACGTTCGCTTCGGCCGACATGTGCACCTTCAGCGGGCGCAGCATGGCCTGCATCGCGGGGCTGAGCATGCGCCATGCCAGTTGCGTGTCCGCCCAAGTGGTATCGCCGCCATAAGGGGGCACCTGGATCGCGCGCAGGATGGTGACCGAGGGCGGCTCGTCAAGGAACGGCGAATCGGTGTGCCAGCCGCTGCCGAACAGCGCCTTGGTGCGGGTGTCCGCCTCCTTGATAAGGGGGTGGACGTTGCGGTGGCCCTCCACCCCTTGCGTATAGGCATCGACCGCGAAGGGGCCGAAACGCGCGCTGAAGGCTTCGTGTTCGGCGTGCGTCAGGTTCTGGCCGAGCAGGAACACCATCTTGTGCCGCCACAGCGCGTCGCGGATTTCATCGAACGCGGCATCGGTCAGGCTTTCGCCCAGATGCACGCCGGTGATCTCCGCGCCCATCGCCGCGGACAGGGGGTGCGCGGTGATGTGCGCATATTCGCGCGCGGCGTTATCGAAATCACCCTGCGGGCTGAGCCTCACTTCGCGCATCGTTCCCCTCCTTCAGATCAGCGCGGAATCGCCGCTTCCAGCGCATCGGCCAGTTCAACCGGGCGCGACAGGTAGGGGCTGTGGTCGGCATCCAGCGTGACGATGTGCGCGCCGGGCGAAAATTGCTGCATGCGGCGCTGGCTGTCGATGGGGATGGTGCGGTCGCCCAAGCATTCCACATAGGTGCGTGGCAGGCTGCCCCAGCGTTCGGGCGTGACGTGGATTTTTTCCGCACGCGGGCCGTGCGGTTCGGCCAGCAGGCGCGGCAGCACCGCGGCGACCAGATCGGGCGGGGACAGTTGCGCAAAGACCTCTGCCGCGCCGGCGGTGTCGATCACCGTGGCGACGCCGCCGTGGACCTTCTGGATGATCGCGTCGAAGGCCGGGTTCGGGCCTTCCAGTTCCTTGAACTGCGCGCGCGAAAGGCCATCGGGCAGCATCATCGCGCAGATATAGACCAGCGCGTCCATCGCGGCGGGATCGCGTTCCGCCGCCGTGCTGACCACCAGCCCGCCCCGGCTGTGCCCGGCAAGGACCACCGGGGCACCGTTCAGTTGCGCCTTCAGGTCGCGGCAATGCTGCGCAGCAAATTCACCCCAGCCATCCAGCGTGACGGCGGCCATTTCCTCTGCCATGCCGCCCATGCCGGGCAGCGTCGGGGCCACGACCGTGTGGCCCCGCGCGCGCAGGATTTCCGCAACGGGATCGAAGCACCAGCCACCGTGCCACGACCCGTGGATCAGAACAAAACCAGCCATCAACGCCCCTCCATCAACGCACGTGGCCCGACCATGTGCGCAGGCCCGGCGCGGTGCGGTCCTCGCTCTTGAGCGCTTCGGCCACGGCGGGGCGCGCGGTGACGCGATCACGCCATTCGATCAGGCGCGGGGCGCGCTTGGCGATTTCCATTTCGGGGAACATCCGCTCCACCATCATGCCGCAGTGCGAATAGAAGTTGATGTCGGCCAGCGTGTAGGTGTCGCCCGCCAGCCAGCGCGTTTCGCCCAACTGCTTTTCCACCTTGTCGACCGCGTATTCGATCTTCGCCGTGGCGTTGGCGAGGTCGACCTCGGAAAAGCCCGAGCGCGCGGTAGACCACTTCTTGCGCTGGTCGGGCAGCGGGATGCTTTCCAGCAGCTTTTCGAAATCGCCGTTTTCGATGTTGCGCGCGATCACGCCGACCATGCGGTGCCAGCCGTGCATCGACACGAAGTTCATCACGTGTTCGTCGACGAACTTGTTCCAGTAGCGCATCCGGGCGGCACCCACCGGGTCGCGCGGGCGCAGCGGGGCATCGGCGGGCTGCGCATCGGGAAAGGCGTCTTCAAGGTATTCGTTGATCACCGTGGTGTGGGTGATGATCTGGCCGTCGTGGTCCAGCACCGGCACCTGGCCCTCGGGATTGATCGCGGTGAACCACGCGGAGTGCTGCTCGAACTTGTGCAGGTCCACATAGATGCTCTCGTAGGCCAGCCCCTTTTCCTTGAGCGGGACCATCGATTTGAGCGAGTTCGCCAGCGGTTCGGCGTGATAGTATTTGAGCGACATCCTTGTATCTCCGTTTCGCGCAGGCCTTCAGACCCGCATTGTTCCCAGCATGCCGCCATCGACCGCCCAGGCTTGCCCGGTGACGTGGCTGGCCGCGTCCGAAAGCAGGAAGGCGGCAACTTCGGCGAGTTCGGCCGCCTTGCCCGTGCGCCCCTGCGGCACCGCGCGCGCAAGCTGTTCGGCCGCGCCCGGGGGCAGGCCATCCAGCATCGGGGTTTCGATCAGGCCGGGGATGACGCAATTGCTGCGCACGCCGAATTCGGCCGCTTCGTTCGCCACCGCCCGCGACAGGCCAAGCACCGCGTGCTTCGAGGCGACATAGGCCGCGTTCATCGGCATGCCGCGTTCGCTGGCGAGGCTACCGGTCACAAGGATCGCCCCTTGCCGCCTCGCCTTCATCGCGGGCAGCACGTGCGCAATGGCGCGGAAGGCGGCAGTGAGGTTCACCGCCATCACCTGTTCAAACGTCTCTTCGGGATAGTCCTCGATGGCCAAGAACGCGCCGCCGATGCCCGCGTTGAGAAACAGGCCGTCGATCGGGCCATTGGCGGCGACGGCCGCGTCCAGCGCGGCCAGCAGCTGGTCCTTGTCGGCCACATCGGCGGCGGCCCATGCGGCGCGTTCGCCCAGTTCCGCCACGGCCTGTTCCAGCAGCGCGGCGCGGCGCGCGATCAGCGTCACCTTGCCCCCGCCGCCGATGATCCGGTCTGCCGTGGCGCGGCCGATACCGGTGGAAGCGCCGGTGATGGCAACGTGTTTTCCGGTGAAATCCATCAGGGTTCCAGTGCGATGAAATCGGCCCACACCCGCGCCTCGGGCCGGTCGCTGCCGACGGGCGACCACTGCCGCTCCATCAACGCGCGCGCCTTTGGCTCAGGCATGCCGCGAAGGTCACGGTTCAGGCGGTAGAAGAACGCGGAGACGCGCCAGTTCATGATGCAGTGCACGTGCACCGGACGCGGTCCCTGTTCGATGGCACTGACGAAGGCCGAAAAGTGATCTTCGCCCGGCGCGTCGAACGGCACGGGAATGTGGGTATAGGCGATGCCGTGCTGCGCCAGCTTTGCCCCTTCGTCGGCCAGCGCCTCGGGATGGGTTTCCAGCGCGAGGTTGACGACATGGGCCACGCCCAGCGCGGCCAGACGGGCCACGTCCCGCTCCTCGATCCGGCCCGAGGTGGTGGTATCGGCATCAAGCCGCTGCCACCCTCGGATATCGACCGGATCGCGGACCATGGCGGTCAGGCCAGCCCCAGCACCCGCGCGGCGTTGTCCTTCATGATGCCCGGCAGCACATCCTCGCGGAAGCCGACCTGCAACGCCGCGTCGATCCACTTCTTCGGGTGGATCAGCGGGAAGTCCGAACCGAACAGCATCTTCTTGCGCAGTTGCGTGTTGGCGTACTGGATGATCTGCGGCGCGAAGTACTTCGGGCTCCAGCCGGACAGGTCGATGAAGACGTTGTCCTTGTGCAGCGCCATCGACAGGCTTTCATCCACCCACGGCCACGAAGGGTGCGCGAGGATGATCTTCATGTCGGGAAAATCGACCGCGACATCGTCGACCAGCATCGGCTGGCCATACTTCAGGTGCACGCCGCCGCCGCCGCGCATACCCGTGCCCATGCCCGAATGGCCGGTGTGGAAGATCGCGGGCAGCTTGTATTCGTTGATCACCTCGTAGATCGGATAGCCAACCTTTTCCGCCGGGTGGATGTTCTGCATGATGTGGTGGAACTTGAAGCCCCGCACGCCATGGTTCTCGATCAGGTCCCGCGCCTCACGCGCGCCGAACTTGCCCTTGTGCGGGTCGATCGAGGCGAACGGGATGCACACGTCATCATGCTTGGCGGCGAATTCGGCGACTTCGTAGTTCGACACGCGCTTGGCGCCCACGCCGCTTTCGCAGTCCACGGTGAACATGCAGAACGCGATCTGCTGTTCGCGGTAGATCTCCACGATCTCGGGCATCTTGGGCCGTTCGCGCGGGGCCTTGAAATAGGCGCTGGCCGCATCGAAGAACTGACCCATCACCGGATCTTCCGGATCGTGGCACGAAACCTCGGCATGGACGTGGACGTCGATGGCCTTGATCTTCGAAAGGTCGATGGGCACCGTGGCATTCCTTCAATTTCGCAAGGGTGAGGCAGCCCTGCCGATGATCGGGCAGGGCTGCCTTCAACAATCAGGCGCAGGTCAGACCAGCGCGTCCTTCTTGATGGTGATCACCTGGCTGTAGGTGAACTCCTGCAGGCCCTCGACGCCATATTCGGCGCCGAAGCCGGACTGCTTGTGGCCGCCAAACGGCGCAAACGGCGAGAGGTGGAGGAACTCGTTGATCCATACCGTGCCGGTTTCGAGCTGCTCGGCAATCTTCACGCCGCGGTCGGTGTCCTTGGTCCAGACCGCGCCGGCAAGGCCGTAGTCCGAATTGTTGGCACGGGCGATGACTTCGTCGTCGCTCGAGAACTTCAGCAGCGGCATGACCGGGCCGAACTGTTCCTCGGCCACGATGCGGGCGTCCTCAGGCGGGTTGTCGAGGATGGTGATCGGCACGTAGTAGCCCGAACCCGACGGATCGACATCGCCACCGACAAGGAACTTGTAGCCGTTGTCCCTGGCGTCCTGAATCAGTTCGCACACGCGCTCGAACTGCTTCTTGTTCTGGATCGGGCCGACGCCAGTGCCCTGTTCGGCGCCATCGCCCACCTTCACCGTCTTGGCGTATTCCGCGATGGCCTTCGACAGATCGTCATAGATGTCTTCGTGGATATAGACGCGCTTGGCCGCGACGCAGATCTGCCCTGCGTTGGTGAAGCTCGACCAGAACAGCTGCTCGGCAACCTTCTGCACATCGGCATCGGGCAGGACGATCGAGGCGTCGTTGCCGCCCAGTTCCAGCGTGATGCGCTTGAGATCCTTGGACGCGCCCTCCATGATCCGCTTGCCGGTGGCGGTGGACCCGGTGAAGGTGATCTTGTCGATATCCGGGTGCGAGGTCATCATCGGGCCAAGCGCATCTTCGCCGGTGATGATGTTGACCACGCCCGCGGGCACGATGTCCTTGATCAGTTCCGCAAAGCGCAGCGTCGTCAGCGGCGTGAACGGCGACGGCTTGAGCACGATGGTGCAGCCCGACAGGATGGCCGGCGCAATCTTCTGCACGGCCATCAGCAGCGGAAAGTTCCACGGCACGATGCCCGCGACGACGCCAACCGGCACGCGGCGCGTGCGGCTGAGGCGGGTGTCGCTGTCCTCGTTGATCGTCTCTTCCAGCGTCAGCGTGGACTGCGCGCTGATGATCCCGGCGCAGGCGTGGATTTCGCCCTGCGCCTGATGATGCGGCTTGCCCTGTTCGCTGGTGAGCAGACGGAACAGCTCGTCGTGATTGGCTTCAATCGCAGCGGCCATGGCGCGGATCACGGCGCGACGATCATCGACCGGGGTCTTCGACCAGGTCTTGAACGCGGCGCGCGCGGCGGCGACGGCGCGGTCAAGTTCAGCGGCACCGCAGGCCGGCACGCGGCCGATGACCTGCTCGTTGGCTGGATTGACGACATCGAGCGAAGCGTCGGTCGTGACGAGTTCGCCATTGATAAGATTGGGATAAAGATGCGTCATGAATCTCTCCACATGCCATGATTGTTCTACGGCATAGCAATTATGTCAGCGGACTTCCAGCGCCTTGTCCTCGTTGGCCCGCTTGATGAGGTAGAGGCGGATGGCCTCGACATCCTCGGGCTTCAGCGCCGACTTGAACGAGACCATGCCGTTTTCATGCAGCGCGCCATCGAGGACGACCGTCTTGATGCCTTCGGGCGAATTGATCGCGCCTGAATGCCGCAGATCGGGATTGACCCCGCCGGCCACGGCCGCGTCACCGTGGCAGACGTTGCAGTAACGACCATAAATCTGCCCGCCCTTGGCGATCTGTTCCGGGGTGCCGGTGACCGGCGGCGGATCGAGCACCAGCTTGTTCGGCGGCGGCGGCGCGGGCAGCTGGCCCTTGGCGCCAAGCTTGAACACGATCAGGCGGCTGATGTTGCGTTCGGCCCCGCCCTTGTGCGCCAGCACGCCGGTGGCCACGTCCCACACGCCGCCCCAGCCGACCATGACGGCCACGTACTGTTCACCACCAATGGCATAAGTCATGGGCGCCGCGATGATCCCGCTCTGCGACGGGAACGACCACAGCTTCTGCCCCTTGTCCGCGCTGTAGGCCACGAATTGCCCCTGCGCATTGCCCTGAAACACCAGATTGCCCGCGGTGGACAGGATGCCGCCGTTCCACGGGCTGACCTGCGAAACGCGCCATGCTTCCTTGCCGGCGGCCACGTCCCACGCGATCAGCGCGCCGGTGGTGGCGGCCTTCGCCCCTTCGCGCGCCTTGGTATCGGCGGGCATGGACGTGGTGAAGCCGTCCAGCGCGGTCTGGAAACCGATGTTGGAAGGCTGCCAGTCCTTGGCGACCATGTAGGGGTAGGCGGCGAGGTTGGCCGGGATATAGAGCAGGCCGGTCTTGGGGCTGAAGCTTTGCGGCTGCCACGAATGCGCGCCGCCCGCGCCCGGCACGCTGACAAACAGCTTGCCGGTCTTTTCATAGCGCGCATCCGGATTGATGTCCGGACGACCGGTCACAGGATCGATGCCCTTGGCCCAGTTCACCGGCACGAACGGCTTGGCCGAGAGGAACTTGCCGGTCTTGGCGTCGAGCACATAGACGTGGCCGTTCTTGGGCGCGTGGATCGCCACGTGGCGCTGTTCGCCGGCGATCTTCATGTCCGCCAGCGTGATCTGCGCGTCGGAATCGAAGTCCCAGCGGTCTTCGGGCGTTTCCTGGAAATGCCACACGTATTCGCCGGTATCGGCATTCACCGCCACGATCGACGAGGTATACAGGCTGTCGCCCGAACGGTTGGCGGCGGCCGGGTTCCACGGTTCGGCATTGCCGGTGCCGAACAGGATCAGGTTGTCGGCCACGTCATAAGTGATCGAATCCCACACGGTGCCGCCACCGCCAAGCTTCCACCATTCCCCGCCCCAGGTCTTGGCAGCGGCTTCCATGGCCTTGTTTTCAAAGCCGTCCTTGGGATTGCCGGGGACGGTGTGGAACTTCCACACTTCGGCGCCGGTCTGGGCATCATACGCCGCGATGTAGCCGCGCGCCTTGTATTCCGCGCCGCTCGCGCCAAGGATCACGCGCCCCTTCACGATGCGCGGTGCGCCCGTGATGGTGTAGTCTTCCTGATTGGGAACGACGACCTTTTCGAACACGACCTTGCCGGTCTTCTGGTCGAGCGCGACAAGCCGCCCGTCGAGCGTGCCGACATAGACCTTGTCGCCATAGAGCGCGACGCCGCGGTTCACCGCATCGCAGCAGGCGCGCACCAGCGTTTCACGCGGCACCTTGGGATCATAGGCCCAGACCGGCTTGCCGGTCTTGGCGTCATAGGCCTTGACCATCGACCACGCGGTGGAGACGTAAAGCACGCCATCGTGCACCAGCGGCGTGGCTTCCTGCCCGCGCGCGGTGTCGAGATCGCTGGACCAGGCGAGGCCCAGCTGGGCCACGTTCTGGTCGTTGATCGTGGCCAGCGGCGAGAACCGCTGCTCGCCATAGTCGCGCCCATAGCTCAGCCAGTCGCCATCGGGCGCCTGGGTGATCAGGGCGTCGGTTACGCCATCCTTGGCAAGCGTCGGGGCCGAAGCCCCGCCATTGCCCATGCCGCACGCCGTCAGCGCCAGCACCGATGCGGCGCACACAACGCCCATGACCTTCATTCGCATACTGCAGTCTCTCCCAAGGCCCGGTTTACCGGGTCAATTGACCATGCGCCCGGAATCGCCCCAGTACTTGGTGCGCAGCGCCTTCTTGTCCATCTTGCCCGCTGCGGTGCGCGGAATCGAGTCCACAAATTCCACCGACTTGGGCGCCTTCACCCCGCCAAGGCGATCCTTGGTATAGGCGATGATCTCCGGCCCGGTGATGCCCTCGGCCACGACCACGGCGTGGACCTGTTCGCCCCACTTTTCATGCGGGATGCCGAACACGCAGGCTTCGCGCACTTGCGCCAGCTCGGTAACGGCGGCCTCGACCTCGGCCGTGAACACGTTGAAACCGCCGGACACGACCATGTCCTTCTTGCGGTCCACGATGTAAAGGTAGCCGTCCTTGTCGAACTTGCCCACGTCGCCGGTGTGGTGCC
The DNA here is from genome assembly GCA_039804665.1 of Pseudomonadota bacterium. Lineage (GTDB taxonomy): Bacteria > Pseudomonadota > Alphaproteobacteria > Sphingomonadales > Sphingomonadaceae > Novosphingobium. Next base: position 6,168 of record JBDLVU010000050.1, on the reverse strand, counting down.
AGCCGAACTTGCGGACTTCGGCGGTTTCCTCGGGCTTTTCAAAGTACGAATGCGTCACCAGCGCGCCGCGCGCGCAGATTTCGCCCGCCTCGCCCAGCGGCACTTCCTTGCCATCGTCGTCCAGCAGCGCCACCCGGATCGAGCGCGAGGGCTTGCCGCAGGCGGCGAGCTTCTCGGGCGCTTCCTTGGCAAACTTCGCCACGTCCTCGGGCGGGAACCATGCCACGATCATCGGGCATTCTACCTGGCCATAGGACTGGCACATGCACGGGCCGAAGATTTCCACGGCCTGCCGCAGCTTTTCCGGGCTGCACGGGCTGCCGACGAGGATGAAGATCTTGAGCGAGGAGTAATCGTGGCTGCCGATCTCGGGGCTCGCCATCAGCTGGTACAGTGCCGTGGGCGGCAGGTACATGTGCGTGACCTTGTACTCCTCGATCGTGCGCAGCACGTCCTCGGCGTCGAAGCCCGGCAGGATCACCTGCGTGGCGCCAAGGCTCATCGTGGAGAGCGAGATCGGCCCCGCCGCATGGGTAATCGGCGCAGAGACCAGCGCCACGGGGCTGTCGGTGCGCCCGCCCATGGCATCGGCGGCGGTCTCGATCATCGTGCCCCAACCAAGGTTGGTCACGTTCGCACCCTTCGACGGGCCGGTGGTGCCGCCGGTGGGGAAGATGCCGACCATGTCCATCAGGTTGCCGAACGCATCGACTTCCGGTTCCACGAAATCGGCTTCGGAAACGCCGGCCATGAATTCCTCAAGGCTCGGATCGTCGCCCATGCGCTTGTCGAGGCAGACGAAGTGCTGGAGCGTGGGGCACAGGGCCTTCAGCTTCTCCACTTCGTCCGCCTTCGACGAATGATAGACCATCCACTTCAGCCGCACATAGTTGATGTACGCGGCATTCGCGTCGATCGCGTTGCGGGTGTTGACCGGAATCCACTTGCCGTTGGCGCGCCACATGGCGAGCAACACCACGAGCAGCATGCCATCGTTCGGACCGTAAAGGCCGAGCAGGTCCTGGTTCTCGAACCCGCCCTTCTGCAAGGCCGCGGCAATCCGCTCCGAAAGCGCCTTGGTTTCGGCGAAAGTCAGCTTCAGGCCGGTCGCGGTATCCACGATGGCAAGGCGCTGCGGATCGCGATCATGGCCGCGGTCGAAGTAGTCGATGGCACGCATTGGTGAATTACCCCCAGCGGTTGATTTCAGGCCCGGGCACCCAGGCCCGAAGCGGTTCGGAAAAAGTGGCGTGCGCGAACGCCGCCTTGATCGACGGACGCGCCTTCATCCGCGCCAGCCAGCCTTGCGTCTGCGGCGCAGCAGCAAAGGCATCGGGGCGCAGCAGTTCCATGCCCGCCAGCCACGAGAACGTGACAAGATCGGCGATCGAGAACACGCCCATCAGCCATTCGCGGCCATCGGCAAGGCGGCTTTCGCACCGTTCGACCGCAGCGGCGACCTTCGCCTCGCTGTCGGCCACGTGCGCGGCATCGACCGCATCGTCGTGCAACGCCTGCCAGCGCTGCCGCAGGTCGTCGGAATGGATGCTGGCGGTCAACGAGGCAAAGTCGCCCGCGGGGATTGCCGCGATGGCGCCCTGCGACGTGGCAAGATTGCCCAGCAGCGCGGCCGCCGGCGAGAGCCGCTCGGTGATCTGGCGGCACCACATCATCATGTCCCAATGGACATAAGGATCGGCGGGTTGCAGGCCGCAGCCACCGGCCGCTTCGTCGAGGTACTGCGCAAGGAACACGGATTCGGTCATCGCCTCGCCCGCGATCACCAGCACCGGGCCTTCGCCCTCGATGCCCATGTCGAGCGCGACGCGTTCGTCCAGCCCCGCCAGCGCGTGGCGTTCGCCGGCCAGCAGGTCGATCCGCTTGCAGGGAATGTCCAGCCCGCTTTCGGCAAGCGCGGCCAGTACGGTCAGCGAGGCGCCATTGGGCTCGCCGTGATAGAGAACCGCCTGTTCCATCAGTCGATTCCTTCCATGATCAGGCTGTAACGGTGGGCGAGGTCGGTCTTGCCCATCGCCCAGGTCTTCTTCACCGCATCGCGCAAATACACGCGCTTCAGCCAGCGCATGATGTTCGGCGTCTTGTCCTTGCCCGCAAGATCGGGCTGCGACAGCGGCAGCGAATAGGTGGAGTTGAAGATGTTGATGTCGGCCAGCGTGTACTGGTCGGAACCGACGTAATCGCGCTTGCCCAGTTCCTCTTCGAGCATGGCGATGCCCAGCGCAACGCGGCGCCGGCTTTCGGCCATTTCACTCTCCGAAAAGCTGCCGCTGATCGCCTTGCGCCACGCCACGCGGCGCTCGGGCATCGGGATGCGGTCGATCGCGGCCTCGAGTTCGGCCGGATCGCGCTGGCGCACCATCGGCCCCACGAACACGCTCCATCCGATCATCGAAAAGCTGGGCCCAAGCCACTGGTCCATGAACTTCATCCACCAGCGCACACGCCAGCGATCGCGGGCGTTCGTCGGCATCAGGTCGGGACCCGCGAATTCCTCGTTCACGTATTCCATGATCGCGGTGCTTTCGGTCAGCACCCGATCACCATGCGTCATCGCGGGAATCGTGCCCTGCGGGTTAACCGCGAGGTATTCGGGCTTGTGCTGGTCGAACGCCAGCATGTCGATGTAATGGCTGGCAAAGGGCACGCCCTTTTCCATCAGCGCCAACATCGGCTTGCCCGAATTCGCGTTCGGCTCCCAGTGATAGAGCGTTATCTCGGTCATGGCCTCTCCCGACTCCGCTTTGCTGCGGAATTGTTAGTGTTGCATACTAAATGCGAGAGGCCGAAGGTCAAGAGGGCCTGCCCTCGAAGGCGACATTACCCAAAAAAAGAGGGGCGCGGGAATGTCCTCCCGCGCCCCTGCGTTTCACGTGGTGGCACTTGCCTCAGCGGGCGATCATGCTCCAGCGGAACAGATGCACCTTGCCGGAAAGCGGCGCCGCGACCTTGTCCTCGCGCATCACGCGAAGCCCCAGCGCACCGAAATGGCCCCGCAGCGCAACGTAGTCGCTCCACCCGGTCAGCCCCTCGATCCGCGCCGCGCCGGGATGCAGCCGCACCGCGTCCCAGCCGTTCGCCAGATCGAGCCCCTGCCCCTTGGCGAAAAGGCGCGATTCCGGAATGCGGCTGTCATGCACCACCAGCGCCGGACCGGCCAGAACGGCGGCGGCGGACGCGGGCACGGCACCAGCCACGCCGGCCAGCGCGCCTGCCTTTAACAGGCCCCTGCGATCGACGCGCATCAGCCCGCCTTCCCCAGGTACTTCGCCACCGCGTCCAGCTCGGCATCGGTCACGTCGACCTTGGTCTGCTGCGGCATGGCGCCCTTGCCCATGCGCACCACGGCCTTGACGTAGTCGGCGGTCAGGTCGGTGCGGTTGGCCAACAGCCCCTTGTCGGGCGTTTCGCCCATCATCATGCGCTGCTTGGTCAAAAGGTTGGTGCCCATGCCCCCGGTGAGGTGGCAATAGCCGCAGTGAACCTCGAACAGCGTCTTGCCATCGCCGCCCGGCTTCGTGCGATCGCCGTCCGGCGCCACGGGGCGCATCTGGTAGGGCGGTGGCGGCCCCGGCGGCGGCCCCAGCGGCCCCGGCGGCGGCGCGGCGAACAGGGCGGTGGCCGTGGCGGCCGCACCGGCGGCGAGAATCATCGATGCGCGCTTCATGCCTTCTTCCCCCCGCGCTGCGCGGCATAGGCGGCGGGCCAGATGCCCTGCTTGCCCGGCGCGATGATCCCGTTCGGATCGAGCGCGTTCTTCACCTTTTCGCCAAAGCGGCGCAGCGCATTGTCGTTGAAGTCGAACGTATCCATCACCGGGTCCATCCAGCCGAGGTGCGTGCGATATTCGGCATAGCCGGCCTTCGCTGTCTCGGTGATCAACGCGTCGAACAAGCGGCGCATCTTGAGCACCTGCTCGGCATCGTCGCGGTCATACATCAGCATGTTGACGTTGTTGGCAAAGCGCCCGCCGATGGTGAAGCTGGCGTAGAAATCCACGTCGAAGTCCGCGATGATCTTGCGGCTGCGGTGCATCTGGTCGAGCACGTGCTTGCCCGTGGCCGGCACGACGGGCGAAAAGCCCATGTGCGCGCCCCGGCCGCCGATCCAGTCGCTCATCTGCAAGGGCACCGCCGAAGGGATGCCCATCGTGGTGTCCACGCCGTGGATGTAATCGCCGGTGTGCCACCAATGCTCGGCCGGGGGGGTATCAAGGTTGCGCTTCATCGCGGCCTTGACCACTTCGGCCTTGGCCCTGACCACGCTGTCTTCGCCATAAAGGCGCAGCGCCACCTGCCAGTAGCCCAGCTTGTGCTCTTTCAGCAGTTCGGCCACGCGCCATTCGGGGATGGCCGAAGGCTTGTCCCAGAAATCCTTGCGCTGGCCCTTCAGCACCATCTTGCCCAGCCAGCTGGGGATGAACACATTCTGGTCCACCAGCCCCGCGATCTTCAGCGGCGCGATCGTGTCGATCACCCAACCGATGTCATCCACCTGCGGGATGTCCCACACCAGTTCCAGCGAGCTTTCGGGCGCGGGCTGCAACCACACGCCCGCCTTGGTCACGACGCCGAGGTTCGATTGCGAGAACGCAAGGTCGAACGTGGGGCCATAGCTCATCGGGAACAGGTGCCACGAAGGGTTGTCCTTCATCGCGCCCATGCCGGTGCGCATCAGGTCGCCATCGGGCAGCACCGCCTCGATCCCGCACAGGTTGCGCGCATGCAGGCCATACGGGGTATAGCCGATGCCGTGCTCAAGCGCGTTGCCCAGCACCGAGCCCCAGGCATTGCCCGGAACGCTCATCCACAGCGGCAGCTTCTCGCGCTGGATCGCTTCGTGCAGGTCAAAGAAGCCGACGCCCGGCTCCACCACGCAGTATGCAAGCTTGGGATCAAGCTCGAGGATCTTGTTCATGCGGCCAAGGTCGAGCACGACCGAACCGGCCATGCGCGGCGCTGCCGTGCCATAGCCCAGGTTCTTGCCCCGGGCGACCGGCCACAGCGGCGTCTTGTATTCGTTGGCAAGGCGCACGATCGCGCGCACTTCCTCGACATTGGCGGGCGCGATGGCGGCGCTCGCCGGCCATTCCTCGGGGCTGCCGGGGGCGTAGGTATCCGAATAGGAATCGCGGTCGGCGTCGCTGGCCATGACCCAGTCCTTGCCCACCACCCCGGCCGCGGCCGTGAGCATGGCATCGAACTGTTTCGGGCTGACGCGCGGAGGCAGGTGCAGTTTCACCGGCAAGACTCTCCCGTGCTCAGTTTCTAACAATTGTTATTGTTTGTAGCGCTAACCTGCGGCCCGTCAAGAGGGGCTGTTCCGCGCACGGCATGCCGCCGGGCGGCCACGCCCCCGCGGTTGTGCGAACAGAAATTCAGATGTGGGGACGGCGCGTCCGGACCGGCGCCGTTACTACCCCATCACGCGCGGCGGCCGCACATAGGCGAAGGCGCCCTCGCCCTTCCACGCCCGTCCATCGGGATAGCGCAGTTCCACGCCCGCCAGGTCGCGCTCGTCGGCCAGCCTCATGTTCACGCCCATCATGGTGTTGCCGAACTTTGCGATGGCGCTGGCGGTGAGGTTGAAATGGGTGGTCGCGCCGCAGGTTTCGCAGAACCGGATTTCGGCGGAAGGATCGCCCTTGTCCTCGCGGCAATATCCCTTAGCCACACCCTCGACCGTCACCTCCGACGGGTCGAAGTAGGCCCAGCGCGCGCCGCTCTTGCTGCACAGCGTGCAGTTGCATTCGTGGACGAATTCCGGAGGGCGCGCGGTGGAAACGCGAATGGCGCCGCACAGGCAGGAAAGTTCTGTCATTCCAGAACCCTAGCACGCGCCCCCGGACCCCGTCATCACGTCAGGGCATAATAGCGCACATGGTTGCCATCGGGACGGCGCTCGCCCACGCCGATGAACACGTGGCGGGTCAGCCAGTCGTGCTTGCCCTTGCTGGTTTCAAACGTGGGCTGGGCACGCAGGTAGTATTCGGCGTGCGGAACCGGGTCGCCCCCTGCAAAGGCCCATGCCCGCAACCGGTCCATCACGCCCGGTTCGCGCCCCCACAGGAAGCCCTTGTTCTGCATGTAGATCAGCGTGCCGTCGTCTTCTTCCAGCACGTAGCGCGCATCCAAATGCGCCTGCGTGCCG
>JBDLVU010000049.1:0-17988 GCA_039804665.1 Pseudomonadota bacterium | reverse complement strand
CCCCGGCGGCTTGCGGCGCAGCACATAACGCGCCGTGGGCGTGGTCAGGCAATACGTCGGGTTGGACTGGCCGCCGTTGAACTGCGCCACGCTCAGCGGCCCAGCAAAGCCTTCGACATGGCGCTCCATCCACGCCGCAAGCGCGGCCTGATCGAACGCCACGCGCACTTCGCCCGCGCCCTTGTTGGCGGCGGCAATCTGGTCAGGCGTGGCCGCTTCAGACATTGCCATGCTTCCAGTTGCGCTTGATCTTCTTGGCAAGGCTCCACTTGTGGACCTCGGTCGGGCCGTCATAGATGCGGAAGGCGCGCACCTCGCGGAACATCTGCTCCACGATGGTCTTGTCGGTCACGCCCGTGCCGCCCATCACCTGCACGCACTTGTCGGCAATGCGCATCAGCGCTTCAGACACGGCAACCTTGGTCATGCTGCTTTCCACCGTGCCCAGCACGCCGGTATCCAGAACCCCTGCGCACCAGTCGATCATCAGCTCGCACTGTTGCAGGTCGATCATGTTTTCAGCGAGCATGAAGCCCACGCCTTCGTGGTCGATCAGCGGCTTGCCGAACGCCATGCGGCGGTTGGCGTAATCCACCGCGATTTCCTGCGCGCGGATGCACCCGCCCAGCCAGCGCATGCAGTGCGAAAGGCGCGCCGGGCTAAGCCGGATCTGCGCGTACTTGAAGCCTTCGCCCGCATCGCCCAGCATCTGATCGGCCGGGATGCGCAAGTCGACGATATCGATTTCGGCATGGCTGCCGGGCATCGAGCTGTCGATGGTGTTGGGCACGTGGGTGATGCGGATCGCGGGGTCGGGCAGGTCGACAAGGAACATGCACGCGCCGCCCTTGGTGTCCGGGTCCTCGCTCTTGGCCATCACGATGCCCACCCTGGCGCCTTCGGCCCCGGTGATGAAGCACTTCTTGCCGTTGACCACCCAGTGGTTGCCGTCGCGGCGGCAGGTGGTGATCATCATCGAAGGATCGGCGCCCGCACCCTGCAGTTCGGCAGGTTCGGTCATCAGAAACGCCGAGCGCGCGCCCCCTTCGACCAACGGCTTCAGGAAGCGTTCCTTGATCTCGGGGCTGCCCACATGGCCCAGCAGGTACATGTTGCCTTCGTCAGGGGCCTGCGTGTTGCACGCCAGCATACCCAGCGGCGAAAGGCCCGACTTGATCAGGATCACCGCGGTTTCGCGCTGGTTGAAATGGCTGCCATCGGGGCGGATGTGCGGGGTCAGCACGCCGGCCGCGCGGGCCAGTTCGCGCATTTCCATCATCAGTTCGTCGGTCGGCGCGCCATGGTGGTCGCGGCGCGGATCGCTTTCATACGGGAAGATTTTTTCACGCACGAAAGCCTCGACCTTCGCCGCCATCTCCAGCGCTTCAGTGCTGATCGTCATGTCCGCATCCCCTCATGGAAAACCGTGCGCGCTCCCGCGCGCGAATCTTCCTCCCTCTTGCGGGATGCGGGCTACTTGAAAACTATCGTTTCGGCCATGACGAGGTCCTGTCAGCCGATCATCCGCTCCACCAGCATCCGCGCGGCCTGCGTCACATCGTCCCACACGGCGGCAAAATCCCCGGCATCGCCATAGTAGGGATCGATCACGGCCGTCCCCTCACGCCCTGGCACAAGGTCCATCAACAGCCCCACCTGCGCCAGCACCCGGCGCGGCGCCATCGTGCGCAAATCCCGCAAATTCTGCGGATCAAGCGCCCATATCTGGCCAAACTGCACGAAGTCCTCGGCCCGCACCTGCCGCGCGCGATAGCCGGAAATGTCGATGCCCTGCGCCCGCGCCTGCGCAATCGCGCGGGGATCTGGGGGATTGCCAGCGTGCCACGCGCCGGTTCCGGCCGAATCCACCGTCACCGCCAGCCCCTGCCGCACGGCTTCCGCGCGCAAGGCCGCCTCCGCCAGCGGGGAACGGCAGATGTTCCCCAGGCACACGAACAACACGGATTTCTGGCTCATCGGATCACGATTTTCCTTTGCACGGGCCTGCCCATGCCGATCAGGAACGGATCCTCTCCCTGCCGCGCAGTGAACCGCTGGCGAGACGAAATGTCCAGCCATTTCAGGGCGACCAGCACTTGCGCAATCGCCCCGCCAAGCGTTTCGCCCGGCCCGGTCAGCACCACCCGGTCTGGCGCGAATTCGCGCACGCCCACCCGGATTGCCGCAGAAAAGTCATACGGCGCCAAAATCTGGTGGCCGAAGGTATAGTCCCACAGCGCTACCGGATCGGTTTCGAACCGCCGCCACACCTTGCCCCGCCCGTCGATCAGCGGAATTTCCGGCCTTCCGAACCATTCCGCCGGCAATTGCGCCCGCGCCGCGTCCGAACTCGCCTGCATCAGCAGCGTATGAAACGGCCCATGCCCCGCCAGTCGCAATGGCGCGCGGGGCAGCGCCGGCAGATCACGCTCCAGCGCATCCATCGCGGCCTCGGCGCCCGCCACCACCAGCATCCCGCCCAGCTCTATCGACGGCAAGACCCCATGCCACGCCATCGCCGCCCGCACCGCGCGGTCCAGCGCCGGGTCCACCGTCCAGTCTTCTCCCGCCAGCACCAGCACCGCCTGCCCGCCCGGTTCATGGCCTTGCGAATTCACGCCCATGGCATCGGCAATGGCAAACCCATGCTCGCCGCTGACCGCGCCGGCGCAAGCGAGCGCGGTGTACCAGCCCATCGAATTGCCGGTCACCGCGACCACCTCGAACCGCTCGCGGTCAAGGCTCAGGAAATCGAGAAACGCGGAAGCATGGATCAGCGGCGCCGCCACATCCCCGCGCAAGTGCACCTTGGGATCGAATGCCGCCGCCCCGTCCAGCGCCGTCAGCGCGCCCTTTGCCCCGCGCAAGGCGTCGAACCGCGCCAGCCATTCCGACCCGCCATGATGCCGCGCCAGATAGCCCAGCTCCGGCGCGTTGTACGTCCCCCGCCCGGGGCAAACGACAAGGATGCGTTCCCTAGCCACGCACCATCTCCAGCACCTTGGCCACGATCCCGTCGCGGCTGGGCAGCGTATGCGTTGCCGCACGCGCCAGCGGGATGAAGCTGTCCGTCGCGGCCATCCGCGCAATCGCCTTGTCCGGCGCCCGCTCTGCCAGCAGCGCCACCAAGCCTTCGTTCGGCCCGCCAGTCACGCGGCATTCGTCCACCACCAGCACCCGCGCGCATGGGGCCACCGCCGCCATCACGGCGTCGTCGTTCATCGGCCCCAGCCAGCGCAGATCGATTACCCGCACGCCCACACCGCTTTCCGCCAGCAGCTTCTGCGCCTGAAGCGACAGGTAGAACCCGTTGCCATAAGTCACGATGGCAAGGTCGGTCCCCTCGCCGCTCACGCCCACTTCGCCAAACGCAATCGCACCTTGGCCCGGCGCCTGATAGACGCTGGCCCACAGCCCATCGCCCGGCTCGTGCAAGTCGCGCGTCATGTACAGCGCGATCGGCTCCACGAACACGACCACGCGTTGCTCCTCGTGCGCCAGCCGCACGCATTCGCGCAGCATCGCCACCGCATCGCGCCCGTTCGATGGCACCGCCAGCACCACGCCCGGAATGTCGCGGAAAACCGCAAGCGAATTGTCGTTGTGGAAGTGCCCGCCAAAGCCCTTCTGATATGGCAGCCCCGCAATCCGCACCACCATCGGGTTGGTGAACTGCCCATTCGAAAAGAACGAAAGCGTCGCCGCCTCGCCCCTGATCTGGTCCTCGGCATTATGCACATAGGCGAGAAACTGGATCTCCGGGATCGGCAGCAGCCCGTTGTGCGCCGCACCGATCGCCAGCCCCAGAATGGCCTGTTCATCCAGCAGCGTGTTGATCACCCGCGCCGATCCAAACCGCGCATGCAGTTTCTGCGTCGCTGCATAAACGCCGCCTTTCGGCCCCACGTCCTCACCACAAACGATGGCGCCGGGATATTGCAACAACAGGTCCGCCAGCGCCCAGCTGAGCAGCTTGGCCATGTGCTGCGGCTTCTTCATCGCGTCGGCATCGTCGGCGAACAGCGCAGCACGCGCCGCTGCATCCGCCAAAGGCCGCGCCACGCCTTCGCGCCGGGGCGGCACGATGCTGGCCATCACCGCCGCCGCGTCGGGCAGCTTGGGCCGCTTGATCGCCAGCTCCACCTGCCGCAGCAAGTCCGCCTCGATCCCGTCATACGCCGCGCGCACATCGACGGCGGTCATCACGCCTTCCTCTATCAACAGGGCCGCGCTCGCCAGCAGCGGATCGCGCGCCTCGTCCGCCTCGATTTGCGCCTTGGCCAGATAGGCCAGCTGGATGTCGTTACCAGCGTGGCCATACAGCCGCACCGTCTTCATGTGCAGGAACACCGGCTTCCTGTGCCGCCGCGCGATCTCCACCGCTTCGCTTGCCGCGCGATAGCTGTCCACCAGATCGCTACCGTCGCAGGCGATGTATTCCAGACCGGCCCGCCCCTGCCAGTTCGCCTCGATCCACCCCGGCGGCGTGCGCGTGGAAATGCCGATGCCGTTGTCCTCGCACAGAAAAACAATGGGCATCGGCGTGCGCTGAAACGCCGCCCAGCACGCGGTGTTGATCGCGCCCACCGCGGTCGAATGGTTGGCGCTAGCATCGCCAAAGCTGCACAGCACCACGCCGTCCTTCGCCAGCACGGCCTCGTCAAAGCCCATGCGCCGCGCGATGCCGATGGCAAACGCGGTACCCACCGCCTTGGGCACATGGCTGGCGATGGTGCTGGTCTGCGGCGGGATCATCAGCCGCTTCGATCCCAGCACCTTGTGCCGCCCGCCGCTGATCGGGTCTTCCGCGCTCGCGGCAAAGCTCAGCAGCATGTCCCATGCCGGCGTCTCGCCCGGCACGCGGTGCGCGCGATGAATTTGAAACGCGGCATCGCGGTAATGCAGGAACGCGATGTCATCCGTACGCAGCGCCTCGGCCAGCACAGCGTTGCCTTCATGCCCGCTCGATCCGATGGTGTAGAACCCCTCGCCCCGCGCCTGCAACTTGCGCGAAAGGCGGTCCAGCTGGCGGCTGAGCATCTGCGAATGCAGCAACGCCGCCGCCCGCTCCGGCACCAGCCCTACGTCCTTCAGCCCCAGATTGCTCCGCCGCCGCAACGCGCCCTTTTCCAGCGCATCCAGGAACTTCAGGTGAACCTGCTCGGCGGCATCCATAAGCGCGGCAATCCGGTTTCCGTTGCAATCACCCGATTGCCTAGCCGAACCGCGCCACCAGCGCCACCCCGCGCCTCAGCTCACCGGCTCCCCATCCACCGCACGCCGCCCCAGCGCCGGATCGTCGGTAAAGAACCCGTCCAGCCCCTCGGCCAGATAGCGGCGGATTTCCGCCACGCTGCCATCGGGATTGCGCGCATCCTCGCCTTTGTCGTCGCGGAAATCGGCAGCCAGAAAGCGGTTTTCCGGCCGGAAAGTATAGCACCCCACCAGCAACCCCGCGCGATGGGCATCGGCCACCACGCTGGTCACATCGCCCAGCTTGCCGTCGTCGCCCACGGGGATGATCTGCCGCGTCCACGGCGCCACCCAATCGGCATACGTGGCGATCCCCGCCAATCCCGCCTCGGTCAGCATCGCGCCATAGGGCGTCTTGCCACCCGCCTTGGCCTCGTCGGCGGGCACCTTCTGGTCCTCGTCGATCAACTGCATCAGCTGCAACCCCGGCAGGTCGCCCAGCATCCCGCGCAGCAGCTTCAGGTTCGAAATCTCGAAGGACTGCACGATCAGCGGCGCCTTGCGCAGATAGGCGCTGGCCATCACCCGCGCCGCAAACAGCTTCTCCATGTTGAAACCGGCTGCGGCAAAGTACGTCGAATGCTTGATCTCGGGGATCACGCCGATCATGCGCCCGCGCGCCGCCGCCTCGGCCGCTACAAAATCGGCCACTTCCTCGAACGTCACGATCTGGAACTGCCCGTCAAAACCGGCAGACTCGGGCCGCACCGCTGCTCCCAGCCGCTCCTTCGCGCGCAGGGTCTTCAGCTCGGCCAGCGTGAAGTCCTCGGCAAACCAGCCTTCCTGCTCCTCGCCATCGACCACCTTCTTCACCTTGCGCCCGGCGAATTCCTTGTGATCGGCAACGTCGGTCGTCTCGGCGATGTTCGGTTCGTGCCGCACCACCAGCACGCCATCCTTGCTCACCACAAGATCCGGCTCGATGAAGTCCGCGCCATCGGCAATCGCCTTGGCATAGCTGGCCAGCGTGTGTTCGGGCCGCAGCGCGCTGCATCCGCGATGCCCCAGCACCAGCGGCTTCACCGGCCGTACCGCCGCCGCCGATACCCGTGCGCCAAGTCCCGTCGTTGCCATGATCGCGGCCCCTCCTGCCAGAACCGTCCGCCGCGAAACCATGTCAGTCCTCCTGTCGAGCGGCATACCGCCGCGCTATGGACGCGCAGGCCATCAGCTGCGCCTGATGGAATATCATGATCGGCAGGATCACCGCACCCGCCACCGCCGGCGGAAAAATGATCTTGGCCATCGGTACGCCGCTCGCCAGCGATTTCTTCGATCCCACAAAGACGATGCTGATTTCCTCGGGCTTGCCATATCCCAACGCGCGCGCCACGCCCGTGGAAACCCCTAGTACCACCGCCAGCAGCAGCAGGCACAGCCCCAGCAGCACCGCCAGTTGGGTGGGCGCCACCTTATGCCACAACCCTTCCACAATGGCCGCGCTGAAACTGGCGTAGACGGCCAGCACAACCGTGCCCCGGTCGGTGAACATCAACAGCTTGCGGTTGCGCTCTGCCCACGCGCCCAAAACCGGGCGCATCAGGTGCCCCACCACGAACGGCAGCAGCAACTGGCTGGCGATCTTGCCCACCTGATCCAGCGAAACCCCGCCTGCCGTGCCCAGCAACGCGCTGGAAAGGAACGGAGTCACCATCACGCCCGCAAGGTTCGAAAACGCCGCCGCGCACACCGCCACCGCCACGTTACCGCGCGCAATGCTGGTGAACGCGATCGAACTCTGCACCGTCGAAGGCAGCGCACACAGATACAGCACGCCGGTCCACAGCGCGGCGGGCAGCGCATTCGGCATCGCCGCCTTCATGCCCAGCCCCAGCAGGGGGAACATCACAAAGGTCAGCCCCATGATCAGCAGGTGGATCTTCCAGTCGCTGGCCGCCGCGATCAGCGTCTCGCGCTTCAGCCGCACGCCGTGCAGGAAGAACAGCAGCGTGATCGCGGCCGTCGTCACCACATCGACCACGTCCGCGCCCACGCCGCTCGCCGGCAACACGCTCGCCAGCGCCACGGTGGCCAGCATGATCAGCAGAAAGGGATCGATCTTCACGTCAGGTCCACCACTTGCACCGGCGGCAGCGGCACCGCGCCGGGTTGTTCCATCCAGTGCCGCGCGTTCAGCACGCCACCATCGGCGCGCAGGTCCGCCACCCGGTCGGTATCGACATCGGCAAAGACCCACTGGCCCACGCCTTCGACGCCAGCCCCCAGCACGCCATCATCGGGCATCCCCTTGTCTGGCGGACCATAGACCGCCGCCGCGCCCCGGTTCACATCCACCGCGGGCGACCATTCCGCCTCTCCCACCGTTGGCGCCTGCACGGCATAGCACTGCCCCTCCAGCGCACGCGCCTGCGCACCGATGCGCACGCGCCAGTATCCGTGCAGCGAATCGGTGCAACTCGGCACCAGCAGCACTTGCACCCCGGCTTCCACCGCCGCGCGCGCCAGCAACGGGAATTCGCTGTCATAGCAGATCGTCACGGCGATCTTGCCCAACGCCGTCTCGAACAGCGTCAGCCGCTCCCCCGGCGCGATGTCCCACTGCTCGCGCTCGAACCGGGTCATCACCAGCTTGTCCTGCGTGCCGCTCCTGCCATTCGGCGCAAACAGCCGCGCCGCATTGCGAAACCGCCCATCGGCATCTTTCCTCGGCGCGCTCGCGGCAAGGATGTGCATCCCTGTTTCCGCCGCCAGCGTGGCATGCAACGCATCCACGCGCGGCAACAGCGCCGATACCGTCTCGATGGCCCCATGCAGGTCACCCATCGTCGCCGGGTCAAGGCTTGCCAGTTCCATCGCGCCATATTCGGGAAACACCGCAAGGCTGGCCCCGGCATCCGCCGCCTCGCGCACCCAGCGCGTCAGCTTGGCCTCATACGCCGCCCAGTCGTCCAGCCGATCGATGGGATACTGCGCCGCCGCGATTCGATAGCTCACCATGTCTTCAGCCAGTACTGCATGGGCTTGGCGCTTTCCGCGTCCTCGCCCCATTCCTTCCACGCCAGTTCCGTCACCAGACCCGGGATCGGGGCATAGCCCCGCTTGTGCCAGAACGCGTCGAGCGGCGTGTACCCTTCGGGCCGCGCAGGGTGATCATGGGGCCGCACCACCGCGGCAAAGCAGGCCGCAGTCGCCCCGCACGCTGTCGCCTGCGCCTCGCGCTGGTCGAAGAACGCGTGGCCGATGCCATGCCCGCGATAGTCTGGCAGCAGCACGCTCTCGCCAAAGTAGAACAGCCGCGCCGTATCCAGCCCCCGCGCCTCGAACGGCGCGCGGAACTCCGCCTTCTGGTGCATCATCGGCGCTGCTGTGGCCGCGCCCACGATCCGCGCACCATCGAATGCCGCCACCAGCACCGCATCGGGCGCGGCGGCATATTCGGTCAGATACGCCGCCTCATAGGCCGCATCGCCGTCGTACAGATAGGGAAAGGCCGCGAACACCGCGATCCGCAAGGCCGCCAGATCGTCCAGCGCGCCCGCGATCTCGCTTCCGGTCAGCGGCCGGACAACGATGCTCACCCGACCACCTGAGCCGTCCAGTCGGCCAGGTTGTAATACATCGTCAGGCGGCTGATCTTGCCGCCCTCGATCGCCAGAAACGCCCCGGCGGGCAGCACATAGGTCTGCCCGTTCGCTTCGGGCAGGCCTTCGTCGGTGGCCAGATACGCGCCGTGCACCACGAACTCGGCCGCCGCGCGGGCGCCGTCGTCGCTGGCCATCAGCACGATGTCCTCCAGCCGTTCCTTGTAGCACCGCTCCATGTGCCCCAGAAACGCGGCAAACTTGTCCTTGCCGATCACGCGTTCGCCCTGGTTCACGTCGTGCGCCACGTCGTCGCTCAGGCAATCCAGCATTCCCTGCCAGTCGCCCGCATTGAACGCGGCGTAGTACTTTTCCAGCAAGGCAATCGTGTCGGTCCGGCTCATCGGCGTCTCCTCTGGACGCGCCTCTTAGCCGAGCCGTGCGGTGCGCGCCACATCGCAGCGCGCACCGCCATGGGGCCGTCAGCCGAACAGCTTGTTCGCCGTATCCGCCGCGCGCTTGCCCAGATAGCGTGCGCCTTCCAGCTCGGTTTCACTGGGCTGGCGACTGCCGTCGCCATTGGCGATGGTCGTCGCGCCATAGGGCGATCCGCCCACGATCTCGTCGTTGCGCATCTGCCCGGCGTGGCCATAATCCAGCCCCACGATGGTCATGCCAAAGTGCAGCAGGTTGGTGAGAATCGAAAACAGCGTCACTTCCTGCCCCCCGTGCTGGGTGGCGGTGCTGGTGAACGCCGCGCCAACCTTGCCGTTCAGCGCGCCGCGCGCCCACAGGCCGCCCGCCTGATCGAGGAACGCCGCCATCTGGCTGCTCATCCGGCCAAAGCGGGTGCCCGTGCCGACGATGATCGCGTCATAGTGTTCAAGGTCGGCCACGCTCGCCACCGGGGCGGACTGGTCCAGCTTGAAATGGGCGTTCTGCGCCACTTCCAGCGGCGCCGTTTCGGGCACGCGCTTCACGTCCACCTCGGCGCCGGCGGCGCGTGCGCCTTCGGCAATGGCGTGGGCCATCGTCTCGATGTGGCCATAGCTGGAGTAGTAGAGAACCAGAACCTTGCTCATGGGATCATCCTTTTCACGTGCCAATGCCAGCGGGTCTAACCCGTTCCGGCCTTTCCGTTCAGCCAGATAAGATCGCACCGAACGTTCCATTTTCCCGAACGATCCGGCACCATTTGCGCTTCGGTCCGTTTTCGCTTATGGGCAGGCCCCGCAGCCCCGGCACCCACGATGCGACAGGAACCTGTCCCGCCTCGTCCCGCCGGGGTTTTTGATTTCCCGCGAAGCGCTTATCTTGCGTGCGGAAGCCAGACAGGAAGAATCGCAATGTCCCGTCGCCGCCAGATCTACGAAGGCAAGGCCAAGATCCTCTACGAAGGCCCCGAACCGGGCACGCTCATCCAGTATTTCAAGGATGACGCCACCGCCTTCAACGCGCAAAAGCGCGGAACGATCAACGGCAAGGGCGTGATCAACAACCGGATCAGCGAGTACGTGTTCACGCGTCTCGCCCACATCGGCATCCCCACGCACTTCATCCGCCGCCTGAACATGCGCGAACAGCTGGTGCGCCAGGTGGAAATCATCCCGATCGAAGTCGTGGTGCGCAACGTCGCCGCCGGCTCGATCTCGAAGCGCCTCGGCATTCCCGAAGGCGATCCGCTGCCGCACACCCTGATCGAATACTACTACAAGGACGATGCGCTGGGCGATCCGATGATCGCCGAAGAGCACATTGCCTGCTTCGGCTGGGCCAACAACGAAGAGATGCAGGACATCTCCTCGATGGCGATCCGCGTGAACGATTTCATGTGCGGCATGTTCGCCGCCATCGGCATCCGCCTCGTTGACTTCAAGCTGGAATTCGGCCGCATCTGGGACGGCGACTATGCCCGCGTGATCCTGGCCGACGAAATCAGCCCCGACGGCTGCCGCCTGTGGGACATGGTCACGGGCGAAAAGCTCGACAAGGACCGCTTCCGCCGCGATCTGGGCGGTGAGGAAGAAGCCTATCAGGAAGTGGCGCGCCGCCTCGGCCTGCTGGAGAATGATGGCGGCCCGTCCGAGGTTCTGGACCTCGGCGCCCACCGCAAGCTCCGCACCAAGAAGTAACGGAAAAGGGGGCCAACCAGCCCCCTTTTTTATTGCCCGGTCATCCTCGGACTCCGCTCATCCTGAGCCTGTCGATGGATGCGCGGTCACCCCCGCCTCGTACCCCGCGATCAGCGCGTCCAGACTCTCGAACGCCGCCGCGCGCAAATCCAGCGCCCGGTCGATATGCGGTGCATAGGATGTCTGCGCAAACATCGACCAGCCGCTGATCAGCGCCTGCACCGCGCTCTGCAACCTGAACAGGTCCACCGGCGCATCCGCCCACGGCGCCAGCGCCTCGCGGATCACCGTCACTTTCTCGATGAAATAGCGCTCGTCCAGTTCCGCCTGCGAAATCAGCATTGCGCTGCATGGCGTGCGCTCCTGCCCGTCCCAGATCGCCCGCCCGAACGCGCGCATCCATTCCTGCCAGCTGTCGCAGGCCGGAACCGTCGCCAGGCTGCGCTGAAACAGCATGGCCACCACTTCGGCCAGAAGGTCGGTCTTGTCGGGAAAATGGCGGTAGATCGCCGGCGCCGTCACCCCCAGCCGCTGCGCCAGCTTGCGCAGGCTGAAGCCGTCGAGCCCGACTTCGTCCAGCATCGCCACGGCTTCGGCGGCAATCGTTCCCCGATCCAGAGGTGCGTCGGCGCTTGCAGCTCTTTCTAACATCTGTTAGTGTTAACACCGTTAACTGAGGGCGCGCAACGACAAGCGCCCGGAAAAAAGGGAGATGGGCATGCGATTCTCGCACTGGATTCTGGCATCCGGTTCCACCCTCGCGCTGGCGGCCTTCGCCGCCCCGGCGGTCGCACAGACCGCCACGCCGCAGGATAGCGCCGCAGACGCTGGTGAGGTCAAGGAAATCATCGTCACCGCGCAGTTCCGCGAACAGCGGCTGCAGGATACCCCGCTTGCCATCACCGCCGTTCCGGCCGCCGTACTGGAGGCGCGCAGCCAGACCTCGATCACCGATGTCGGCTCCTTCGCCCCCAACGTGAACCTGGCGCAGGCCACCGCGATCAACGCCAACGCCATCAGCGCCTATATCCGCGGCATCGGCCAGGACGATTCCAGCTTCGCGCTCGAACCCGGCGTCGGCATCTATGTCGATGACGTGTACTACGGCACCACCTTCGGCGCGGTGCTCGATCTCGTCGATCTCGACCGCGTCGAGGTCCTGCGCGGACCGCAGGGCACGCTCGCGGGCAAGAACTCGCTGGGCGGCTCGGTCAAGCTGTTCACGCGCAAGCCCGATGAAAACGGCGGCGGTTCGATCGAGGCGGGCTCTGGCAGCTACAACCGCATCAACCTGCGCGGCAGCGCCGGCGTCACGCTGGCCGACGGCCTCTACGCCCGCGTTTCGGGCACGTATGACAAGCGTGACGGCTACTTCAAGCTGCTCGACTATGGCTGCGCCAACCCCGATCAGGGCATCGCCTCCACCACCACCGCCAAGGATTGCGTCACTGGCACGCAAGGCGGTCTCGACGTGCTCTCGCTGCGCGGTGCGCTGCGCTATGCCCCCTCGGGTTCGCCACTCGAAGTGATGATTTCGGGCGATTATGCCCGCAACCACAGCGAAGCGCCCGCCACCAAGCTCACCTACGCCAACCTCGGCGCGATGGCGCCTTCGCTCGCGCTTCAGGATTTCCGCACCTACGACGCGGCCAATCCCTTCGGCGGCGTCTCGTTCGGCCCGCAGTTCCTCACTGGCGCGCATAGCTATTCGTCGTACGAAAACTACACCGGCGCCGGCAATTACACCACGATCTTCGGCTTCCCGGCACAGGTCGCGCCCGGCACCTTCCCCGATCCGCAGCAGAACTCGGCGGAAAACTGGGGCGTCACCGGCACCATCGACTACAAGCTGCCTGACAGCCTCAGCCTGAAGTCGATCACTGCCTTCCGCAAGGCCAGCGGCTATTCGGTGCTTGAAATCGACGGCGCCCCGATGGCGCTGCTCAAGGAAGGCCTGCGCAACAGCCACCGCCAGTTCACGCAGGAACTGCGCCTGTCGGGCAAGGTGGGCGACATGGCCGATTTCACCATCGGCGGCTTCTACTACAAGGCCCATGACCGCGCGTTCCAGCGCATCATGATCCCCACCTTCCAGTACGATTTCCTTGCCGACGATCGTTCCGAGAACCGCAGCATCGCCGGGTTCGCCAATCTCGAACTGCACCCCACAGAGGCGCTGAACCTGATCGGCGGCCTGCGGTATACCGACGACGAAAAGACCTATTCCTTCGGCCGCACCAACGCCGATGGCAGCCCGATCAGCGGCGCGTTGTTCACGCCCAACTGGCTGGTCTATGGCCTCGACGGACTCTCGGCCACCTACAAGGGGCACCGCTGGGACTATCGCCTTGGCGCCAACTACCGCTTCAGCCCGGAATTGATGGTCTATGGCCAGGTCAGCACCGGTTACAAGGGCGGCGGCATCAATCCGCGCCCGTTCGTGGCTGACCAGATCGTCGGCTTCGGCGCCGAAAACGTTACCACCTTCGAAGGCGGGTTCAAAGCCAACGTGGGCAGCGTGTTCCGCCTGAACGGTGCGTACTTCTACAACAAGTACAAGGACATCCAGCGCACGCTCTACTTCTGCCCGACCAGCGCCAGCGTCACCTGCTCCGAGCCGACCAACGCCGGCAACGGCCATTCGCAGGGCGTCGAACTCGAAGCCATGCTGCATCCGGTCGCGGGCCTGACCATCGACGGTTCGATGGGCTACCTCGATTTCAAGTATGACAGCATCAACCCCTTCACCGGCGTCACGCTCGACATGGTCGCGCCGTTCAACGCCAAGTGGACGGGGTCGGCGGGCATCCAGTACGATGTCCCGCTGGGCAGCCTGGGCAAGCTGACCCCGCGCATCGACTGGTCGTACCAGTCCAGCTTCTATGCCAGCGCGGTCAACAACCCCTACAACCTCGTTGGCGGCCGCAGCCTGTTCAACGCGCGCGTATCGTGGACTAGCGCCGACGACGCCTGGGTGCTGAGCGCCGCCGTCACCAATCTGGGTGACAAGTTCTACTACGTCGGCGCCAGCGAAAACGTCGCCAACTTCGGCCTCTCGAACGCCGTCGTCGGCCGCCCCCGCGAATGGTCGCTCTCGATCAAGCGCAAGTTCTGATCGCCCGGAACGACCCTCTCCCCCCAACCGGGGAGAGGGTCGGGCAAGGGGGCTGGCGCCAGCGCCTCCCCCGGCCCCGCATCCCGTCCTATTGCCCCCACCGCCGCATCGCGGCACAAGGCGCGCATCCCATGCGCCGCCTGATCCCCGCCCTCCTCGCCCTCCTCCTCGCCGCCTGCGCTGCGCAACCCGCGCACCTCGCGGCGCCCAAACCCGTCTGGGCGTTCCAGCAAAGCGACCTGCCGCCCGATCCCGCGTTCCGCTTCGGCCGGCTGGACAACGGCATGCGCTTCATCATCCGCCGCAACGCCACCCCGCCCGGCACAGCGCAGGTGCGGCTGGACATCGACGCCGGTTCGCTCAACGAACGCGAAGGCGAGCGCGGCTTTGCCCACTTCGTCGAACACATGGCCTTCAACGGCAGCGCCCACGTGCCCGAAGGCGAGATGGTGCGCCTGCTCGAACGCGATGGCCTTGCCTTTGGCGCCGATACCAATGCGCAGACCTCGTTCGAACAGACGCTCTATCAGCTCGACCTGCCGCGCACCGATCCCGCGCTGCTCGATACCGCGCTGATGCTGATGCGCGAAACCGCGGGCGAACTCGCCTTCACCCCCGAAGCCGTTGCGCGCGAACGCGGCGTCGTGCTGTCCGAACTGCGCGATGGGCAAGGCTACGCGCTCGATGCGTGGAAGGATCAGGTCGCCTTTCTCTACCCCCGCGCCACCTACCCGCGCCGCCTGCCCATCGGCACGGTCGAATCCCTGAACGCGGCCACATCCGAAACGCTGCGCGCGTTCTGGTCGCGCGAATACGTACCGGCCAAGGCCACGCTCGTCGTCGTGGGCGATTTCGACCCCGCCGCCGCCGAACAGGCGATCCGCGCGCACTTCGATTCATGGCAGCCCCACCCCGAAACCCCGCGCCCCGAAGAAGGCAAGGTGCAGCGATCCTATCGCGGCAAGACCGACATCTGGATCGCGCCCGCGCTGTCCGAACGCGTCACCGCCTCGCGCCACGGGCCGTGGCTGGATGAGCGCGACACCATCGCCAGCCGCCGCCTGAACCTGCTGCGCCAGATCGGCTACGGCATCGTCAACCGCCGCTTCCTGCGCATGACGCGGCAAGCTACCCCGCCCTTTCGCGGCGCGGGCTTTGGCACCAGCGACGTGTTCCACATCGGCCGCACCACCAACCTTGTCGTCGATACAGAGGACAAGGGCTGGCGCACCGGCCTGACCGCCGCGACGCGCGCGCTGCATCAGGCGCTGGCGCAGGGCTTCACGGCCGAGGAAGTGGCCGAACAGGTCGCCAACATCCGCACCGCGCTGGAAAACGCCGCCGCAGGGGCCGATACGCGCAGCAACGGCGCGCTGGTGCAGGCCGCGCTGGCGCTGGTGCGCGACGATCAGGTGCCCACCACGCCGCAATCCGGCCTCGCCCGCTTCACCGCCTTTGCCCCTTCGATCACGCCCGCCGCCGTGCTCGCCGCGCTGAAGACCGAGGCCGTCCCGCTCGATGCCCCGCTGCTGCGTTTTCAGGGCCGCACCGCCCCCACGGGCGGCGCGCACGCCCTGCGCGCCGCCTGGAACGCCGCCGCAGGCACATCCGCGCAGGATGCCTTCGCCCCCGCAAAAGGCCCCTTTGCCTACACCGATTTCGGCCCTGCCGGCGCGATCGTGGCAGACACGCGCGAACCCGTCCTCGGCATCCGCGAGGTACGCTTTGCCAACGGCGTGCGCCTGAACCTCAGGCACACCGATCTCGACCGGGATCGCATCGCCATCCGCCTGTCGGTCGATGGCGGCGAACTCCTCGCCACGCGCGCCAATCCGCTGGCGGTGGAAATGGCCTCGCTGCTGCCGCAGGGCGGGCTTGGCAAACACAGCCAGGACGATCTGCAAACCCTGCTCGCGGGCCGCTCCATCTCCAATCCCTTTGCCCCTGCGGGCGAGGCTTTCACCAGCGCGGTCACCACCACCCCGCGCGATCTCGATCTCCAGCTGCAACTGCTCGCCGCCACGCTCAGCGATCCCGGCTACCGGCCCGAAGCCGAAGTGCAGTTCCGCGCCAACATGACCAATTTCTTCGCGCGCCTGAACGCCACGCCCCAGTCCGCGCTCGCCAACGCGCAGGGCGGCCTGCTGTCCGACGCCGATCCGCGCTTCACGCTTGCCGCGCCGCAGGACTACCAGCGCCTGTCCTTTGCAAAGCTCAAGGCCGACATCGGCGACCGCCTCGCCCACGGCGCCCTGGAAATCGGCATGGTCGGCGATCTGGACGAAGATGCCGCCATCGCCGCCGTCGCCCGCACGTTCGGCGCGCTGCCAGCGCGTGAGGCGGACTTCCGCGCCTACACCGCCGAGCGCCAGCGGCCCTTCACGCAAAAGCGCGGGGCAACCGTGCTGCGCCACACCGGCGCCGCCAACCAGGCCATCGTCCGCATGGTGTGGCCCACCACCGACGACCGCGATCCCGTCACCGTCATGGGTCTGGACCTGCTGCAACAGGTCGCCGCCATCGAAGTGCTGGATTCGGTGCGCGAAAACCTCGGTAAGGCCTATTCCCCCGGCGCTTCGTCCGCCCCGTCACGCACGTGGACGGGCTACGGCACGTTCGCGCTACAGGCCTCGGTCGACGTGGCCGATGTCCCGGCCACCCGCGCGGCACTTTCGCAAACCATCGCCGATCTCGTCGCCAGGCCGGTCGATCCCGACATCCTCCAGCGCGCCCGCGCCCCGATGCGCGAAAAGCTCGATGCGTTCCTCAAAACCAACGGTGGCTGGCTCGCACTGGCAGACCGCGCCCAGACCCACGCAGACCGTCTGACGCGCTACCAGCAAGCCCGCGCCCGTCTGGACGCCCTCACCGCGCAGGACGTGCAAGCCCTCGCCCGCCGCTACCTCGGCCCGCCGCCGGTCGAAATCCTCGTCCTCCCCGAAGGCGCGGCTGCTCCCTAAGCGACCGTATCCTGATACCGCCGCACCGCCACCGTTCCCAGCACCGCCAGCATCAGCGCCAGCACGCCCATCGCCGGCAGCGCATCGCCCCAGGTCCACCCCTTCAGCATGATCCCACGCACCAGCCGCAGGTAATGCGTCGTCGGCAGAACCTCGCCCAGAACCTGCGCCCAGCCCGGCATCCCGCGATAGGGAAAGGCAAATCCGGAAAGCAGGATCGACGGCAACATGTAGAAAAAGCTCATCTGCATCGCCTGCAACTGGCTGGTCGCCACGGTGGACAGCGTGAAGCCCAGCGCCAGGCTCACCACCATGAACAGCAGCGTCGATGCCAGCGTCAGCGGCACCGATCCTGCAAACGGCACATGGAAAACGAAATGCGCCGCCGCCAGGATCACCGCCATCTGCACCACCCCGATGATCAGGTAGGGCACGATCTTGCCCACCATCACCTCGATCGGGCGCAGCGGCGTTGCCAGCAGATTTTCCATCGTTCCCTGCTCCACTTCGCGCGTGACGGACAGCGCGGTCAGCATCACCATCGTCATGGAAAGCACGATGGCCAGCAGCCCCGGCACGGTGTTGTGGCTGGTGATCCCTTCCGGGTTGTAACTGCGATGCAGCACGACATCGACCGGCGAAGGCCCCGGCTCACGCGCGCCCAGCGGCCCGATCAGGTCATGCGCCAGCGCCGCGTCCACCGCCTGCCCTATGGCGGCGAGCGCATTGCCCGTTGCCGCCGGATCGGTGGCGTCCGCCGTCACCAGCAGCTGCGGCCTGCGCCCCTTCGCCAGATCGCGCGCGAAATCGGGCGGAATCGTCACCAGAAACTGCACCTCGCCCGTTTCCAGCAGCCGCTCGCCCTCGCCGGGCGACGATACCACGCGCCGCACGTCGAAATAGGTCGTGTTGCCCAAAGCCGCGCCGATGCTGCGCGAAAATACCGAAACGTCGTTCGCCTCAATCGCCAGCGGCAGGTGGCGCGG
>JBDLVU010000048.1:0-18080 GCA_039804665.1 Pseudomonadota bacterium | reverse complement strand
CTCGCTGAAGGGCAAGCGCGGCAAGGCCTTCGCTGCAGAGATGGACGCTGCCGCCACCCGCAACGCCCGGCTCGTGCGCAAAACTGCGAAGGTTCCGAGCGCCAAGGGCCTGCCATCCTTTCGCCCGCCCCAGCTCGCCACGCTGGTTGATAGCGTGCCCGCCGGCGATGACTGGATGCACGAGATCAAGTTCGACGGCTATCGCGCGCTCGTGGCCGTCAACGGCGCAAAAGTGCGTGTATTCACGCGCAATGGCCTAGACTGGACCGAAAAGTTCGAGCCGCTGGTCCGGGCGATCGCCGCGCTCGATCTGCCCCGTGCCCTGATCGATGGTGAAATTGTGGCGGCCGATGCTGCGGGCAATCCGGACTTTTCCAGCCTTCAGAAAGTCCTCAAGCGCGGCCATGGTACTCAGGACGAAGCGACGACGCTGTCGTTCCACGCTTTCGACCTGCTCGAATTGGAAGGCGAGGATCTTGGTCCGCTTCCGAACATCGAGCGCAAGGAACGCCTGCAGGCCCTGCTCGCGGCGACCACGCCGCCAGTCCACGTCGCCGATCACGTCGTCGGCGCAGGCGAGCGGCTGTTCGCCGCGATGTGCGCGGCGGGGCAGGAGGGCATCATTTCCAAGCGTGTGGACGCCCCTTACCAGCATCGTCGCAGCAACGCCTGGCTCAAGGTCAAATGCGTGCTTCGTCAGGAATTCGTTGTGATCGGCTGGAAGAAATCGAGCGCGAAGGGGCGAGCGTTTTCGTCGCTGCTGCTGGCGCAGCATGAGGGCAAGGCGCTGGCGTACAAGGGAAAAGTGGGCACCGGATTCGGCGGCGGCGCGATGGAAGATCTGGCGCGAGCGATGGCGCCGCTCGCCACGGATAGCCCGGCCGCCAGTGTGCCCCGCGAGGAAAGCCAAGGCGTGTCATGGCTGCGGCCCCAACTGGTAGCTGAGGTCGCCTTTGCCGAGTTTACTGCCGAAGGCTCTGTCCGCCACGCCAGCTTCGTCGGATTGCGGGAAGACAAGCCAGCCACCGATGTCGTACCCGAACGACACCTAAACGCGCTCGAGGCAGAGATGGACGATACCGACGTGTCGATCAGCAACCGCGACCGCGTGATCTTTCCCGAAGGCGGAGAGACCAAGGGAATGCTGGCCGACTGGTATGCGGAGATGGCCCCGCTCATGCTGCCTTTCGTAGGCGGGCGACCGATCAGTCTGGTGCGCTGTCCGCAGGGGCGGGCGAAGAAATGCTTCTTCCAGAAGCACGACAGCGGCACCTTTGGTTCGAACGTCCGCCACGTGGCGATCACCGAAAAGGACGGCCACGCCGAGGACTACCTCTATATCCAGGACGCGGCGGGCCTGCTTTCCTGCGTGCAGATGGGCACCATCGAATTCCATGCCTGGGGTAGCCGGGTGCGGGATGTCGAGGCACCCGACCGCATGGTCTTCGACCTCGATCCCGACGAAGGGCTGGGATGGGACGACGTGCGGCACGCGGCGCGGCACCTGCACGACCGGCTGGCAGACATCGGGCTTGCCAGCTTCGCCATGCTGTCGGGCGGGAAGGGCGTGCACGTGATCGTGCCGCTGACGCCTGGCCATTCGTGGGACGTACACAAGGATTTCGCGCATCGATTTGCCGAAGCTCTGTCGACGGCGGAGCCCGACCGTTTCATCGCCACGATGAGCAAGGCCAAGCGCGTGGGGCGCATCTTCATCGACTACTTGCGCAACCAGCGCGGCGCGACGGCGGTGGTGCCCTATTCGGCGCGTTCGCGCGTCGGGGCGCCCGTGGCCCTGCCGATCGGGTGGGGCGAGCTGGACGCTTTCGACAGCGCGCATCCGTTCTCGATACGCGACATTGACGCCCTGCGACGGAGGGCAGGGTCAAGGGCGCTGGCGGGTTGGGGCTTTGCCGATCAGCGCTTGCCCGAGCTGTAGCACGCTCCGCACAAGCGCAGCCCCCGGGTGCTAGACCGCGCGCATCAAAGGCGGCATGTGCGTCAGCAGTTCCCGCGCCAGGAAGCCCAGCGGGCCGAACTGTTCGGCGCAGCGGCGGCCTGCTTCACCGTGGAGCCAGACTGCCCATAGTGCGGCCCGCAGCGGATCTGCGCCGCGGGCTGCGAGGCCGGCGGCAATCCCGGCCAGAACGTCGCCGGAGCCACCCGTGGCGAGGCCTACGCCGCCCCCGGCATAAGCGAAGATCCGGCACGCGTCGTGGCTCGAGCCGGTGGGCGCGGCCACCACGGTCGTGGGGCCTTTCAGAACCACGATCGCGCCGAAGCGCGAGGCTGCCCTCGATGCCGCTAGCGTCCGGTCTGCCTCGACCGCGTCGGCGCCTGTTTCGAGCAGGGACGCCATTTCACCCAGGTGCGGCGTCAGGATGGCAGGTTGCGCTCGCGCGCGCAAAAGAGCGGCCCGAGGCGCCAATTCCATCAAGGCGGCGGCATCCAGCACGAGCGTGGCCCGGCAGTCCGAGGTTCCCAGCAGCTGATCGACGATGCGGCCGGCCGACGTCGCACAGGACATGGCCGGGCCGGCGATGATGGCATCGCAACTCGACATCCGCTGGTGCAGAAGGGCCGTCGGCGCGGCGATTTCGCCGCTTGCGGTTTCGGGCATGGCGATCACTGCAACTTCGGGCATGGCGATGCCGATGGGCAGGGCGGCGCGTTCGATGGTGCCGACCTGCACTTTGCCCGCGCCCGCTCGAAGCGCGGCTTCGGCGGTCAACTGGATGCCGCCCGGGACGAGCGCACAGCCCCCGATGGCCAGAACCCGGCCACGCCCGTTCTTGTCGGTATCGGCATCGGGTTGTGGCAGCGGATTGGCGCGCAGCCAGTTGCTGTCGAGCGCAATCGCCTGCGGATCTTCACCCACGGGCAGCCACCATCTTGTCTGCGGCGGCTGTCACGGGCGTCTGGTCGCGCTCCATGGGCGCGGTGAAATTATACCGCACCCGCGCGAGACCGCCATCGCGCGCGGCATCGGGATCGAAGCGATATTCGGTGATGGCGCAGTTGGCCACGTCGCCTTCCCGATCGATCGCCAGCACTTCGCTTTCCGAGAGCTTTTCGATGACGTAGCGCAGGCATAGCACCACAACCTGGTGCGCGACGATCATCACCCGGCGCCCGCCGTAGTGGAGCGAGACGGTGTCCATCAGCGCCCGCAGACGGAAGATCACGTCGACCCAGCTTTCGCCACCGGGCGGGCGATGGTAGAACTTTCCAAGGTTGCGGCGAAATTCCGCCTGTTCGGGCAATAGGTCCTGGATACCCGTCGGCGTCAGGCCATCCAGAATGCCGAATTCCTTTTCGCGCAGTCGTTCATCGATGCAGATCTTTTCATCGGAAGGGCACCCTCCGGCGGCTCGGAACAGCTCGGCCGTTTCGACCGCGCGGACATAGGGTGAAGCGAGCATGACTTCGGGGCGAGCGCCTTCAGGTTGTTCGGAAAACCAGCGGCCCAGCGCTTCGGCCTGTTGCCGGCCGAGGCTGGAAAGTGGAATGTCTACATCGCGATGCGTGAGTGCGATCCGGGGCAGGCCTTGCGCCGTCGCTTCGTCGCGCGCGATGTTTCCGGCGCTCTGGCCGTGGCGGATGATCCACAATGTGGCAGGCCAGCGCGGCGTCAAGTGCGACTACCCCTACGGGGGGCGTAGCGCCGGCAAAGATGGGTGCCATGCCAGTATGCCCAAGAAATGGTCATCGGTCTGTCTCCTGCCGATCCGAACGCAACGGCCGTCGGGTGCGTTCCCGGTCCCGATGTCAGCGGCGTCCGGCTATTGGTTCCACGACAGAAAAAGGTGCGCATCCGCTTCTACGGTGGCTTCGAGGCGGTTGTCGTTCATCTGCCACTCGATCTCCTGCCCGTTCGACGTCCAGATCCGTGGTCGGGGGGCATTGTCGGAAGGATCGTTGATAAACGCCAGTCGGCTCGCGGCATAAGCAGGCCCGTCGAGGCGGAGACTTACGGTGTGCCCGTCCATGCGGTGGATCGCGCGGACGAAGGTGTCGCAGAACAGCGGTCCCGGCGCGCCGTCGATGCGGTGAAAGGAGCGGCTCGCGAAAACCATGGCCGCGCCACCACCATAGATTTCCTGCCCCACCTGGCCGGCCTGCTGGCCGTCGGGGTAGAGGTCTTCGAGCGGGAAGTTCAGATCGCGTCGGATATAGCCATTCCGGCTGTTGGAAGCGATGTCCTCGGGCGGAAGCGCGTCAGGATAGTAGAACCACGCGCGATCGAGAGCATGGCGGCAATATTCCGCCACCAGCAGCTTCACCGCCGGTACGAGATCGGGACCGCCATAATCCAGATACCGTTCGAACGCGGCGAAGGAATCGAAGCATTCGTAGGCGGCCATGTAGGGGGCATCCTGGAGGCAGGTCACCCCCATGAAGTTGTGCCAGTGGCGAGAAAGGCCAATGTCGCTTTCCCAGATCTGCGAATTGTGGAAGAAACTGGCAAGATAGACGTAGCTTTGAGCAAGATACTGCTTGCGATTGGTTATCCGCCAAAGCCGGATGCAGGCCGCTGCTCCCCATGCGGTCAGGTTGGCCTGGTAGTTGAGGTTGAACCGCATACCCTTGGCGGTTTCGATCGCGGCGATGGCCTCGTCCAGATAACGGCGCTTGAACGTCAGCTCGAATGCCTGGAGCATGACCCACGCATAGATTCCGCCGACATCGGTTTGTCCGCGCTGGTCGTTTTCAGCAACGGCCCGGATCACCGAAAGGTCGCGGATGTCGTAGAGTATCGGCCATTTGTACTTGAAGTGGTGCGCCGACCTAATCCCGAAATCGATGGTGGCGAGAAACAATGCCCGGGCATCATCGTGCCCGGCCAGCGCCAGGTTCGCGAGGTTGAGCATGGGATGATAGAGATACCAGGAATCGACTGCATCGGCATTCTTGTCCTTGCCCACGTTGGGCAGGTATCGGCGCAGCGTGCCCAGCGACTTGTCGTGAAAGCGGTCGATCCCGGCGAGTATCTCGCGCACCAGCGGATGCCGGACACCGTTCCAGCGCCCCCATTCGTCCAGCGCCGAAGCGAGCGACAGCTGCACCATCACGTCCGGGTACTCGCTAGCGGTGTAGGGATGGAAGTATCGGTGGCCGTAGTGCTCGATGTGGGACTCGGGCGCAGTGGCAAGGTCGTGCACGGTCGCCCCGGCGCGGGCGAACCAGTCGCGGAACTTTGTCTCGGGCGGCGATAGCCAAGGGTAGATCGCCCCCAGCATGTCGAGGAATTGCCAGGCGGAATCGTCTTCGCTGCCTTGGGGGTAGGCGCGGATGCACAGGATCGTGTCGTAGAGGCGAACGGTCCGCCCTGCGGGAAGGATGGCATTGCCGGTATTCGGATCGAGCGGGGGCCGATAGCCATATTGTCCGTCTTCAGCGGCCACGGCGGCTTCGGGCGTGGTACCGGTCGCATTGAAATAGGCGTTAAGCGCCGTCAGGTTCTGCACATAGAGCAACTTGCCGATGTCCGGCTGTGCTACCGTGCCGTAAAGCAGCGCGGTGTTCAGCTTGCGTTGGCTCGCCTCGACATTGAAGTGTGCGGAGCCGGCCTGTCCATCCTTGCCGAACACGCAGAGATCGCGGGGCAGGTGGCCCAGCGCGAACGGCGCCTTGGGCGTGAAATCCAGCGACGCCCGCACTTGTTCCAGCCCGAAGGCATCGCCTGCCAGGACGAAGCGGACGTCGCCCAGGCTACCGTGGCAGGCGATTTCGATCAGGACCGCCTCCGATACCCCCTCTGATGGCGCCTCCGCCATCTGCACCGTGCAGGCGGGCGCGGGATGAAAGACCGGAAAGCGCAGGGCCAGTCCGCCCTGGTCGTCGCGCCGCATCAGCACCCAGAGCGAGCCATGCATCACGTGGACGGCGATCATCAGCCTTCCCTGCCTGCAATGCGCGATCGGCGGCTGCTTGGTTCTGAAGACATCGGCCGCGAGTACAGTGTCGATGCTCTGGACATCGGGCGCAAGGGATTGTTCAGACAAGAGAAAATCCTCCATCGCTGCTGCCGGGAGAAATGGTCGGGGCCGATCTCCGTTCCGATGACCGCAACGGGTGCCGCAGAACGACGAAGGGGGGAACCCAATCGCAACATGGCCTTTCTCGTTTGATGATACGCACAACGAAGCGGACGCCGGCATGAGCCTGCATCGTCCCGTTCCGAACCTTTCTCCATCGAGCTGGCACCCTCTGGATTGGCACACCGTGGCCGACCAAGTCGCCGGCTGGTTCGAGGCCCATGCACTGCAGATCGTGGTGGCCCTTGGTGCGGGCGTGGCCTTCTATCTGCACTTTAATCTGTTGCGCGGTTGGGGTGTCAGGCTGTGCCAGCGCGGGCAGGGTTTCGCCAACTGGTACGCGATTCTGGGCAGGGCAATCGGACGCACCGGGCAACTTTTCATGGCGCTGGCAGCGGCTCGGCTCGTCGTCGGCTATGCGAACGCGCCCGAGTGGCTGACGCAGACCACGACGATGCTGTTCACCGTCGTGGCCGTATTTCAAGGGGCGATCTGGCTGCGCGAGATCGTCTTCGGCGTGATCGAACATCGCACTCTCGATAGCGAGCATCGCGGGCAGGCGCTGATCAGTGCGCTCAGTATCATCAGGCTGCTCGTGTCGATCGCGCTGTTCGCGGTGGCGATCGTCGTCGTGCTGGGCAATCTGGGCGTCAACGTTGCCGGGCTGGTGGCGGGTCTAGGTGTGGGCGGCATCGCCGTCGGCCTGGCGGCACAGGACGTGTTCGCGGATCTGTTCGCGGCACTGGCGATCCTGTTCGATCGCCCCTTCAGGGTCGGCGACGCCATCAGCTATGACAAGGGCGCAAGTTCCGGCACTGTGGAGGCGATCGGGCTGAAGTCCACCCGCATCCGCGGGCCGGGCGGCGAGGAGCGCATCATCGCCAACAAGAAGCTGCTCGATTTCGAAATCCTCAACACCACCCGCCGCCTACACAACCGCTTCAAGTTCGAATTCTTCCTGGGCTTCGGATCGGACCCCGCCACCGTCCGGCGCGTGCCCGGGCTACTGCGCGCGGCGGTGGAAAGCGAAGGGCACACGCTTGTCCACGGCGGGGTGAACGGCTTTGCTGCCAACGGCCTGAGCTATGACGTGGAGTTCGAATCCACCGGTATCGACTTTCCTGCTGATGCCCGCGACCGCGTCGCCGCTGCGATTCTGGCCTGCCTGCGCGATCACGATATCAGCTTCGCCTATCCCACGCAG
This sequence comes from Pseudomonadota bacterium, assembly GCA_039804665.1. Taxonomy (GTDB): domain Bacteria; phylum Pseudomonadota; class Alphaproteobacteria; order Sphingomonadales; family Sphingomonadaceae; genus Novosphingobium. The sequence goes on along the minus strand of JBDLVU010000048.1, from coordinate 10,838 downwards.
GTCACCCTGACGGCGGAGAAGACCAAGCCATCGCCCCCGGCGGTGCCGCACGAGGACTAGTGGCCTGCCTGTCAGGAACGCGGAAGCGCATAAGCCGGTGATGTCAAAGGAACTGCACCTGCTGGCAAGGTGAGGGGAATGGGGTAGGGCGGGGCCATGCCTCGTCCTCGAAAGCCAGTTTCGCCGTTTCGGTATTTTCACTCCTCGCCGGAGGTGATCCGGCTCGTCGTGATGATGTATGTGCGCTTTCCGCTGAGCCTGCGGAACGTGGAAGACTTGCTGTTCGAGCGCGGCATCGACCTGTGCCACGAAACAGTGCGCCTTTGGTGGAACAGGTTCGGTCCGATGTTTGCGGCTGACATTCGACGCCAGCGGGTCAGCCGGATGCGCGGATTTCGGCACTGGAAATGGCACCTCGATGAGGTTTACGTGAAGATCAATGGCGAGATGCATTATCTTTGGCGTGCCGTTGATCACGAAGGTGAGGTCCTGGAATCCTACGTCACCAAGAAACGCGACAAATTCGCGGCTTTGCGGTTCTTGAGGAAGGCGCTCAAGCGTCATGGCAAAGCCGAGACCATCGTCACCGATGGGTTGCGCTCTTATCCTGCTGCCATGCGCGAACTGGGCAATGAAGGCCGCCGGGAGGTCGGCCGTCATCTCAACAACCGGGTAGAGAATTCACACTTGCCGTTCCGACGACGGGAGCGTGCGATGCAGCGTTTCCGGCGGATGAAGACCTTGCAGAAGTTCGCTTCGATCCACGCCTCGGTTCACAACCATTTCTCCCAGGAACGCCATCTCGTCAGCAGAGAAGTCTACAAGCAGAGACGCTCGGCGGCCTTCGCCGAGTGGCAGAACCTCGTGGCCTGAGAGATCGTGCGGAGATGGGGAGGCTTGTTCAACGGAGAGCGGTTCGCATCAGACTGACAGCACCCTCAATACGCTTAAAGCCAGGATCGAATCGCTATGACCCACCCGTTGCGTTTCATTGTCATCGGTGCAGGGATGTCCGGCATTCTGGCCGCGATCCGTCTGAAGCAGGCGGGACAGAGTAATTTCATAGTTTATGAAAAGGGTGCTTCGATTGGGGGAACTTGGCGCGAGAACCGTTATCCCGGCCTGACCTGCGACGTGCCCGCGCATTGCTATACCTACAGCTTTGCGCCCCACGCTGATTGGAGCGCGTTCTATGCCCCCGGATCGGAGATTCAAGCCTACTTCGAAAAGGTCGTGGACGATTTCGGGGTCCGCGATTTCATTCGGCTGAACAGTGAAGTGACGGCCTGTACCTGGGATGGTGAACGTTGGCGTGTAACTTTGGCGGACGGAGCCGAGGATAGTGCGGACATCGTGATCGCGGCATCGGGTGTGCTGCACCATATCAACGAGCCTGCAATTTCCGGCAAGGACAGCTTTCAAGGCGCAATGCTTCATTCGGCGCGCTGGGATGACAGTGTCGCACTTGATTGCAAACGCATTGGGGTCATCGGCAATGGATCGACCGGGGTCCAGATCGTGAGCGCTCTAGCCGATCGGGCGGAGCGACTGGTGCACTTCCAACGTTCGCCCCAGTGGATCATGCCGGTGCAGCAGTTCGCCTATACAGACGACCACCGCGCCGCATTTCGCTCCGACAAGGCCCGGATCGACGCCATCCGCTTTGGCGACGAGTACTGGAACGGCATCCGCCGGTTCAACAACGCGATCATCGATCCCGACAGCCCCGCGATGCGGGAGATCGAGGACTTGTGCCGTCGCAACCTTGAGGAATCCGTTCGTGATCCGGTTTTGCGCGAAAAGCTTCGCCCGGATTATCGCGCGGCGTGCAAGCGGCTGATCTATTCGTGGAGCTATTACGAGGCAGCGCAAGTGCCCACGGTGACGATCGAAACGGGGCGGATTGAGCGGATCGAGCCGGAGGGCATTCGCATGGCCGATGGCATGCTCCACCCGCTCGATGTGATCGTGCTGGCCACCGGCTTCCGTGCTGACCGCTTTATCCGCCCGACCACGGTCAAGGGCGCCGATGGGGCTGATCTTGATGAATTTTGGCATGATCGTCCCACTGCGCATTATGCCGTTGCTTTGCCTGGATTTCCAAACTTCTTCATGTTGAACGGTCCGACCGGTCCGGTGGGCAATTTCTCCCTGATCGATATTGCCGAACATCAGTGGGGCTATATCGCGCAATTGATGCAGCCCATCCTGTCGGGTGAGGCGCGAACGGTGCAACCAACCCGCGCCGCACATGCCGAATATGACCTGCGCCGCACAAAGGCGGCGCGTAGCACTATCTTTGGATCGGGGTGTTCAAGCTGGTATCTGGACAAGGACGGCGTGCCGTTGACCTGGCCATGGAGCTATGATGCGTTCGTCCAGGCCATGGCCGCCCCGGAGAAAGACCAATACATTTGGGCATGAGGTTATCTTAGGCACTGTCAATTCAAACGCACGGATTGACTGGATAGGTGATGTCAAAGGAACTGCACCTGCTGGCAAGGTGAGGGGAATGGGGTAGGGCGGGGCATGCCCCGTCCTGGAAAACCAGCATCTCGTACAAGCAGAGACGCTCGGCGGCCTTCGTCGAGTGGCAGTCCCTTATGGCCTGAGGGGCTGCGCGGAGAAGGGGAGGTCTGTTCAACGGAGACCGGTTTGCATCCGACTGACACCTCCGCGAGCTTCGCCCGGCGGATCTTGTCCCGAAGGAACTCCCGCTTCGCGTGCACTTCAGCAAGCTAAACCCCGCAAGGAAAAACCCGCATCTTGACCCACCTAGGACATTCGAAACATAACCTGCGGGCGGGTCACTTCTCGCTGAAAACCCTGGGTCAAGTCTCAGCGACAATCGACAGCGAGCGAATCCGGCGTCGCACCTACGAAACACGCGAGGATGCCCGGTGGTACGGGTGGACTACGTCGAGGTGTTCTACAACCCGGTGCTCAAGCGGGCCAAGAGCGGGATGTTGTCGCCCGTCAAGTTCGCACGTGGGCAGACTTTGGAAGCGGAAAGCGACTCAAAAACTAGGGGCTACTCGCTCCGCGATTTGCGCCGCGAGTTGCTCCAAATGTTTTGACGACGGTCAATGAACGCTTCAATAGCGAAATTAATTTGTGTTTTGGATTCCATCGGGGAGCGATGATATTTTCATCAGTTAAATCTCTGAGAAGATTTGGTCCAATTATGGCTATATAAGTATTTATACTTAATTTTCGGAACGGCATAAAAGGGAAGCCCAACTGTGGCAACGTCGATCAGTTTTAGCGTCAACGGCAAGCCCGCAACCGTCTCGGTCGATGATACGAACATGCCCTTGCTCTGGGTGCTGCGCGATCTTCTGGGCCTCACCGGCACCAAATATGGCTGCGGCCAGGAACTCTGCGGCGCCTGCACGGTCATGGTCAACGGCCAGCGCGAACACAGCTGCGTGTTCAACGTCGGCTCGGCCGCCGGCGCGACCATCATCACCGTGGAGGGCCTCGCCGCCGATGCCGATGGCCAAAAGGCGCAGAAGGCCTGGGTCGACAACCAGGTTCCCCAGTGCGGTTTCTGCCAACCCGGCATGCTGATGGCCACCGTCGCCGCGATGAAGGCCGGCCACCACGGCAAGGAGATCCTGTCGGAGGTAAAGCACATATGCATGTGCGGCACCTACCAGCGCCTCTCGGCCGCCATGCAGGTGCTCTGAGCGCGCCACCCCAGCCATTGAGACAGGTGCTCCCATGCCCCAGACGCCCGATCAAGACCAGTTCGCCGGCAGCCGCCGCGCCTTCCTGAAGGGCGCGTCCGCTGCGGCATCCGTGCTCATCGTTCCGATCTTCGCCGAAGCGCAGGCGGCAACCTCGATGGCGGGGCTATATCCCGTCGGCGGCGCCGCGCTGGGCCCCGCGATCAAGATCGACACTAACAATCTCATTACCGTAGTCATCGGCTCGACCGAAATGGGGCAGGGGATCATGACCGGCCTTGCCCAGCTGGTCGCTGCCGAGCTGATGCTCGACTGGACGCAGGTCCGCGCCGAACATTCGGTCACCACCTCCACCAATGTCAGCAGCTATGCTAACCCCGCCTTCGGCATGCAGCTTACCGGCGGCAGCTGGTCGATCCGCGGCTATTACCTGCCGCTGCGGCAAGCCGCGGCCAAGGCACGCGCGCTGCTGATCCAGGCTGCCGCCATGGTCTACCAGCAGCAGGGCGGAAGCAGCACCGCCGCATGGTCGCTGCTTTCGGGCGGGCGCGTCAGCAACGGCTCCTATACCTTCAAGTTCAGCGAACTCGTCGCCACGGCGGCAGCCCTGCCGCTGCCGGCTGAGCAGGTGCTGCAGGACCAGAACGCCATCGTTGGCGCGCGGGCCAAGCGGTTGGACATTCCCGCCAAGGTCGATGGCTCGGCAATCTTCGGCATGGACGTGGTCCTGCCCAACATGGTCTACGCGACCACCCTCCATTGCCCGACGCTGACCGGCGCCGTGAAGACCGTGCCGACCGCGCCGACCGGCATCACGCTAGTCAATCTCGGCACGGCGGTGGGCGTCATCGGGAAGCACACCTGGGCAGTGATGCAGGCGGCAAGCAGCGTTGCCTCGAAGATCACGTGGAATTTGCCCGCCTCGACCACGGCGCTCGACACCGCGACACTTAACGCCACGGGCCAAGCGCTGGTGGCCTCTACCAGCCTTTCGAGCACCAGCACGCCCAAGCTCTATATCGAGGAAGGCGACCAGACCACCGCGACCGAGCAGGCGATCGCCGCCCCGACGACCGTCGCGCGCATCGATGCGACCTATTCACTGCCCATGCTGGCCCATGGTTACATGGAAGTGCTCAACTGCACGGTGAACCCCGTCTATGCCAACGGCGTGCTCACTGCCTGCGAGCTGTGGGTGCCGACCCAGGCGCAGCAGTTCGTCATCCCGGCCGTGGCGTCGCTCACCGGCCTGACGCCGACGGCGATCACCGTCCACACCCCCTATGTGGGCGGCGGCTTTGGCCGCAAGATAGAGACAGACTATGTCGCCGAAGCGGTGAAGCTGGCCATGGCGGCGAAGAAGCCGGTTAAGCTGATGTGGACCCGCCCGCAGGACTTCGCCAACGACAAGTATCGGCCCAGTGCGGTGATCCGCGTGCGCGCCGGCGTCAATTCCAGCAAAGCGATGACCGGGCTACTCTATCGAAACGTTTCTCCGTCGATCAACCTGCAGCGCAGCGGCAATCCGGAAGACACCGGCGGAGTCGCGGGCGCGGTCGGCCTACCTTATGCCGTTCCGCTGCGGCGCATCGAATATGTGCCGAACGCCACGAACATTCCGCTCGGCTACTGGCGCTCAGTGGGCGAGAGCTACAACACCTTCGCCATGGAAAGCGCCATCGACGAGCTGGCGCTGGCTGCCAAGGTCGATCCGATGGCCTTCCGCCTGGCCCATCTCGCCGGCGACGCCCGCGCGTTGGGCGTGCTCAACGCGGTAAAGACGCTGAGCAACTGGGGCTCCATCGCGGGACAGGGCGTCGCCTTCCTCAAGGGCTTCGGCAGCTATATCGCCATGGTCGCGCAGGTCTCCAAGGTGGTGAACACCAAGACCGGCGCGGTGACCATGAAGGTCAACGCGATCCAGGCCGCGATCGACTGCGGCGTTGTGGTCAATCCGGACTCGGTCGAGGCTCAGATCCAGGGCGGCATCGCCATGGGCGTCGGCGCGACGCTGTGGCAGCAGGCGACCTTCGTCGCGGGCAAACCGGCGGTGAACAACTTCAACGCCTACCGGGTAGTGAAGATCTCCGACATGCCGGCGGTGAATGTGCAGATCGTCTCGAGCACGCAGGCGCCGGGTGGTGTGGGAGAACCAGGCGTGCCCTGCGTTGCGCCGGCCATCGCCAATGCCTGGGCCCGGTTGACCGGCATCCGCCTGCGCAGCCTGCCGTTCTATCCGGGCAGCACGATGGGTGGCCTGTGAACCCATCCGGCGCGCTCGGCACAGCACTGACGGCGGCCGGCTGCGTCCGCGCGAGCGCATTGCCGCAGGGGCTGGTCCTTGCCGCAATCGCGGCGGGACTGGTTGCCGCGCCGGCGCGCGCCGATGTGATCGACATCGGTGAAGACGGCGGCGCGACCATGGTGCTTGCACCCTCGCTGGTCCACTCCACGGACATGCGGGATGCGCAACCTCTCGTCGCGCTCCAATCGGCGCCGTCAGCCTATTCGCGGGCAGCACCCGTCGCCGACTTGACCAGCCACACGCAGGTGATAGCCATCATCCGCGATGCGGCCGTTCGGGTCGGGCTACCCTCGAGCCTCGTCACGGCAGTGGCATGGGAGGAATCGCGCCTCCATCCGCGCGCGATCTCGCCGCGCGGCGCGCTGGGAGTGATGCAACTGATGCCGGCGACCGCGCGCGGTCTGGGCGTCGACGCGACCGACATCCAGGCGAACATCCACGGTGGCGCGCTCTACCTGCGCCAGATGGTCAACCGCTACGGCGGCGACGTCAGCCGTGCGCTGGCCGCCTACAATGCCGGGCCCGGTGCGGTCGACCGCTATGGCGGCGTGCCCCCCTATTCCGAAACGCGCCGGTACGTTGCCAACATCATGGGGCGGCTGGTGAAGCAGGACGGCTTCGCCACCTGGACCGCAGCCCAGCCGAGGAACACGCCATGAAGAAGCTCCTGACAGCCGCTTTCCCCGCTCTTGCCTATGCGCCCATCGTCCGCGCGCAAGCAGTCGTCGCCAATCCGGCGGGGTCGGGCCCGATCCTCGCCGCGCTGCAATGGGTCCAAGGCACGCTGCTGGGCAACCTGGCCACGACGGCGGCGGTGATCGCCATCGCTGTGGTCGGGCTGATGATGCTGTCCGGCCGGATCGAGTGGCGGCGCGGACTGACCGTAATCATCGGCGCCTTCATCGTCTTTGGTGCGGCGGCCATCGTCGCGGGCATCCGCAGCGTCGCCTCGGTGGCACAATGACCAGACTGGCCGCCGATCCGGTGTTCGCGGCATTGACGCGTCCCCAGATGGTCGGGGGCGTGACCTACGGCTATGCCGTGTTCAACCTGATCGTCACGCTGGAATGCTTCCTGATCTCGAAGTCGTTCCTCACTCTGCCGCTGGCGCTTGTGCTGCATGTGGTGGGCGTGCTCGGCTGCCTGCGCGACCCGCGCTTCTTCGACCTATGGCTCACCCGGGTTCAGACCTGTCCTCGGGTGCGCAACCACGCCTTCTGGTCCGCGAATAGCTACGCCCCGTGAGTGCGCGATTCGAGTCCTTATGGTCAGCCGCGCGGCTTGCGCGCAAGGAGGCGCTGGTGGGCGACCGCCTGCCCTATGCCAGCCACCTCGATCCCGAGACACTGCTGACCCGCGACGGTATGCTGGTGCAAGTGATCCGGCTGGACGGCATCGCCTTCGAGACGGCCGACGACGAGGAACTCGATTACCGCAAGCAGATCCGCGAGACGCTGTTGCGCTCCATTGCCAGCTCGCGCATCGCCGTGTGGCACCACATGGTCCGCCGCCGCGCGTCGATGGAGATCGAGGGCGAGATCGACGAGCCCTTCAGCCGCGCGCTCGACATGGCATGGCGCGAGAAACTGGCGAGCCGGCAGCTATTCTTCAACGAACACTACCTCACGCTTGTCTATCGCCCGCTCCAGGGCAGCATCGGCCTGATCGACCGGCTGCTGCGCAAGGCCGGTGAAGGCGGCGCGGGCACGCTGTCGCAGGATCTCCAGCGCCTCCACGCGATCCGTGACAGCTTCACCTCTTCGCTGGCCCATTATTGTCCACGCACGCTGTCGGTCGTGACAACGCCGGGCGGCGAACGCTCGGAACTGGCGAGCTTCGTTGCCCTGTTGTTTGGCGGTGACCGGCGCGACATTGCCACTGGCCCGGGCGACGTCGGCCATACCATCCCCGACCGCCGCCTGACCTTCGGGTTCGACGCGATGGAGTTCGGACCCAGCGGCAGCGGCGCGGCGCATTACGGCGCCATGCTCTCGCTGAAGGACTATCCGGCGTTCTCCTCGCCCGGCATTTTCGACGGCCTCTCGCGCCTGCCGTGCGAGTTGCTGCTTACCGAGAGCTTCGCCTTCATGGACCGCCAGGCCGGCTATGGACGCATGGGACTTGCGCTGCGCCGACTGCGCGCCGCCGATGACGATGCCTTCTCGTTACGCGAAGAGCTTGCCCTCGCCCGCGACGAACTGGGGGCCGGGCGCACGGCCTATGGCGAGCACCACCTCACCGTCCTGGTCCGCACGCCGGACTACGGGGAGCTCAGAACGCTCGTGGCCGACGTGCAGGCGAGCCTTACCGACGTTGGCGGGGTCGCTGTGCGCGAGGACATGAACCTCGAGCCGGCCTTCTGGGCGCAGTTCCCCGGGAACTTCCGCTACATCGCGCGCAAGGCTATGGTATCGGTCGCCAACTTCGCCGGCTTCGCCTCGCTGCACAACCACGTCGTAGGGCAGGCGCATGGCAACCATTGGGGGCCTGCGCTCACCGTGCTGGAGACGACCGCGCTCAGCCCATACCATTTCAACTTCCACAACGGTGACCTCGGCAACTTCACCGTGATCGGCCCCAGCGGCGCGGGCAAGACCGTGCTGCTGACCTTCCTGCTTGCCCAGGCGCGCAAGTATCGCCCGCGCATCCTCTATTTCGACAAGGATCGCGGAGCGGAACCCTTCATTCGCGCCAGCGGTGGCAGTTACCACGTGCTGCGTCCGGGCGCGTCATCGGGCTTCAATCCGCTGCAACTGCCGGACAGCCCCGCGACCCGCGCCTTTCTGGCCGACTGGCTGATCCAGTTGCTAGGTGGCACGGAGCGGCTCGACGCCGAAGACCTCGCCATCATCGCCGATGCCATCGACGCTAATTACGGGCAGGAGCCGCGCTACCGCCGCCTCTCCTACCTGCGCGAGCTCTTTGCCGGCGGCCGCCGCCCGCGCGCCGGCGACATTGCCGACCGGCTCGAAAAATGGTGCGAGCACGGCGATCTCGGCTGGATGTTCGACAATGCGGAAGACAGCCTTGATCTTGAACGCGAGACCTATGGCTTCGATATGACTGCCCTGCTCGACGCCCCGGTCCTGCGCACGCCGGCGATGATGTACCTGTTCTACCGCATCGAACAGGACCTCGACGGACGGCCGACGATCATTGTTGTCGATGAAGGGTGGAAGGCGCTGGACGACGAGGTCTTCACCCGGCGCCTCAAGGACTGGCAGAAGACGATCCGCAAGCGCAACGGCGTGGTGGGCTTCTGCACCCAGAGTGCCTCCGACGCGCTCGAAAGCCGCATCGCCGCTACCATCGTCGAACAATCTGCGACGCAGATTTTCCTGCCCAATCCCAAGGCTTCAGCAGCGGACTACATTGACGGGTTCGGACTGTCCGAACATGAATTCGATCTCGTGCGCTCGCTGCCTGATACCTCGCGCTGCTTCCTCATCAAGCGCGCCGATCACAGCGCGGTGGTGCGGCTCGACCTTTCGGGCCTAGAGGACCAGCTTGTCGTGCTGGCGGGCACCGAACGCTCGGTACGGCTGCTGGACCGGCTGCGCGCCGAACTGGGCGACGATCCCGCATTCTGGCTCCCGGCATTCCGGGCGCAACTGGCGGAGGCGCGCGGATGATCGGCTGCCCGGTCCCGGATGCGGCGATGGGCGTGGTGCACGGCACGCTCTACTCGATAAGCTGCAACGTCGAAGCCTTCTCGCAGGGCGGCTACGAGGCGCTGAGCGGGTCGGCCTCGTTTCTGCCACAGGCGGTAACAGCGCTGATGGTGCTCTATGTCGGTCTGTTGGGCTTCCGCCTGATGTTCGGCGTCGGCGATACCCGGCTGGGCGATGTCGGCGTGATGGGGCTCAAGATCGGCTTCGTCCTGACCCTCGCCTTCAACTGGACCGTATTCCAGACGCTCATCTTCGATGTCGCCTTAGACGGCCCTCTCCAGATCGCCGACACGGTGAGCGGCGCCATGGCCGATGGGGGCAGCGTGCTGGCGGGCGACCCGGTCGACGGCCTGCAACTCGTCTATGACGAGCTGGGACGCGACGCTACCGGCTCGGCGCAAAGCCCCGGCGGCGCCCCATCCGCGGGCGCCCAGTCCGCGAGCCTTCCGGCTCCCGGCGATGCCGCCGCGAATGGCGCGGTGGGCGCAGTCGGCGCCGGGGTTCCGGCAGCCCCCGGCGCAGAGAGATTGCTGCGCGCGCAGACCGTGCTTCTCTACGCAACGGTCGGCACGGTTGCCGTGGCTATTGTGGCGCTGGGCATCCTCGCTGCCATCGGGCCGCTGTTCATTGCGCTGGCCGTGCTCGGTGAGACGCTGGGCTTGTTCATCGGCTGGCTGCGCGCGATGCTGGCCTTCACCATCCTGTCGACGCTGGCTTGGCTGACGAACCTCCTGCTCCTGACCACGATCGAACCCTGGCTTATCGCACTGCGCGAAGGCGCGGAGGCGGCGCGGGAAGGTGCCGGCATCGTCGCGATCATCGTTGATGTCTTTGCTGCGGCGCAGATCGTCCTGCTGGGTAGCGCGGGAATCATCGCCTGCGGGCTCCGCCTCGTGCCCCGGCCGCGGAACGCCCTGCTGGCCGAGCCGGACCGGAGCCGGCAGGCATCACTGCCGCCATCGCTTTCACGGGTCGAACGGCTGGCGCTGGATCTCCAGCCATCTGCCATGGCGTCCCGTCGGGACGGCGGATCGCGGGGCCATGCCCAGGCGGCTGGACGCAGTGCGGGCGCGGGCAGTTCGCGGTCGGCCCAAAGCGTCGCGGCAGGACGGCCTCTTCCGCCAGGCGCGCTGCAAAGGCGGCAATCCCCATTCGAACGGCTTCGTAAGGGCG
>JBDLVU010000047.1:0-18305 GCA_039804665.1 Pseudomonadota bacterium | reverse complement strand
CTCGATGCTCGAAGCGTTGCCGCTTGTGCTGTTCGAGGCCAGCAGCGACGGCGAAGGCCGCCTTCAGCGCGCGTTCGTGGCCGGCGACCTGTCGAGAATCGCGGGCGATCATGCCGCGTCGATAGAGGCAGGAGACGTGCGCTGGGAGGACCGGATTCACCCGGAAGACCAGCCCATGCTGTCCCTGAACGGACATGGCGGCAAGCAAGCGGTTTCCTTCGAATATCGCTGGCGCGCCGAGGGGCAGGATATCCGGCACTTCATCGAGCAGTGCGTCTGCATTTCCGATCACGGCGAACCGCCCCGGTGGGCGGGCACGTTGATGGACGTGACCGAGCGCAAGCAGATGGAAGCCCAATTGTTGCAGGCAGGCAAGGTAGAGGCGATCGGCAGGCTGACCGGCGGCGTCGCGCACGATTTCAACAACCTTCTGGCTGCCGTGCTTGGCGGCCTGCACCTGCTGGAACGACGCCAGACCTTCTCTGCCCCCGACCAGATGGTTGTCGAAAGGATGCGGCAGGCGGCGGAAAAGGGCGTCGAACTGGTAAAGCGGATGATGGCCTTTGCCCGCAAGCAGGAGCTTCAACCCGTGGCGGTCGCGCCGGCCAGCCTTTGCGCATCGGTTGCCGGGCTGGTGGAGCACGCGCTGGGCGGCACCGTCACCATCGACTGGCGTTGTGCGTGCACGGACGCGAATTTCCTTGTCGATCGTTCCCAGCTTGAACTCGCGCTGGTCAACCTGATCCTCAACGCGCGCGACGCCATGCCTGCAGGTGGCGCCATTGCCGTGGAAATCAGCCAGCCGGGGATGGATGAGGTCCAGCATGCGGGCCTGCCGCCCGGCCCGTACCTGTCGGTCAGCGTCACGGATGAAGGCACCGGAATACCGCAATCGATCCTCAACAAGATCACCGAGCCCTTCTTCACCACCAAGGAAGCAGGCAAGGGAACGGGCCTGGGGCTCTCGATGGTGGTTGGCTTCGTGCACCAGTCGGGCGGCAAGCTGGAGATCCACAGCGACGAAGGCGTCGGCACGCGAATTGCGTTTCTCCTGCCCGCCACGCTCGCGCAGGCGCACGAAAAATCAGGAATGTCGTCTCTGGATGAGCCCGAAGATCTGCGCGGCCGATCGATACTGGTGGTTGACGACGACGAGGCCGTTCGCACGCTGATGGTCGAACAGTTGCAGGAATGGGGAATGGAGGTCACAGGCGCTGCCGACGGCAGGGCGGCGCTCAAGGCACTGGCGGATTCCCCGGGCCGGTTCGAGCTGGTCCTGACCGATTATGCGATGCCGGGCCTCAGCGGCGCGGAACTGGTCCGCAAGATCGGCGCCATGGCCGATGCCCCCCGTTGCCTGATCATGACAGGCTACGCTGACGAAAAGGTCCAGTCCGAACTGCCGCCCGGCGTTTGCCTGCTGCACAAGCCCGTCGCGCCTGATTTGCTGAAGCGCAGTCTGGCCGAAGCCCGGCACGGCCCGCAATAATCGCGCTTCCTCTACTCTGGCCCTGCCCCGCTCATCAACCTCATCGCATCCGGGCCGATTCCTTGACAGGCTGCCGTCAAATATAACCCAGCTTCATCTGCGCGACCGCATAATCGCAAGCCCTTGCGGTCAGCGCCATGTAGGTCAGCGAAGGGTTCTGGCACGCCGATGAACTCATCTGTGCGCCGTCCGTCACAAACAGGTTTGCCACGTCGTGCGACTGGCTGAACCGGTTGAGCACCGATGTCTTCGGGTCCCAACCCATCCGGGCGCCCCCCATTTCGTGAATGGCGCTCCCCCCGGGTCCGGGGCGGTCCATCCCCATCCGCACCACGCCGCCGGCGGCGGTCAGCATGGCTGCGGCCTGCTCCTTTGCGTCGACAAGCGCCGCGCGTTCCTCCGCCCCATGCGCGAACGCGATTTCAATCTGCGGCACCCCGCGCGGATCGGTGCGCTTGCCCAGCGTCAGGCGATTGGTGGCGCGCGGCAGACTTTCCGCGAAAGTGACCAGCACCATACGCCACGCGCCAACATGCTGCAGCTCGTCCTTGAAGGCGGCACCCGTGCCCGCCATCCGCTTGCCCCGGGTCCAGCCGGATTGCAGCGCGCCGCCCTGATAGGAATAACCGCGCGTGAAGCCGTTTCCATCAAGCGTGTCGAGATTGCGAAAACGCGGGATCACGATGCCCGTGGGCCGGTTGCCAAAGCTGGTATGGCCTGAAAACTGCGGGAAATCCGCGATGGCTGACAGCGTGTTGGCGTGGTCCATGATATGGGTGCCCAGCACGCCAGAGCTGTTGGCAAGGCCGCCCGGCATTGCCGCACTTGCCGAATTGAGCATGAGGTGGACCGAATTGAATGCGCCCGCGTTCAGGAACACCAGCCGCGCCGTCGCGGCCTTGCGCGCGCCGGTCTCCGTCTCGATCCAGCGCACGCCGGTGACCCTGCGAGTGGCCGCGTCGTAATCCATCTTGGCCACCTGCGCGTCGGTCACCACGGTGAGGCGCCCGGTTTTGGTCGCGGCGGGCAGCGTCGATGACTGGGTGGAGAAGTACGCTCCATAGGAACATCCGCGCGCGCAGATCGACCGATACTGGCATTGCGAGCGCCCCTCGGTCTCCTTGGCCTCCGTCAGATTGGCGGTGCGGCCCACCGTCAGGCAGCGTTCCGGCCATTGCGTCGAGATCGTTTCACGCACCGCCTGTTCGACGCAGTTAAGCGCCATGGGCGGCTGAAAGTGGCCATCGGGCAGCTGTGCCAGCCCTTCGGCCCGGCCCGAAACCCCGACAAAGTCCTCAACCTTGTCGTACCACTGCGCAAGATCGGCATAGCGGATGGGCCAGTCGGTCCCGTGCCCGTCACGCTTGTTCGCGCCGAAATCATAATCCGACCAGCGATAGCATTGCCGCCCCCACGTGAGCGACCGGCCACCAAGCTGGTAAGAGCGGAACCACGTGAAGTCGGTATCCGCGCCCGTTTCGTACGGATTGTCGCGGTCGTTGACGAAGTGGCCTTCGGTAAATTCCGTGAAGTGCCGGTTCTTGCGCTGCACCGCAAATTCGCGGGCATAGCGCGCGGCATCGCCAAGGCCGCGAAAAGGCATTTCCCAAGGCGCCTTGGTTTCGGTGGCGTAATCGACCTGATGCTCGATCTTGCGCCCGCGCTCGATCATCAGCACGGTCAGCCCGGCCTCGGTCAGCTCCTTCGCCGCCCAGCCCCCGGTGATGCCGGAACCAACGACGATTGCATCGAACTGGTGCTCCATCAGCCGAACTCCACCGCGGTCCAATCGCTCGACCACGCGCGCGCGCCGGGGGTGAGCGGGATGTCATTGTCAAAACGGCCCGGCACCAGTTCATAACGCAGTTCCTGCGCGGCACCGGTCTGGCTGGTGTAATAGCCTGTCAGGATCAGTCCCTTGATCGTCTGCCAGGGTGAGGGATCGGCCGGCGGCGGCCCGGGAGGATAGGCCTCGGCATCGAGCGCGGCCAGCATCTGCGCGCGCGCGGGCGGTGCGATGCCCAGGAAATCCCCGCCGCTGCGCCGGTCGAGTGCGCGTTCCAGCCATACGAGATGATCGAGCGAGCCATCGCGGCGAAGCGGCGGGGATTCGCCCGTCGGCGTCGCACCGCTGGCGGCGGGTTCGCGGCTGCCGTCAAGACCATGCGCCAGCGCAAGGATGAGGAAATCGCCAACGCCCACCTCTCCGGCCCCCGGCGTGGCGGTGCGGGGAATGACAATCTGGCTGACGGCGCGCGCCAGCAATCGCTGGCGCGGACTGGGCATATCGTCGTCAGCAATGTCGCTCAGCCGGACGGCGGCGACCGGGATGCCCAGCGCAAGCGCAAGCAACGCCGCACCGGACAAGAAATCGCGGCGCTCGATGGTCATTGGCCAAACCCCATGAGTGTGCGGTTGAGCGCGCGGTCGCTGCCACTGTCGGCAAAGTCGTCAAACGCCTTGTCGGTCACGCGGATGATGTGCCGGTCGATGAACGGGGCGCCTTCGGCTGCGCCTTGCTCCGGGTGTTTGAGCGCACATTCCCATTCGAGCACGGCCCATCCGGCATAGTCATACTGCGCGAGCTTGCTGAAGATCTGCGCAAAATCCACCTGCCCGTCGCCCAGCGAACGGAACCGGCCGGGCCGGTCTACCCAGTTCTGGTAACCGCCATAAACCCCCACGCGCCCACTCGGGCGGAACTCGGCATCCTTCACGTGGAAGCACTTGATGCGCTCGTGATAAATGTCGAGGAACGCCAGATAATCCAGCTGTTGCAGCACGAAGTGGCTGGGATCGTACAGGATGTTGGCGCGCGGGTGGTTACCCACGCGGTTCAGGAACATCTCGAAGGTCGCGCCATCGTGCAGGTCCTCGCCCGGATGGATCTCGAAGCCGATGTCCACGCCGTTTTCGTCAAACGCGTTGAGGATCGGCGTCCAGCGCCGCGCCAGTTCATCGAAGGCATCTTCGACCAGCCCCGCCGGACGCTGCGGCCAGGGATAGAAATAGGGCCACGCCAGCGCGCCCGAAAAGCTGGCGTGCGTGGTCAGGCCAAGCCGGCGGCTGGCGCGTGCGGCAAGGCCCATCTGCTCCATCGCCCACGCCTGCCGCGCAGCCGGGTTGCCGCGCACTTCCGGGGCAGCAAAGCCATCGAACAGCGCATCGTACGCCGGATGGACAGCCACCAGCTGCCCCTGCAGGTGCGTCGAAAGCTCGGTGATCGCCAGCCCCCTTGCCGCCAGCGTGCCCGTCACCTCGTCGCAATAGTCCTGGCTATCGGCGGCACGAGCGAGATCGAACAGCCGCGCATCGTTCGAGGGGAGTTGCAACCCCTTGTAGCCAAGCCCCGCCGCCCAGTCGGCAATGGTGTCGAGCGAATTGAACGGCGCGGCGTCGCCCACGAACTGGGCGAGGAAGATACCGGGACCCTTGATGGTCTTCATGGGCTTTGCGTCCTTCAGATGGCGAACGGAACCCAGCCCGAGCGATCGCGGCTGGCGGCAACGGCGGTGGCGATGAAAGTCATGGAGCGCAGGCCCTGCTCAACGCCCGGAAGCAACGGCGCCACCTGCCCGCGCAAGGTTGCCGCGAAATCGCGGTAGAGGTTGGCAAAGGCTTCCAGATAACCTTCCGGATGCCCCGCCGGCGTGCGACTTGCCGCCATGGCATCGGGGCCGATGTGCGCCCCGCCGGCGTGGACGATCTCCGTCCGGCCGTCGAGCGTGTCGATCGTCAACGTGTTGGGGCATTCCTGCCGCCACACCATGCCGGCCTTGTCGCCATAGACGCGGATGCGCAGGCCGTTGCGTTCACCCACCTCGATCTGGCTGGCCAGCAGCACGCCCCGCGCGCCGTTCGCAAAGCGCAGCAGCACGGTGCAATCGTCATCCAGCTGCCGCCCCGGCACAACCGCGCCAAGATCCGCCAGCAGTTCCGTAACCTTCAGTCCGGTGACGAACTCGGCAAGGTGGAAGGCATGAACACCGATATCGCCGATGCAGCCGCCCTCGCCCGAGCGCGCCGGATCGACCCGCCACTCCGCCTGCTTGCCCGACGCTTCGCCGGCCAGCCAGCCTTGCGGATATTCGACCACGACCTTGCGCACGTTGCCCAGCACACCTGCCGCCACCCGCGCCCGCGCCTCGCGCACCAGCGGGTAGCCCGAATAGGTGTAGGTGAGGCCATACGGCAGCCGCGCCGCCGCCACCACGCCGGCCAGCTCGCGCGCCTCGGTCAGCGTGGCGGTCATCGGCTTGTCGCTCATCACCGGGATACCTGCCTGCAAGGCCGCCCGCGCGGCGGGCAGATGGTGATGGTTGGGGCTGACAATGGCGACGAAATCGATCCCGTCATCGCGCCCCGCCTCACCCGCCAGCATCGCGTCGATACTGGCATAGGCACGCGCCGGGTCAATCCGATAGGTCTCTCCCGCCACGGTCGAGCGCGCAGGATCGGACGAGAACGCACCCGCCACCAGCTCGATCTCGCGGTCCATCTCCGCCGCGATGCGATGGATCGGCCCGATGAACGAACCCGGACCGCCCCCGACCATTCCCATCCGCAAACGCCGTGTCATGCTTGCTCTCCCGTCGCGCCAAAGAGGTTGCGCGGCAACGCCAGCGCGCTCAAGGCCGCACCGGCGAGGACCACCGCCAGTGCCACGGCGGCGCTTTGCGTCCCCTGTCCTGCAAACCATGCGCCCCCCACGATGGCGGCTCCCAGTGCGCCACCAACCTGTTGTGCGGTTTTCAACATGCCGCTGGCAATGCCGGCATGGGTACGGCCCACGCGGGCAAGCGCGATGGGGGTCAACGGCCCTGCCACCATGCCCATGCACAGCCCGGTCGGCACCAGCAGCGCCGCCAGCACGGGCGTCGCCGGCGCGCCCGGCAGGATCAACAGCGCGCTCACGCCCAGAAACGCCATGCCCGTCGCACCCACGAAGGGAATCCATTTGCCCAAACGCGGCAACAGCTTGCGGCCGACGAACGCGATGCCCAGCGACACGCCAACGCCGAACGGCGCCAGCAGCAGCGCCGTATCGAGCGGACTGCGGCCAAGCAGATGCTGAACCGCCAGCGCAAAGACGAGGATGAACCCGCTGACACCCGCCGAAAGGCAGACCGACGCCGACAGGCCCAACGCGAACGCCCGTTCACGAAACAGCGCAGGCTCGATCAGGCGATCCTTGCCCGCGCGCCCCCGCGACCGGGCGTGGCTGACCGCAACGGCAGCCACAAGCGGCACGGCCGCAAGCAGCGCAAGCGTCCAGACCGGCCAGCCCAGCTCCGGCCCCTGCACCATCGGCACCAGCAACGCGACAAGGCCAAAGCCAAGCAACGCGGTGCCGCCCATGTCGATTCCCCGGGCGCCGTCCGCGCGGCTATCGGGCAGAAAGCGCGCGCCCGCGATCAACGCGATCAACCCGATCGGCAGGTTGATCAGGAACACCGCGCGCCAGCCAAGCCCCATCGGGTTGGCCGCGATCAGCAAGCCGCCCGCGATCGGCCCGAGCACGGCGGCCATGCCGCCCAGCGTCCCGAACCAGGCAAGCTTTGCGATGCGCTCCGTCGGGGAAAACAGTACCTGCACCACGGCCATGACCTGCGGCCCCATGAGCGCGGCGGCGCAGCCCTGCGCGATGCGCCAGTCAACAAGCTGGCTGGCGCTCTGCGACAAACCGCAACCGAGCGATGCAAACGTGAAGGCCGCCACGCCGGCCATGAACAGCCGGCGGTAGCCGAACAGGTCTCCCAACCGCCCACCAGCGACCAGAAACACCGAAAAGCTGAGGAAATATCCCGCCACCATCCATTTCGCCGCCGCGTTCGAGGCGCCCAGTTCATGCTGGATCGCGGGCAACGCGGTGTTGACGATGGTGGAATCGGCGATGTCCAGCACGAACGCCAGCATCACCGTCAGAAGGGCGAGATTTCGCCAGGTTTCGGCTCGAGCGGGCATAGGCATCGCGGTTCCGGAAAATGGCGGCGCCGGCCCGAAAGCCGGCGCCGATTCAGGAAAGACCTGAGATCAGAACTTCACGCTGCCGCGAACGCCCCAGGTGCGCGGCGGCTGGAACTGGTAGGTATTCAGCCCCGAGACGTAGTTGCGCTGCGCATTGGCCAGCACCACCTTGTCGGTGAAGTTGCGCACGAAGGCCTGCACCTGCCACTGGCCGCCATCCGGCTCATAGGTCAGCGAGGCATTGCCCGTGGCAAAGGCGCGGCTCTGCGTGTCGGCATTGTTGAACACGGTATAATAGAACGCCGAGCTGTACTTGCCATCCACGCGCGGCGTCAGCTTGCCACCGGCAAACGGCACGGCGTACTCGATACCACCCGAAACCGAGAGGCCCGGCGCGTTCGGCAAGCGGTTCCCCGTGATGACATGCGCCACGTTCGCGCCATCGGTCACGACGATGTCGTTGCCCGCGGCATCCTTGCCGAACTTGGTATGCAGCCAGGCCGCGTTCAGGTCGATACGGCCGCCCTCGCCAAACAGCGCGCTGGTCTGCAGTTCCGCACCATAGATCTTGGCGCTGCCGACGTTGAACGTGCCCGCCCCGCCGCCCAGAACGGCAGAGGTCTGCGAAGCCTGGTAACCCTTGTAGTCGAAGTAGAACGCCGCCGCGTTCACCTGCAGGCGATTGCCCATGAAGCGGTTCTTGGTGCCGATTTCAAAGGCGTTGAGCTTTTCCGGACCGTAATCGACCGAAGGCGCGCTGCCGTTGGAATTGAACCCGCCCGACTTGTAGCCGCGATCGAACTTCGCATAGACCAGCGTCGTCGACGTGGGGCTGAAGTCCAGGCCGACATGGAAGGTCGGTTCGCCATGGCTCAGGTTGCCATTGCCCGGCGTGGTCAGCGGAAAATTGGGGCAGCCCTGCGGATTGTTGACCGGATCGAACGGGCTGAGCGCGCAGAACGGCGTCGCCAGCGCGGGCAGGAACAGCACCGCCTGCCCGGTGCGAACCTTCTTGTCCCACGTATAACGGCCACCGACCGTCAGCTTGAACTGGTCGGTCAGCGCATAAGCGACCTGACCGAAAACCGCGTCCGACTTGGTCTTGACGTCATAGTCGAACTTGATGCCGTACTGGTCCGAGAAGTTCAGGAAGCCAAGGTGGCCGCCCGGTGCGAAATCTCCGGTCATCTCGTGGTTGTACAGCCCCGAGTTGATCACGTTGGCTTCCTGAAAGTGGAAATAGCCAACCTGCACGAACAGCCGGCTGTTGACCGAGTTCGACAGGCGAACTTCGTGGTTCCACGTCTTGGGCGATTCACTCTGGTTGAAGCTGCGGACCGCCGGATACAGCGGGCCGGTGGCGTCAAGCTGGTGCAGCCACTGCGACTTGTCGTAGCCACCGGCGTAGACCAGCGTCAGATCGCCCGGAAGGTCGCTCAGGCTGGCTTCCCAGCGCACGCGATCCGCCTTGATGCGGGTGTGGCTCGGATAGACGTTGGGGAACGAGCGCGCATCGCCGAAATCGGGGCGCGCGGCCAATTCGCTGCTCATCGCCACGTCGCCGACATCGTCGATATCGTCGTGCTGATAGGAAACCCACAGCTTCAGGTTGTCCAACGGCTGCGCGGCAACCTGCACGCGGCCCGAGCTGAGTTTTTCGTCATCGCCCCGGGGCAGGCCTGCGCCAAGGTTGCGGTAGCCGTCATGCTGGCGGTGCGTTCCCGAAAGGCGCACCTGCACGCGATCGGTCACCGGCACGTTGGCGGCGGCTTCGACATTCAGCGCATTAAAGCTGCCGACTTCGACCGACCCCTGCATGCCCGCATCGCGGCCGGGACGGTTGGTGATGATCGACACGAGGCCGCCGGTCGAATTGCGGCCGTTAAGCGTGCCCTGCGGGCCCTTCAGCACTTCAACCCGCGCGACATCGTACATCGACGTGCCGATCGAGAAGGAGCGGTTCATGTAGAACCCGTCACGGGCGATCGGCACCGAAGGATCGCCGATTTCGGTGACATCGGTGGACGCGATGCCGCGCACCGCGACATAGGCCGCGCCGGTGCTGGAGGTAACATTGACGCTGGGATCGATGGCGGACAGCGACTGGACGCTGGCGATGCCCTTCGCGGCCAGATCCGCGCCGGTGTAAACGGTCAGCGCCACGGCGGTCTTCTGCGCGCTGGTTTCAGCGCGGGTGGCGGTGACGACGATTTCCTTCAGGCCCTCGTTGGACGCGCCGCTGGCGTCCTGCGCCATGGCGCCGTGCGGCAAGGCGATCATGCTGGCGCCAAGCATCAGCGTCGCGGCAAAGCTGCGATTCATTCCATTCCTCCCCAATACGAGCGCCGAATCACGAGTCGACGCTTCTAAAATCAAAATGATGGTTCTAATTATGTGGCACTCGCTTTTTCGTCAAGCGGGTCGTCGTCGCGGGGCGTCCGGAGGGCTCGGGTCAACGCCTCAACGCCCGCTAAAGCCCGCTTGACAGGGGCTTTTTCCGAGGCGATACGATCTATCAGAATAATAGTTCTAATTTGACCAATGCCAATGCAATTCCGGGAGAGATCGATGTCCGCCGCAAATAGCGCCGTGGACCAGGGCCACCGCAGGCCCGGTCCCGTGCAAGGTATGATCGTGGTGGTGGCGGGCTTCCTGCCTATCATCGCGATCGTTTCGATGTTCCCGGCGGTGCCCGCGATCATCGCACATTTTCACAACGACCCCGCCGCCATGATCAAGGTGCCGGCGATGGTTTCCGCCCCGGGGCTGACCATCGCGCTGCTGGCGATGTTCGCAGGACTGCTGGTGGACAAGTATGGCCGGCGCAGGCTGCTGCTCGCCTCCACGCTCACCTATGGCTTCTTTGGCGCGGCCCCCTTCTTCCTCGACAATCTCGACGCGATTTATGCATCGCGCCTGCTGCTCGGCGTGTCCGAAGCCGCGATCCTGACCACGCTCAACACGCTGATCGGGGATTACTGGGACGAAGCGGGCCGGCATCGCTGGCTGTCGATTCAGGGCATCGCCGGGCCGTTCCTCGGCAGCGCGGTGATCTTTGCCTCGGGCTACCTGACCGCGATGCGCTGGAACGCGATCTTCCTGATCTATGCGGTCGGCTTTCCGATCTTCATCGCCATGTGGGCCTTCCTCTACGAACCGCAGAGCAACGCCACCGCCCGCAAGATGCTGGGCATTGGCGATGAAGCAAAGTCCCCGTTCCCGTGGAAGAATGTGCTGGGCTACGCCGCGATCACCCTGTTCGGCGCCTCGCTCTACTACGTTTTCATCATCAATGGCGGCATCGTCTGGCAGGAACTGGGCGTGACCGACTCCGGCGAGATCGGCCGCCTCACCACGCTTCCCAGCCTGTTCGTCATTCTGGGCGCGATCGTGTTCTGGGCAACCGGCAAGCTCGGCTCGCGTTTCCAGTTGACGCTGTTCCTTGCGCTGCTCGGCACTGGCCTGACCCTCATCGGTCTGGCGCACGACTGGCGCTGGATGGTGGCGGCCATGGCGATCCAGCAGACCGGCGCAGGGATGGCGGTGCCGACGCTGATCGCGCTCGCGCAGTCAAAGCTGCCCTTCGAACATCGCGGCCGCGGCATGGGCGTGTGGACCGCATGCTTCTTCTTCGGCCAGTTCTCCTCGCCGCTGCTGGTCAGCCTGATCAGGCAGGCGGCGGGCACGATGCAGGGCGCCTTCCTTGTCGCGGGCGTCCTTGGCCTCTTCGTTTCCGTCTTCGCCTTTTTCCTTTTCGCCCCGCGTCCCTCGGATGCGGCCACCCTTCCCGCGGGAGCCTGAAGTTCCATGAGTTCCAAGATCAAGCGCGGCGTCAGCCTCTACAGCTTTCAGGAGGAGCTGTTCCTCGGCAAGATGAGCGTGGAGGACTGCGTGTCCTTCGCCGCATCCATCGACGCCAACGGCATCGAAATCCTGCCAGAGCAGAACATGCCCACCTTCCCCGACCTGTCCGACGCGCAGGTGGACGAATGGAAGGCGATGCTCGCCCGTCACGGCGCGCATTTCACCGCCTACGACATGTTCCTCGACACCAAGGTCCGCAAGGACCGGCCGATGACCGACGACGAACAGGTTGAAAGCATCCGCCGCGATCTGGTGCTGTGCAACCGCCTCGGCATCCGCAACATGCGCGTGCTGGTGTTCGTGCGGCCCGACATCCTCGGTCGCTGCGTGCCCTATGCCGAAGATCTGGACGTCCACATGGGTGTCGAGGTCCACGCACCGTGGCACCTCGAACACGCGTGGATCCTGCGCACCATCGACGAAGCCGACCGACTGGGCACGAAGCACCTCGGCATCCTGCCCGACATGGGCATCTTCATGAAGCACTACCCGCCCGTGTTCCGCGCCCGCTTCGAACGGCAGGGCGCCCGCCCCGAAGTGGCGCAGTTCATCGTCGACAGCCACGAGGCCAAGATCATGAGCGAGTACACGATCTACGAGGTCGCGGTGAAGATGGGCGGCAACAAGGCCGAGGTCGCCATGGCCGAAACGCTGCGCCACGCGCCTTACGCCAACCCGAAGCGGATCGGCGACTACGCCCCCTATTTCCGCCACATCCAGGCCAAGTTCTATGAAATGAACGCGGACTGCACCGACCCGGCGATCGCCTATGACGATGTCATCCCCGAACTGGTCAGGTGCGGCTGGGAGGGTACGCTTTCCAGCGAATACGAAGGCAACCGCTGGATTCAGGACGTGATGGAGGTGGACAGCCGCGAGCAGGTGCGCCGCCAGCACGCGATGTTCGAACGCCTGATCGCACAGGCCGAAGCGCAGTACGCGGCGAAGGAGCCGGCATAATGTTCGACAAGTACATCATCGACCCCGTCAGCCTGCGCAACACCGGCCCGGCCGATGCGCCGACCGGCTTCGCCTTTGAATCCAAGCTCGGCTATTATCGCGGCCTCGGCCTGTCGATGATCGAGGAACTGAACGTGGCCATCGACGGCGAAACGCTGCCGCGCGCGGCGGTCCGCTTTGACGAAGGCAAAGGCCCGATCTCGCTCGACGAAATGGAAACCGCCTACGACCGCCGCTGGCCATTCGGCACCCCGGCGACCATTCTGGTTGCGCGCGAAGGCGGCTTTCCCAAGGGCGATCACACGCTCGGCCTCGTCCAGAAGCTGCGCGTGTCCTACCTGCCCTTCCCCTCGTTCAACATCGACGAGAAGCAGGTGAGCTTCGGGTGATTCAGCGCGAGGGCGACTGGAGGAACGCCGCGATCATGCGGGATATATCCTGCTTCAGCACCATCCAGTCGCCCTCCCACGCCGCCTCAATCGCCGAACCGAAGCCCAGGTGGCGCGCGAACGGGGCGTAAAGGATGCGAAAGGCGGAATCGGTCGCCCGAACGGGATCGTCCTGCCGGATCATGTCGCGGTAGCCGAGAATGGCCGTGCAAAACGCCTCGGCAGACTGCGCATAAAACGCCTTGCCGGTTTCCGCGACGACCGGATCGGAACTGGCGCGCTTCATCAGCGGGCGCATCAACGCCGAATGCTTGCGCAGCGTTTCGGCCACCGCCTCCACCAGCAGCGGAACCAGTTCGGGCAGGTCCCGGGCGTCTTCGCGCGCAGCGGCGATCTGGGCCAGCATCTCTTCATTGACCCGCTCCAGCACGCGGAATTGCACCGCGTGGATCAGCGCATCCTTGCTGTCGAACCGGCAATAGATCGACCCGATCGAGACCTTGCCGGTCTTGCTCACCTCGTTCAGCGTGAATTCGTCCGAGCCGCGGCTGGCCAGCAATTCCTCGGCCGCCGTCAGCATGCGTTCGTAACTCGCCCTGCTGCGCCCCTGCTGGGGTGCTCGAACGGTCGTGGCGAGGCCTGCGTCCTTGGTCATGCCATTTCCTTTGCAGGCAGGAAGCCCCACCGTCAACGCCCTCCATTTTGCCATGGACAAATCAGAATTGATGTTCTAATTCCATTCAAGACGACGATCCGCAGGAGCACGAATCCTGCCCGCGGACAATATCCGTCACGTTACCTGTGGGGAGGAATCGATGCGCTTTTCCGTGTTCCTGAACGCTCGTTCGATGAGCCCGTCGGAAGACGGCCGCCTGATCACCGATCTGGTCGATCATGCGACGCTTGCCTCGCAAAGCGGCTTCGAAGCGATTTTCATGCCGGATCACCACTTCAACGGCTATATGCCGGTGGCCAGCGACAGCTTCATTCTGGCGGGCTATCTCGCCGCGCGGCTGCCTGAAATGCACTTCGGTTTCTCGGTGGTGTCGGTGCCCCTGCACCACCCGGTGCGCTTTGCCGAGCGCGTCAACGTGCTCGACCACCTGACGCAGGGCAAGCTGCTGGTCGGCGTCGGTTCGGGCACCACGCCCGAAGAGATGATCGGCTTCAACATCGATTACCGCGACGCCAGCCCCATTGCCGAAAAGAACCTGGAGATTGCCGAGCAGCTCTGGGCCAAGCAGATGGACGATGCGGCCGTCGCCATCGACAACGGCCCGTATCAGGGCCGCGTCCTGCAACGCATCACGCCCGCGCCTTATGGTCGTCAGCATGCCCGCCTGATGCCGGTGGCGATGAAGGAAGCCAGCGCCCTGCGCGCGGCCCGGCATGGCTGGCCCGCCTTCATCCCCGCCTTCACCCCGCCCAAGATCGGCGGCACCGAACCGTTTATCCACGTGAAGAAGTACTTCGACTTCTACAAGGCCGCGCTCCTCGATGCCGGGCACGACGATGCCGTGGTCAGCGATGCCCTGTCGTGGACAACGCACACCTATCAGGTGGTGCACGTGGCCGAGAGCGACGATCAGGCGCGCGAGGAGCTTGAGGTCATCCTGCGGGCCTATCAGGCCGCGGTGGAGCGCGAGGCGGAATTCAACGCGCGCGCCGAAAGCGACGAAGCCAACACCAAGACCGACCGCACGCCCAACGCGCTGACCGACGACTGGATCGGCACGTGGTGTCTTTACGGCTCACCGGAAACGGTGATCGAACACCTTCAGCCTTATGCGGACCTCGGCATCGGCAACGTGCTGTGCGGCACCACCACCGGCCCCCTGACCGAGGAACGTCTGCGGCTGGGCGAGCAGACGCTGCGCCTGCTGGGCAACAAGGTCATCCCCGCGTTGAAGGGCCGGTGATGAAGGTCGTCGGCATCGGCGGAACCCTGCGCGAAGGCTCCACAACCGAACGTCTTGTCGGCGCGGTGCTGGACGCTTGCGCCCGGCGCGGCGCGCAAACCGAACTGTTCGGCGGTGCGATCCTGCGCACGCTGCCGCACTTCAACCCTGAAAGCCCTGAGCGCAGCGCGGCCGAGCAGCAACTGGTCGAAGCGGTGCGCGCGTGCGATGCGCTGGTGATCGGCTCGCCCGGCTATCACGGCGGCGTCTCCGGTCTCGTCAAGAACGCGATCGACCTGCTTGAAGACCTGCGGACCGATGCGCGGCCCTACTTCGATGGTCGCCCGGTTGCCCTGATCGTCAGCGCGGCGGGCTGGCAGGCCACCGGCGTCACGCTCGCCGCCTTGCGCGGGATCGTGCACGCCATGCGCGGCTGGCCCACGCCGCTCGGCCTTGCGATCAACTCCATCGCGCAAAAGCCCTTCGCGCCCGATGGCTCGCTGGGCGATGCCGAAATCGCCAGCGCTGTCGAAGCGCAGGCCCACCAGATCATGAC
Organism: Pseudomonadota bacterium; assembly: GCA_039804665.1. GTDB lineage: Bacteria > Pseudomonadota > Alphaproteobacteria > Sphingomonadales > Sphingomonadaceae > Novosphingobium. The sequence goes on along the minus strand of JBDLVU010000047.1, from coordinate 3,182 downwards.
GTTTGGAAAGATCTCCGCATGACGCTTTCGCCGCAGGATCAGGCCCGGTTGACGGCGGGCGCCACCATGTGGACCACCGGCGCGGTCCCTGAACTGGGCTTGCGCGAAGTGGCAATGGCCGATGGCCCCATGGGCGTTGCCAGCGGCCGGATCGATGAACGCGATATTTCCGTGCTCACGCCCGCCCCGATCTGCCTTGGCGCCAGTTGGGACGTGGGCCTGCTGGCCCGCGTCGGCGCGCTGGTTGGCAACGATGCGATTGCGCGCGGGGTCGATGCGCTGCTCGCCCCCAACGTCAACCTTGCGCGCAGCCCCAATGCGGGCCGGGCGTTCGAATACTATTCCGAAGATCCCCTTCTGGCGGGCGTGTGCGGCGCGGCGTGGACGCGCGGCATCCAGTCCACCGGCACGGCGGCGGTCGCCAAGCATTTCGTGTGCAACGACAGCGAAACCGAACGCGACACGATGAACGCCGTGATCGACGATGAAACGCTACGGCAGGTCTACCTCCTGCCATTCGAGCTGTGCTGCGAGGCCGGCTGCGGCGGCATCATGACCGCCTACAACCGCGTCAACGGCGCATGGTGCGCCGAAGCCGGCGATGTCCTGACCATCGTCCGCGACGAATGGCGCTATGACGGCGTCTTGATGAGCGATTTCTTCGCCACGCATTCCACCGCGCCTACGCTCAACGCCGGGCTGGATCTGGAAATGCCCGGCCCCGCACGCTTCCTCGGTGCGAAGGCGGCCGATGCAGTCGCGGCTGGCGAGGTTCCGGCCGAACGACTGGCCGATGCCGCCGCACGCGTCGTCCGCTTCAACCAGCGGTTCGGCGGGGCCAAGACCCCTGCCCCGCTCGATGCCGACGATCTCCTTGCCGAAGCGGCAGCGGCTGGCTTCGTCCTGCTGCGCAACGATGGCCTGTTGCCTCTGGCGGATGCGCCCGGAACCATCGCGGTGATCGGCCCCAACGCCACCGCGCCCTGCTATCAGGGCGGCACTTTCGCGCGCATTGCGGTCACCCCGGATGCGCCCACCCCGCTCGCCGCGATCGAAGCCGCATTTGCAGGGCGCGCCCGCGTGATCCATGAACCCGGCGTCGATCCGCAGCCGCGCCTGCCCGCGATGCCGGTCACGCCCGCCAGCGACCTTGGCGATGGATGCGAAACCGGGCTGACGGTCGAATACTTCGCCGGCCACGATTTCGCCGCGCAGCCGTTGACGCGCGAAACGCGCGCCACCAATTCGCTGGTGTGGTTCCACGGCGTCCACGATCAGGGCCGCTTCAACGAACACGGCGGCGTCCGCGCACGGGGCTGGTACACCGCGCCCACCGGCGGCCTGCACCGCTTCTACGCAGGCGCCACCGGGCCGGTCACGCTATCGGTCGACGGGGCAACGCTGATCCGGCGTGATCAACAGCCCGCCGCCTCCGACATCATGGGCGTGCTCAAGGCGGGCGATGCGGCCCATGCCGACATTCCGCTCGAAGCCGGGCAGCGGGTGCTGGTCGAAATCGAATTCCGCCACGCCCCGGCCCGTGCGCAAGGGCTGTGGTACGGCGTCCGCGCGCCTGACACGCCGCAGGCGATGCTCGACCGCGCCGTTGCGGCGGCTCGCACCGCCGACGCCGTGATCCTGATGCTGGGCGAAACCGCCGATGCCAGCGTGGAAAGCAAGGACCGGGCGACGACCCTGCTCGATCCGGGCCAGCTCCACCTTGCCGAAGCCGTCATCGCCGCCAATCCCCGCACCGCCGTGGTGGTCAACGTCGGCCACGCCTTCGACGCCAATTTCGCGGGGGAAGCCGCCGCGCTGCTGGTCGCGTGGTATCCGGGGCAGGCTTTCGGCACCGCGCTCGCCGATGTTCTTTGCGGCAAGCGCGAACCCGGCGGCCGCCTGCCGGTAACCCTCGCGCGCGAAGAAGCGGACTATCCCGCGCTCGCGCTGAAGCCTGATGCCAGCGGCGACCTGCGCTATGCCGAAGGCGTCCTGCTCGGCTACCGCGGCCTTGCCGCCGGCGGCACCGCTGCGCTCTATCCGTTCGGCGCTGGCCAAGGGTACACCACCTTTGCCATTGGCGATCCCCGCGCCGAAAACGGCGCGATCCACATCGATGTGACCAACACCGGCACGCGGGCCGGATCGGAAGTGGTGCAGGCCTATCTTGCGCACACGCCCTTCGCGCTCGTCGGACATGCAAAGGTCGCTCTGGCGCCGGGTGAAACGACCGTGGCGGTCATCGAACCCAGCCGGCACATCCTGCGCGCGGTGGGTGGCACCGGGGCGATTGCGGTGCGCGTCGGCCAGTCTTGCGCAGACCTGCCGTACACCCTGTTTCTGCCCAGCTAGCCCAGCAAAAAACCGACCTGGGTGCGCCCAGGTCGGTTTAGACCCCCTTTAGATCGTTCTCAACTTCAGTCCTCGAAAATCGCCACCGCGCGGGTCCATCCGGCCGACGCGCCTTTGATTTTATGGGGAAAACACGAAACGGTGAAGCCGGTTGACGGCAGCGCCTCCAGGTTGTGCAGCTTTTCCAGGTGGCAATAGCCGATGTCGCGCCCGGCCTTGTGCCCTTCCCAGATCAGCGACGTGTCGCCCGTCGCCTTCACCTTTTCGGCGGTGTAGCTGAACGGTGCGTCCCACGACCACGCGTCGGTCCCGGTCACGCGAATTCCTCGCGTTGTCAGATACATGGTCGCTTCATAGCCCATACCGCAACCGATGTTGACGAAGTTCGGATTGCCCACGGCCATGCCGGCGGCGGTATTGACCAGCACGATCTCCAGCGGCTTCAGTTCGTGCTCGATCCGCGCCAGTTCATCCTCGACATCCTTCGCCGTCACCACATAACCATCTGGAAAGTGACAAAAATCCAGCTTTACGCCGGGCTGGAAGCACCATTCCAGCGGCACTTCATCAATCGTCATCGCCGGCTTGCCCCCATCCTGCGTCGGATGGAAATGCCACGGCGCATCCAGATGCGTCCCGTTGTGCGTGGTCAGCGTTACCCTTTCGGCGGCGGCGAAACCGGCGGCGTCGGGGGTGTCTTCGGCCGTGACGCCAGGGAAGAAAAAGCCAAGTTCACCAAGGGTTTCGGCGTGCTTCTGGTATTCGATGCGAGGCCGCATGAACGGCGGATCGGTGATCACGTCGTTTTCAAGCATGATCGACAGGTCAAC
>JBDLVU010000046.1:0-18773 GCA_039804665.1 Pseudomonadota bacterium | reverse complement strand
CCGCACGGCGCGGTGCGCGCCTATGTGCTGGGCGAGCGGGAAAGGCCCGGCGCGGTGCCCACGCCCGAGGATATCGAGGCGATGGCCGCAATCGTGGAAGAGGGCGTGCGCGCGGGCGCACTGGGCTTTTCCACCAGCCGCACGGTGATCCACAAATCGGTGGACGGCGAACTGGTGCCCGGCACCACCGCCACGGCCGAGGAACTGATCGCCATCGGCCGCGCCATGGGCCGCGTGGGCCACGGCGTGTTCGAACTGGCCAGCGACATGCGCCGCGAATGGAACGAGTTCGAATGGATGGGCGCGATCAGCCGCGAAACCGGCCTGCCGGTGACGTTCGCGGCGCTGCAATCCATCGCCAAGGAACTGCCGCTGGAAGAACAGATCGCCGAGATGGACCGCCAGAACGCCACCGGTGCGAACATCGTGGCGGCGATCGCGCTGCGCGGCAACGGTGTGGTGATGGGGTGGCGCGGCACGATCCATCCGTTCCTGTGGCGGCCGTCGTGGGCGCAGATCGCCGCGCTGCCGTGGGACCAGCAACTGGCGCGCCTGTCTGACCCTGCGTTCAAGGCGCAGCTGCTGGCAGAGGACAACGTGTTCCCCGACAGCGACATCGTCCACCTTTACCGGATGATCGCGGGCGCGTGGGACCGGCTTTACGAGATGGACGAGGCCTTCGATTACGAACCGCAGGCCGAACACAGCATGGCGTTTCGCGGGGCGAAGGCCGGGGTCAGCCCCGCCGAATATGCATATGACCTGTTGATGCGGGATCGCGGAACCGGCTTTATCTATCTGCCGATCCTGAATTATTCCGACGGCAACCTCGATTTTCTGGAAGCGTTGCAGGCGCGCGACGATTGCGTGAATTCGCTGTCGGACGGCGGGGCGCATTGCGGGACGATCTGCGATGCGGCCAGCCCCACGTTCATGCTGCAACACTGGGTGCGCGACCGGGCGCGCGGGAACAGGCTGACGCTGGAACACGCGGTGAAGCGCCAGTGCCACGATACCGCGCGGCTGTATGGGCTGAACGATCGCGGGGTGATCGCGCCGGGAATGGTCGCCGATCTCAACGTGATCGACTTCGACGCCCTGCGACTCTTGAAGCCGTGGCTGGCGTTCGATCTGCCGGCGGGTGGCAAGCGCCTGCTGCAAAAGGCCGAAGGCTATGACTACACGATCAAGTCAGGCCGGGTGACTTTCCACAAGGGGCAGTGGACCGGGGCGACTCCGGGCGGCGTGCTGCGCGGGCCGCAGGGCGCGGAAACGCGGCAGGCGGCGGAGTAAAGCGCCCGCCCTAGGCGACCCGGCGCACCGGCGCGGCGATCTGCTGCGCGTGGCCGACGTTGAACCGCGCGACCAGCGTGGACATGCGATCCGCCTCGCCCGCAAGGTTGCGCGCGGCGGCGGTCGCCTCTTCGACCATGGCGGCGTTCTGCTGGGTCATCAGGTCGAGTTCGCCCACGGTCTGGCGGACCTGGCCGATGTGGGTGGCTTGTTCCTGCGCCACGTTGGCGATGGTGCTGGCAAGGCCTGCGATCTCGCCCACCTTGCCGACGATGCGATCAAAGGTGTCGCCCGTCTGCCCGACCAGCGACACGCCACGCTCCACTTGCGCCGCGCTCTGGCCGATCAGCGTCTTGATATCGAGCGCGGCATCGGCGGAACGCTGCGCCAGCGCGCGCACCTCGCTGGCAACGACGGCAAAGCCGCGCCCGGCATCGCCCGCGCGCGCGGCTTCGACCCCGGCGTTCAGCGCCAGCAGGTTGGTCTGGAAGGCGATGCCATCGATCACCGAGATGATCTTGCCGATCTCCTGCGCGGAGCGGTGAATGTCGTTCATCGCGGCCACCGCTTCACTCACCACGCTGCCGCCGGCCTGCGCATCGCCGTGCGCCTGATCGACGGATTCGTGCATGTGCGAGGCGTCCTTGGCGGTGTTGGCGACCGACCCGGCAAGGCCGCTCATCGCGGCGGAGGCTTCCTCAAGACTGGCCGCCTGCTGTTCGGTGCGGCGGGCAAGGTCGTCGGAGGCCTGCCGGATCTCGCGCGCGCCGACATCGACATTGCGCGAGGCGTCGCCCACTTCGGCCAGCGCGGCGCCGACGCGTTCGCGCATGCCTTCAAAATCGGTGCGGATCGCGGCGTAGCCATCGGGCAGATCGGACAGGACGGTGGCGAAATCACCCTCCGTCATGCGGCGCATGGCCCCGCCCAAGGCATCGATCACCGAAGCGCGCGCCTCTTCCTCCGCCTCGAAATAGGTTTGCAGCGCGATTTCCATGTCCATCAGCGCCATCTTGATCAGCGTGCCGAGCGCGCGCGCGCTGCGCTTGCCCAGCGGGCCGGCCATCGCCTGTATCACGTCGTCCAGAACGGCGGCATAGGCGCCGATGTACCATTGCGGCGCCAGTCCGATGCGCGCGTGCACGCGGCCGATCACTTGCGCGTTGGCGATGGTCGTTTCGTCCACCGGCCGCGCGAACATCGAGGCCCAGTGCTCCACCTGCTTTGCCCGGGCATGGTTCATCGAACTGCCCGAGGTAAAGAACGATGCCGTCTCCGGCGTCGCGCTGATGCGGTCATAGAGCTTTTCGAGCGCTGCGGGGGCATGCTTGGCCACCGCGCTGCCGACGGCGCCAAAGCGTTCGTAATCCTCCCGTCCAAGGGAGAAGAACGCCAGCTTGCTGTCAATCGTCGCGCGGTTCATGGCCAATCCTCAGGCAGGGTGTGCCTGCCATGAGGTTAGCCGGAAAGGTTACAATCGCGCTAAACAACCCGGTAAGGGTGGCTGCGCATTCACCTGCAATGGATTGCAGGCAAATGTCAGACCCGCATCGGCATCAGCACATACAGCGCGGGCGACTTTTCATCCTTGCGGATCAGCGTCGGCGCCCCGGCATCGGCAAGGTGCAGTTCCACCAGATCGCCATCGATCTGGCTGAGGATGTCCTTGAGATAATTGGCATTGAAGCCGATCTCGAAGCCCTCGGCGGTATAGTCCGCGGCGATTTCCTCGGCCGCGGTGCCGTTGTCGGGGCTGGTGACGGACAGCGTCACGCGGTCGGTATCCAGCGCCATCTTCACCGCGCGGGTCTTTTCGGTGGCGATGGTCGCCACGCGGTCAACACCCTGGAAGAATGAACGCGGGTCAAGCCGCAGCAGCTTGTCGTTGCCGGTGGGAATCACGCGGCTGTAGTCGGGGAACGTGCCGTCGATCAGCTTGCTGGTCAGCACCACGCCATGTTCGCCGCCCAGCGTGAAGCGGACCTTGCTGGCCGAAAGATCGATCAGCACGGCGGTGTCCAGAACCTCTTCCAACAGCTTGCGCAGTTCGCCCACGCATTTGCGCGGCACGATCACGTCGGGCATGCCCTCGGCGCCATCGGGGCGGGGCAGGGTATAGCGGGCAAGGCGGTGGCCGTCGGTGGCCGCCGCCTTCAGCACATCGTCCGCCACGTGGAAGAAGATGCCGTTCAGGTAATAGCGGGTCTCTTCGGTCGAGATCGCAAAGCGCGTGCGGTCGATCAGCTCGGCCAGCGTGCGCGCCGGGATTTCAAAGCTGGTCGGCAGGTCGCCTTCCACGATCACCGGGAAATCGTCGCGCGGCAGGGTGGGCAGCTGGAAGCGGCTGCGCCCGGCCTTCACCGTCATGCGGTTGTCCGCGGTTTCAAGCGCAACCTGCGAGCCATCGGGCAGCTTGCGCGCGATATCGAACAGCAGGTGCGCTGACACGGTGATCGCGCCCGGGCTTTCCACCGAGACGGCGCCCATCGATTCGATGATCTGGAGATCAAGGTCGGTGGCCATCAGGCGCACCGAATTGTCCGGCGCGGCTTCGATCAGCACGTTCGACAGGATGGGAATCGTGTTCCGCCGCTCGACCACAGATTGGACGTGGGACAGGCAGCGCAGCAGGGTTGCGCGTTCGATCGTCGCCTTCATTCTCGTCTCGATCCCCCCAGTCGCAGCGGGAACTGGTCCCACCCGGGCTGTGTCAGCGGTGCCCTCGCGCGGAATCGCGCGCGGGCCAGTCGGTTTCGGACTACCTTCCTTACCCGCTCGTCCCGCCGCTTCAAGCGCCTGAGCGCCGCCCCGATGGGAAGCTGTGCATAAATGCGCGGATTTGGGGCAATTTCCTTTGCGCAGGACCTTCAGTCGAGCGCGCGTTGCCCGTCGAACATGTTGGCCGTGGCCACGATCCACGCGGTAATCAGGCCCCAGCCATCGGGCGTGACCTTTGACGGGTCCTGCCCCGCGTCGGTCATCGCGCCCGCCACGCGCCGCAGATCGCCCTGCGTCACTTCGGCAGCGGGGTTGTTGGCATTGCCCGGGCCGATATCCAGCGCCCTGTCGATCAGCGCGGAAGAAAGTCCGTGCGCTGCCAGTCGCCCGTCCAGAACGTCGCGCGCCATCCGGCCCAGCGTATAGTTGAAATAGGCGTCGCGTTCCTTGGCGCTCAGGAACTGGTCGTCGCCGCAGTGATCGGTGATCGCGCGCAGTTCGTCCAGCGTTGGCCGTCCGCGATCGTTGTCGCGGCTGAGGACCACGTCGGCGATGCGTGCGTCCAGCCCGGCGGGCGCGGCCATGATCGCGCAGGCCAGCGCCTCGGGCGGGCGGGCATGGGCGGTTCCGGGGGCGCTCCCCGCTCCGGCGCCCAGCGCCAGCGCGACAAGGAGCGCCCGAACCTTCACGACAGCATCGCCATGCCGCCGTTCACGTGCAGCGTCTGCCCGGTGACATAGCCGGCTTCCTTGCTGGCAAGGTAGGCCACGGCCGCGCCGATATCGCTGCCTTCGCCCATGCGGCCCATCGGGATGCGGGCGTTCAGCGCGTCCTTTTGCGCATCGGGCAGCACTTCGGTCATCGCGGTGCGGATGAAGCCCGGCGCCACGCAGTTCACGGTGATGTTGCGGCTGGCCAGTTCCTGACCCAGCGACTTGCTCATGCCGACAAGGCCCGCCTTGGCGGCGGCGTAGTTCACCTGACCCGGATTGCCGGTGGCGCCGACCACGCTGGTGATGGTGATGATGCGGCCAAAGCGCGCCTTCATCATCGGCTTGGTCGCCGCGCGCATCAGGCGGAACGCGGCTTCAAGGTTCACGCGGATCACCGCGTCCCATTCCTCGTCCTTCATGCGCATGGTCAGGTTGTCACGCGTGATGCCGGCGTTGTTCACCAGGATATCGACCTTACCCAGCGTGTCCATCGCGGCGGGCACAAGGTGTTCGACCTGCTCGGTGTTCGAAAGATCGCAGGTGATCTCCACGTGATCGTGCCCATAGGCATCGTTCAGTTCCTCGCGGAAGCTGCGCAGCTTCGACGGATTGGTTCCCGAAAGCGCCAGCCGCGCGCCTTGCTGCGCCAGCGCATGGCAGATCGCCGACCCGATGCCACCGGCCGCGCCGGTCACGAGGGCGGTCATGCCGGTCAGGTCGAAAAGGCGGTTTTCCATGGCTCAGAGTTCCTTGGCGAGAGCTTCGATGTCGGCCATGCCGACAACGCTGGTGATCGAGACGTCGGCCACGGTGCGGCCGATCATGGGGCCAAGCACCTTGCCGCCCAGTTCGATGAACTGTTCGACGCCCGCGCCGGTCATCGCGATCACGCTTTCGCGCCAGCGCACGCGGCCCGTCACCTGTTCGACCAGCAGGCGCTGGACTTCGGCGGGGTCGGTCACCAGCGCGGCGGTGACGTTGGCGTAAAGGCCCACGCGCAGCGCCTGCGGCGGCGTCTTGCCCAGTGCCTCGGCCATCGCGTCGGCGGCCGGCTGCATCAGCGGGCAGTGGAACGGCGCGGACACCGGCAGCAGCACGCCGCGCTTGATGCCGTGGTCCTTGACCATCGCCACCGCGCGTTCGATCGCGCCGCGATGGCCCGAAAGCACGACCTGCGTGGGGTCATTGTCGTTCGCGATGGTGCACACTTCGCCTTCAGCCGCGGCCTCGGCCAGCGCAGTCGCCTTTTCGATGTCGGCGCCCAGAAGTGCGCACATCGCGCCTTCGCCCACCGGCACGGCGGCCTGCATCGATTGCCCGCGCAGCTTCAGCAGGCGCGCGGTGTCGGCCAGACTGAAAGCGCCCGCCGCACACAGCGCGGTGTATTCCCCCAGCGAATGGCCCGCCACGAAATCGGCCTTGTCGGCCAGCGCGATGCCGCCTTCCTTTTCCAGCACGCGCAACACGGCGATGGCGTTGGCCATGATCGCGGGCTGGGCGTTCTCGGTCAGGGTCAGCGCGTCATCCGGGCCGTCCTTCATGATCTGGAACAGCTTTTGCCCCAGCGCGTCGTCCACTTCCTCGAACACTTCGCGCGCGGCAAGGCTGGCTTCGGCCAGTTCCACGCCCATGCCCACCTTCTGGCTGCCCTGTCCGGGGAAAACGAAAGCTCTCATGTCATCTACTCCGCAATGACGACCCTTTGCGGCCGCGCCCTATTGTCGTCATCCGCGCGGGGCAAGCCCGAAGGGAACGATCCTGTTGTCGATATCGTGGCCGATGTCCGCGCGGCCCAACCAAGGCAGCCCCGTGCGGGCGCACCAGTCGCGCGCCATCGCTTCGGGTTCCGAACCGAACGGGCGGTCGTTTTCGGGCACGTCGCTCACCCGGCCGAGCCGCAGCCCCGCCGCGCCCGCAGCCGCCAGATGGTGCGTTACATGGAACAGCAGGCGGTCCACCGCATAAAGGTGCTCGCTCACTTCCTCCACCATCACCACATGGCCGGAAAGGTCGGGCATCAGCGGGGTTCCCGCCAGCACCGACAGCGTCATCAGGTTAAAGGCGACGGCGGGCGTGGCGCCATCGAGCGAGGGTTCCTCAGCATCGCGGTTCCCCGCCAGCCAGCCGAGCGTGCGCCGCACCGCCGCTTCGCCCCCATCGCGGCGGATATCGGTGGGCATCGGCGCGTGAACAGGCCGGCCTACCCCTTCGCGATAAAGCGCCGCCAGCATGGTCCCGCCGTCGGAATAGCCGAGGAACGCCTTGTTCCGGGCCGCCGGGCCGAGCCGTGCCACCGCCTCGCCGGCAATGCGGTTGGCGCCGTAACCGCCGCGCACGAACCATACCGCGCCAAACGCGGGATCGTTGGCACAGTCCACGAAAGCGGCAAGGCGCAGCGCGTCCGGTCCGGCAAAGTGGCCTTCGCTGGCAAAGCACTGTTCGTGAAAATGCAGGGAAACCTGCGGAAATTCGGCCTCTGCCAGCGCCACCACGCGGTCGGCATCGGCGCGCGTGAACGGGGTGGAGGGGGCGCAAATGGCAACACGCATGCGCCGGGAATAGCGGTTCCGCACCAAAGCGCAAAGCGTTGCGAAAAAGTGTTAACGCTGAGTAACCTCTGTGCTACGTATTCATCGCACGGGAACGGATGTGCCGTTTCCGCCGTTTTGGATGTGACTTGGCCGAACGGGCTTGCCCGCTACGACCTCGTCTCACCCTCGCTTTCGGGCGGGGTGGCTTGGCCGAACTTTCGCTAGCGATCGCTCCGGTCTTGCCTCGCCCCGCCCGAAGCGTGTCGGCGTTCTGCGCCCACGCCCTGCGGTTTTGTGTGACGGCTTGGCCGAACATTCGCTTGCGAACGCTCCGGCCTTGCCTCACCCGCCGTCACCCACGCCCTGCGGTATCCGCTGGTCTGGCCTCTGGACTGGTAGGGCAGATGGTGTAGTGCCCTGCGCATGACCCCCGCCGCCGCCGATCTCGACCTTCTCGCCCATCGTTGGTTCTTTTGCGGCATCGGCGGATCGGGCATGTTGCCGCTCGCGCTGATCCTGCGCGGTATGGGCGCAGCCGTCGCCGGATCGGACCGCAGCCGCGATCAGGGGCGAACGCCCGAAAAGTTTGCATGGCTGGAAACTCAGGGTTTCACGCTGTTCCCGCAGGATGGCTCTGGCATCGTCAGCGCCGACCAGATCCTCGTCGCCTCTGCCGCTGTTGAGAACACCGTTCCCGAAGTGGTGCGCGCCGCCGAACTGGGCTGCCGCCGCATGAGCCGCGCGGAACTGCTCTCACGCCTGTTCAACGCCAGTGCCAGCGGCATCGCGGTGGGCGGAACCAGCGGTAAATCGACCGTGACCGGCATGATCGGCTGGATCCTGACCGCGCTGGGCCGCGATCCGACGATCATGAACGGCGCGGTGATGAAGAACTTCGCCGGGCCCGACGCGCCCTTCGCTTCGGCACGCGTGGGGGGCGGCGAGGGGCCGTTCGTGTCCGAAGTGGACGAAAGCGACGGCTCCATCGCGCTCTATCGCCCGCAGATCGCGGTGCTCAACAACGTCAGCCTCGATCACAAGAGCCTTGAGGAATTGCGCGACCTGTTTGGCGATTTCCTCGCCCGCGCCGCCGTGGCCGTGGTCAATGCCGACGATGCGGAAAGCGTTGCGCTGCTGCCTCGCGCGCATGCTTCGCTGACCTTTGGCTTTGCGCCCGAGGCACAGGTTTCGGTTGATCCCGACAGCGTGCGCGAAGCGGCCACGCGCATTTCCGCCACGGTGGTCGACCGCCGCGACGATAGCGCACATCCGCTGACGTTGCAGGTTCCCGGCCGTCACAACCTGGCCAACGCGCTCGCCGCGCTTGCCGCCGCCAGCGCCGCCGGCGTGCCGCTGGCGGATGCGGTGCGCGCGCTTGAAGGCTTCACCGGCCTTGCCCGCCGGTTCGATATCGTCGGAACCTCGCCGCGCGGCGTCACGGTGATCGACGATTTCGGCCACAATCCTGAAAAGGTCGCCGCCACGCTCGCCACGTTGAAGGCGCATCCCGGCCGGGTGATCGCGTTCTTCCAGCCGCACGGTTATGGCCCGCTGCGCCAGATGGGCGCGGAACTGGCCGAAGTACTCGCCACGCGCCTTGGGCCGGACGACCTGACGATCCTGTGCGATCCGGTCTATTTCGGCGGCACGGTGGATCGCTCCGTGGGCTCTGAACGCATCGTTTCGTTGATCGAAAGCCACGGCGGCCGGGCGGAACACATTCCCGCCCGCGCCGATTGCGCCGGTCGCATCGCCATGCTGGCGCAGCCGGGCGACCGCGTGGTGATCATGGGCGCGCGCGACGATACCTTGTCCGCCTTTGCGAAGGATATCCTCGCGCGCCTGCCCTGAGGGCTTAGTCGAAGCGCTTTTCCAGCATCACCAGATGCGGATCGCCGTCCAGCCCTTGTGCGGTGAAGCCCTTTTCGCGTTCCAGTTCGATCGCGGCATGGTTGTCGCGGTCCTCGATCGAGATCACGCGCTTCAGCCCACGCCGCTGCGCTTCGGCGGCCAGCAGGTCCAGCATCGTCCAGCCCACGCCGCGCCCGCGATAATCGCCGCGCACCGACACGGCGATTTCGCCTGTGTCCATCTGCGCATCGCACGCCAGCATGGCAGAGGCGACCAGCTCGCCCGTTGCCTTGTCATACCCAAGGAAGCTTTCGGTGCGCCAGTGGTCCACATGGGTAAGCGGCTGGAGCTGATCGTGCCCCACATGGTGCGTGGCGGCCAGAAAGCGGAATCGGCGGTCCTCGGCGTTGACGAGGTCGAAGAACGCCTCCAGCTCCAGCTCGTCTTCGGCAAAGGCGGGGCGCACGGTCAGCGCGGTGCCATCGCGCGTGGTCATCTCGGTGGTTTGCGCCAGAGCAGCAAGCGTGTTCATGTGTATTCTCCGTCAGGCCAGCCCCGCGCATGGCCAAGCGTCTGGAATTAGACGGTTTCGGCACGATGCGGGGATGGGATCGCTTCGATGGCCGGCATGTTAGCGGTTGCAGCATGGCGGGCCTTGATCCAGCGCAACGCATGGCTTGCAAAACGCGCGGTTTCGCTTGCGTTTCTTGGGCTTTGGGCCTAGGGCGCGCGGGTTCGCTCCGGGTCAAACCGGTGGCGGATACCCGCCATGGCATTCGGCCCGGCGGGTGGTTCGGCCCTTTTGGCCCGCATGTCCACATGGGGTGGCGATGCGGAGAAAGACCGGCGGAGACAACCGCCTGGCCGGAAAACTCGATACAGGAAGCTCCTAATGGCTACCAATCCCTCGCGCGACGATTTCGCCGCGCTGCTCGACGAAACGCTCGGCTCCGCCGCCAACGGTGGCTTTGAAGGCCGCGTCGTCAAGGGCACCGTTACCGCCATCGAAAACGACAAGGCCGTCATCGACGTGGGCCTGAAGAGCGAAGGCCGCGTGGCCCTGCGCGAATTCGCCATGCCCGGCCAGCCGCACGGCCTTTCGGTCGGCGATGAAGTCGAAGTTTATGTCGACCGCGTTGAAAACGCCGACGGCGAAGCCATGCTGTCGCGCGACCGCGCCCGCCGCGAAGCCGCGTGGGACAAGCTCGAATCCGAATTCGGCGAAGGCAAGCGCGTTGAAGGCGTGATCTTCGGCCGCGTGAAGGGCGGCTTCACCGTCGATCTCGACGGCGCCGTGGCCTTCCTGCCCGGCTCGCAGGTCGATATCCGCCCCGTGCGCGACGTGACCCCGCTGATGGACATGCCGCAGCCGTTCCAGATCCTGAAGATGGACCGCCGCCGTGGCAACATCGTCGTCTCGCGCCGTGCGGTGCTGGAAGAAACCCGCGCTGAACAGCGCTCGGGCCTGATCCAGAACCTCAAGGAAGGCCAGATCATCGACGGCGTCGTCAAGAACATCACCGATTACGGTGCGTTCGTGGACCTCGGCGGCATCGACGGCCTGCTGCATGTCACCGACATGAGCTACAAGCGCGTCAACCACCCGAGCGAAGTCATCGCTATCGGTGACACGGTCAAGGTGCAGATCATCCGCATCAACCAGGACACGCAGCGCATCAGCCTCGGCATGAAGCAGCTTGAAAACGATCCGTGGGATGGCGTCGCCGCCAAGTACCCGGTCGGCGCGAAGCTGCGCGGCACCGTCACCAACATCACCGAATACGGCGCCTTCGTGGAGCTGGAAGCCGGCATCGAAGGTCTGGTGCACGTTTCGGAAATGTCGTGGACCAAGAAGAACGTCCACCCCGGCAAGATCGTTTCGACCTCGCAGGAAGTCGACGTCATGGTGCTGGAAGTCGACAGCGACAAGCGCCGCATCAGCCTTGGCCTCAAGCAGGCCCAGCAGAACCCGTGGGAAGCCTTCGCCGAAAAGCACCCGGTCGGTTCGACCGTGGAAGGCGAAGTCAAGAACGCCACCGAGTTCGGCCTGTTCATCGGTCTGGACGGCGACGTGGACGGCATGGTCCACATGTCGGACATCGCGTGGGGCATCTCGGGCGAAGACGCGCTGGCTCTGCACCGCAAGGGCGAGCAGGTTTCGGCCGTGGTTCTCGACGTGGACGTCGAGAAGGAACGCATCAGCCTCGGCATGAAGCAGCTTGAAAAGGGCGCTCCGGCTGCTGGTGGCACCGCTGCCGGTTCGGCTGGCTCGCTGCGTCGCGGCGAAGTCGTCACCGTCACCGTTCTCGAAGTCCGCGATGGCGGCCTCGAAGTGCAGGCTGGCGACGATGGCGCCACCGGCTTCATCAAGCGTTCGGACCTTGGCCGCGATCGCGACGAACAGCGTCCTGACCGCTTCCAGGTCGGCCAGAAGCTGGACGCCATGATCACCGGCTTCGACCGTTCGAAGAAGCCGAACTTCTCGGTCAAGGCCCGCCAGCTGGCCGAAGAGAAGGAAGCCGTGGAACAGTACGGTTCGTCGGATGCCGGCGCTTCGCTGGGCGACATCCTCGGCGCCGCGCTGAAGGCGCGCTCGTAAGAGCGCGTCCCCACGCGGGACCAAAAGCAAAGCCCGTCCGGAGCGATCCGGGCGGGCTTTTGCTTTTGGGTTGGTCGTTGCGTGTAAAGGTAGTGGCGGGGCCTAGGCCCCACCACCTTCGGCCGATCAGGCCGCCTTGCGTCCGGTGCCGCTGTCCAGGAACCCGCGCAGCCGGGTCACGAACCCATCGGGCTGCGACAGCATGAACAGGTGGCCGCCGCCGCTGAACATCTCCAGTCGGCTGTGCGGGATCGCGTTGTGCAGGAACTGCGCGTTGGCGGGCGGCACCAGCTGGTCCTCGTCATCGGCCATCACCATCACCGGCACGTCCAGCAGCGGCAGGAACGGCAGGCTGCTCCACGTGGCGAACGAGGTCATCTGGCAGGCCCAGCCCACCGGCGAAGGCGGCTTGGCCGCGTTCAGCGAGACCCGCCCGGTTCCGCCGCCGTTATAAAGCATCGCCAGATTGCGGCGCAGCGTCTTTTCAACGGTGTATTCCATCGGGTCCATCATCGGCCCGAGGATCGCGGGATTGCCCGGCACCATGGCCGCGCCGCCGGCGGATGTCGCCGCCAGCACCAGCTTGCCGGTGCGCGCCTTGTGCTGAAAGGCGAATTGTTGCGCCACAGCGCCGCCCCAGCTGATTCCCAGCAGGTCCACGCTTTCGATCCGCAACCGGTCCAGCAGCGTCGCCAGCGTCAGCGCGATGTGCGGGATGGTATAGGGGAAGATGGGATCGGGCGATCCCCCGATTCCGGGCATGTCAAAGCTGATCACGTGGCGATCGGGCATCAGCCGCGCCACGGGATCGAGCAGTTCGAGGTTCATGCCGATGCCGTTCAGCATAACCAGCGGCCGGCGCGCCTCGCGCCCCCCGGTTTGAGCGCCGGCCCCGGCGTGCCACTGGCCCAGTCGCAGGCGGCGGCCCGCCACGCCGATCATCGAACATGCGGGGCCCGTAGGAGAAGAAGCGTTCAAGGAAATGCCGATCGGTTCGCCGGAAACATGATCCGGCCGCTCTAGCAGCTTCGCAGCCGCAACAAAAGCGCGGGACCGGTCCGGCGCGGCCCGGATCGCGCTTCCACCCTGCGGCATACCGGCTCGACAGCAACCGTTTCTTAAACGGCCATGGCCCATGAACGGAACCATGACCGAGACCTCAGGGGTTCAGGGCGGGCCACCGGCCACCGCACCGCGAAGTGCGCGCGATTACGCGCGTACGCGGCGTGGCGAACGTGCGCCCAGCGAACCCGCTGGCGAGGTGGGCGCGGCGTTCCTGTTCGGCGGGGCGGCGAATCGGGGCCTGATCGCGCGCGAATGGCCACAGATGGCCGTGCCGATGGGGCTTGGCGTGATCGGGGTCGCGGTGGTCAACCAGGCCTTTTCCGAAATCCTCGCGCCGGGGCTGGCCTTGCTTGCCGCGCTGCTGGTGGTGATCGGCCGCTTTGCCGTCCGGTTCGAACGGAAAAGCGCGCTGTCCACTGGCCCGCGCATGGCGGTGATGGCGCTGTCGATCGGCTTGCCGATGTTCCTTTATGGTCTGGCCATCGCGCTGTGGGGCGAAGGCGGAGCGGTGCCGTGGCTGCAATGCCTTGCCTTGCTGATCACGGTTTCGCTGCTTGCCACGGTGATCGAATCCGGACGGCTGGCGGGCGTGCTGGCCGCGCAAGTCTCGATGTGGTCGGGCGTCACCTGCGCCGCCAGCAGCATGGGCGGGTTCCTTACCCTGCTGATCGGCAGCGTGATCGCCGCGGCGGCCTATATGCGCCAGCGCGAGATCGACGTGAAAGAGCGCGAACAGGCCGAACAGGACGCCCGCGTGCAAACCCGCGCGCAGGAAATCCTCGCCGATTATGAAGAGACCGGGCAGGGCTGGTTCTGGGAAACCGACCGGCGCGGGATGCTCACCTATCTTTCGCGCCCGGTTGCCGAAACGCTTGGCCGCCATCACGACGAACTGCTTGGCCGCCCGTTTGCCGATCTGTTCAACCTCACCGAACAGGCGGGGGAGGGCGAACGTACGCTGGCCTTCCACCTCTCCGCGCGCTCGGGCTTCAGCGAACTGGCGGTGCGCGCCGCCACCCCCGATGAAGAGCGCTGGTGGTCGATCACCGGGCGCCCGACGTACGATACGTTCAACAACTTCCAGGGCTTTCGCGGCTCGGGCGCCGATCTCACCGAAAAGCGCCGCTCGCAGGAACATGCCAGCCGCCTTGCGCACTTCGATTCGCTCACCGGCCTGTCGAACCGCTTCCGCATGTCGCAGACGCTGGAAAAGATCCTCAACGCCCCGCAGGTTCAGCACCGCGCCTGTTCCGTGTTCCTGCTCGATCTCGATCGATTCAAGCAGGTCAACGATACGCTGGGCCACCCGGCGGGCGATGCCCTGCTGAAGCAGGTGGCGCAGCGGCTGGAACGCTGTGTCGGCGCGCAAGGACGCGTCGGCCGGCTGGGCGGCGACGAATTCAAGGTGATCCTGCCCGGCAAGATCGAGCGCGACGCGCTGGGCCATCTGGCGGCGCAGATCATCGAAAGCCTGTCGCAGCCATATTCCATCGAGGGCAGCCGCGTGATGATCGGCGCGTCGGTGGGCGTGGCGCTGGCGCCGGACGATGGCGTGACGAGCGAGGCGCTGATCCGCAACGCCGACCTTGCGCTTTATGCCGCCAAGGACGGCGGGCGCGGCCGCTATCACTTCTACGCGCCCGACCTGCACACCGATGCCGAGGAACGCCGCGCGCTTGAGGAGGAGCTGCGCGATGCCGTGGCCAACGGCGGGCTGGAACTCTATTACCAGCCGGTGGTGCAG
The DNA here is from genome assembly GCA_039804665.1 of Pseudomonadota bacterium. Classification (GTDB taxonomy): domain Bacteria; phylum Pseudomonadota; class Alphaproteobacteria; order Sphingomonadales; family Sphingomonadaceae; genus Novosphingobium. The sequence continues at coordinate 4,259 of JBDLVU010000046.1, read as the reverse complement.
ACCTCGACCGAGAAGATCACCGGGTTCGAGGCGCTGCTGCGCTGGAACCACAAGGTCCACGGCTTCATCTCGCCCGCCAAGTTCATTCCGGTGGCAGAGGACGCGGGGCTGATCGCCACGATTGGCGAATGGGCGCTGCGCACCGCGTGTCAGGACCTTGCCCAATGGCCCGAAAACGTGCGCGTGGCGGTCAACGTCTCGCCACTGCAATTCGCCAATCCCTCGCTGCCCAGCATCGTCACCAACGCGCTGGCCCATGCGCAGGTCGATCCCGCGCGGCTGGAACTGGAAATCACCGAAAGCGTGTTCCTCAACGACGATCAGGGCACCGAGGCGATGTTCCGCGCGCTGAAGGCCATCGGCGTGCGGCTGGCGCTCGATGATTTCGGAACCGGCTATTCCTCGCTCGGCTACCTGAAGCGCGCGCCGTTCGACAAGATCAAGATCGACCAGTCCTTCGTGCGCGGGGCAACCCAGCCGGGCAGCCGCAATGGCGCGATCATCGCCTCAATCGTCAGTCTGGCCGAGGCGCTGGACATGGAAACCACCGCCGAGGGCGTCGAAACGCTCGACGAACTCGATCTCGTGCGCATGCTCGGGTGCAGCCACGTTCAGGGCTATATCTACGAACGCCCGCTATCGGCCATGAACGCGGCGGCGCGCCTGTCCACCGGCCTCATCGCCATTGCGCAGGGGCCGCGTTCGGCCCGCGCCGCGCGCCAGTCGATGCTGCGCAAGGTCACGCTCGATCACGGCGGCCATTCCTATCACGGCATGATCCGCAACATCAGCCAGACCGGCGCGCTGGTCGAAGGGTTGTGGAACGTGCCGCCGGGCACGATCTTCCGCGTTCACCTTGCCGATGGGCATGCCGTCACCGCAACGGCGCGCTGGTCCAGCGAGGATCGCATGGGGCTGGAATTCTCCGCGCCGCTGCGGCTGGACGAGGAAGGGCGCATCGCCGCCGTTGCCGTGCGCGGCACCACCATCGCGCCGCTCGATACGCCGGGCCAGCGCAAGGTCGGCTGATCGCGCCCGCCGCGAATCCACCGGATGACAGGGTGCGCCCGCGCTGCTAACGGCGCAGGCATGACCGACCTCGCGCTGATCCGCAATTTCTCCATCATTGCCCACATCGACCACGGCAAGTCCACGTTGGCCGACCGCCTGATTCAGTTCACGGGCGGCCTGACCGGCCGTGAGATGAGCGCGCAGGTACTCGACAACATGGACATCGAGAAAGAGCGCGGCATCACCATCAAGGCGCAGACCGTCCGCCTGAACTACAAGGCGAAGGACGGCCTGACCTATGAGCTGAACCTCATGGACACGCCCGGCCACGTCGACTTCGCCTATGAAGTGAGCCGCAGCCTTGCCGCGTGCGAAGGCGCGCTGCTGGTGGTGGACGCGGCGCAGGGCGTCGAGGCGCAGACGCTTGCCAACGTGTACCAGTCGATCGAGCACGACCACGAGATCGTTCCCGTGATCAACAAGATCGACCTGCCCGCCGCCGAGCCGGAAAAGGTGAAGGCGGAAATCGAGGAAGTGATCGGCCTCGACGCATCGCAGGCGGTGCTCACCAGCGCCAAGAGCGGCATCGGAATCGAGGACGTGCTCGACGCCGTCGTCGCCCGCATTCCCCCGCCCAAGGGGGACCGCACCGCACCGCTCAAGGCCATGCTGGTTGACAGCTGGTACGATCCTTACCTTGGCGTGGTCATCCTCGTCCGCGTGGTCGATGGCGTCATCAAAAAGGGCCTGAACGTCAAGTTCATGCAGGGCGGCACCGAACACCTGATCGACCGCGTCGGCTGCTTCACGCCCAAGCGTGAGGAACTGGCCGAACTCGGCCCCGGCGAAATCGGCTTCATCACCGCGCAGATCAAGGAAGTGGAAACGGCCAAGGTCGGTGACACCATCACCACCGTAAAGGCCGGCGCCACGCAGGCCCTTCCGGGCTACAAGGAAGTGCAGCCGGTCGTGTTCTGCGGCCTGTTCCCGGTGGACGCGGCCGATTTCGAAAAGCTGCGCGAAAGCATTGGCAAGCTGCGCCTGAACGATGCCTCGTTCAGCTTCGAGATGGAATCCAGCGCCGCGCTTGGCTTCGGCTTCCGCTGCGGCTTCCTGGGCCTGCTGCACCTGGAAATCATCCAGGAACGCCTGACCCGCGAATACGATCTCGACCTCATCACCACCAGCCCGTCGGTGGTCTATCGCATCCAGCTGCGCGCCAGCCGCACTGACGACGCGCGCGAGATCATGCTGCACAACCCCGCCGACTATCCCGATCCCAACCGGATCGAACAGATCGATGAACCGTGGATCCGGGCCACGATCTACACGCCCGATGAATACCTCGGCTCGATCCTGAAGCTCTGTCAGGACCGTCGCGGCATCCAGACCGGCCTGACCTATGTCGGCGGCCGTGCGCAGGTGAACTACGAACTGCCGCTCAACGAAGTTGTGTTCGATTTCTACGACCGCCTGAAGTCGATCAGCCGCGGCTACGCCAGCTTCGACTATGAACAGATCGGCCTGCGCGAAGGCGATCTCGTGAAGATGAGCATCCTCGTCAACAACGAGCCGGTCGATGCGCTGTCCATGATCGTCCACCGCGGCGTGGCCGAGGAACGCGGCCGCCACATGTGCGAACGCCTGAAGGACCTGATCCCGCGCCACTTGTTCAAGATCCCGATTCAGGCGGCCATCGGCGGCAAGGTCATCGCGCGTGAAACCATCGCCGCGATGCGCAAGGATGTGACCGCCAAGTGCTATGGCGGCGACATCAGCCGCAAGAAGAAGCTGCTGGACAAGCAGAAGAAGGGCAAGGCCCGCATGCGCGAATACGGCAACGTGTCGATCCCGCAGGAAGCGTTCATCGCCGCCCTGCGCATGGGCGAGGAATAAGGGCAGGGGCGCCCCGGCGCCCCGTCCTTCCGCTCAGGCAGCCAGCCCCGGGAACTCAACCGAAACGCCGTGCCGCTGCGCCAGGTAATCGAACGCCGGCGCCGTCAGCGGCCGCGCGAATTCCAGCCCCACATCGCGCCCTTCGGTCCAGCGCACCCACGCGGTGACGGCTTCCAGCCCCGCGGGCCGCAGCGTGACCGGCGCGCCCACCGTCACCCTGCCGCCAAAACCACTCACCCGGCAGCCGTGGCGCGAAATGTCGGCCACCACCGCCGGTTGGTGCGCGGCATCGCTCTGCACGTCCGCCGAAACCTGCACGACCATGCGGTCCTGCGCGCGTCGGCCCGAAAGGCGAGGCATGGTTGTGTTGCTCATGCGTATATCTACGCATGTGACGGTTAAGGTTAAATTAGTCCGAAACGGCTGGTTTCCGGGGGTTTTCAGCCGTCATTCCGGCCGCTTCCTCATCCATCAGCGCCTGCAACATCCGCCGCGCTTCCACCGCGTTGCGGTCGCTGCCGATCAGCAGTTCGTCCACGTTCTCGCCCACCAGCGCCAGCATCTTCTCGATCTCCTCGGTGGCGAACTTGTCCTCCTCGATCACCGGCTTCAGATATTCGAACATCCGGTCCAGCCCGTCCGTATCGGGCGATGCCATCGCGAAGAAATAGGTGCAGCTCTTCCCCGTCGCGGGCGTCACCGCGTGATAGACGCGGCTCTTGGTGATGATCGCGCCGGGATGATCGGGATGATCCTGAGGATAGAGCATGTCTCCGATCCCGGCGTGAAATCCCGGCAGGTAGAAATCCATGCCCACCGTCCGGTCGATCTTGCCTGAATAGCGCCCGGTCGCCGCCATCACCGGCGGCGCATCGGCATTGCGGATCACCCGGCGGCTGCCAAAGAAGCGCGGCCGCCGCGTCAGCTCCTCGGGTGTCGACGCGTTCTCGGTGGTGCCGATGCTGGTGCCGTGCAGATAGCCCAGGTGCGTCAGGTCCAGCAGGTTGTCGATGAGCAGCTGGTAGTTCGCCTTGACGTGCAGGTACCCCTGCACCCGGCCCCAGCCCTCGCGCTCGTCGAGGAAGTCCACCGCGTACAGCGTCGAGGTCTTGACCTCCGGCGGCGTGGGCAGGGCCTCCCAGCCGTCGGGCTGGCCGACATAGGCGTTGGCCGCGATCCGCTTGCGCAGCACCGTGCCGTTCTCGCCCACGGCCCAGGCGATGCGGCCGGTGGCGGTGGCCACGGTGTCGACGGCCCACAGGTCATCGCCCTTTTCGCTGCGGTCCAGGTGCCAGCTCACGCGCGTGCCGTGGCGTTCGGCCCGCAGGATGGTGCCGCCGGTGCCGACCGCC
>JBDLVU010000045.1:0-19134 GCA_039804665.1 Pseudomonadota bacterium | reverse complement strand
GTCGCGAAGGTGACGCGGCGCCGGATCGAACACCGGCACATCATGCTCGTCCTTGTCCACCGCAGCGAGAGCGCGTTGGCGGGCTTCGGTATATCTGCCGCGCGTGGCCTCAGAGTCGACTGGAGCGTAGGCGACGCGCATCCCAACAAGCGTACTGTCCCACGAAAGGCTCGGCAGCAGATCAATCACGCGGTGGACATCCTCGGCGCCGATCTCCAGCCAGATATCGACTTCAACGGTCGGAAGCGTGGCGCCTTCCTCACCGGCGCCGAATGCGATTATGCCCGGCCACAACTCCGCGCTGAAATCATGGATGTTGAAGCGGCCATGCCCGGTGAACAGCTGAAGCGCGTGCCCGACCGAGGTCTTTCCGCTATTGTTAGCGCCGACGAAGATCGAGATATCGGAAGCGAGATCGATGACGACATCCTGCAGTCTACGAAAGTTGCGGACCGCCAGCTTCTTCAAATGCATCCTCACCCCCCGGTTCGCGTCTTGCCGATGCTTCCACGCAAACAGGCAATCAAGATTGTACCTTAGCTCCCTTGTCGATGTCAGGCGAGTATGGCGATTATGTATATTAAAGTTAAATTGGACGAGGCGATTGAGCTGATGACTGATTAATGGATCTGTCTATAACGTCCGCTACCATCATAATGGCACTCCCAAAACGTCAGTCGCGAATGTCTTCCACTATGGGCATGCGCGCTTCGATTCTTAGCCGCATGAACGAAGGGCAGCTTGGGCCAATCCACAGCCCAGAGGAGACAAACCGGTCAGTCCGCATCCCCCGACATTCCCGCCACGGCGGAACGGCCGCATCTACCGACAGGAACACGGCCCAGATGTGAAATGGTCGCACCTGAATTTCCAGCCTTCGGCATGAGGGCTTGCGTAGCGCGCCGAGGCAGGCGAGAATCTTCCTGTGAAGAGTGATATCGACCACTTGCCCGCCGCACAGCAGGACGAACTTGAACGGGTGACCCGCATCCTGATGGATGAGTTCGCGATCGCGATTTCGCGCGCGACCCAGCCATGGAAGAAGAACGGCAGGATCCAGAAAATCGTGCTCTTTGGCAGCTATGCGCGGGGCGATTGGGTCGATGAACCCCAAAATGGCTATCAGTCGGACTTTGACCTACTGGTCATTGTAAATCACGCGGACCTGACGGAGATCGCCGAGTATTGGTACATCGCCGAAGATCGGATCATGCGCGACGCGACCATCGGTCGGCCCGTGAACATCATCGTTCATACACTGGACGAAGTGAATCAGGGGCTGACGCGAGGCGAATACTTCTGGGTCGATATCGAACGTGACGGCATCGCGCTCTACAATCTGCCCGGTGCGTCCCTAGCGACGCCGAAACCACTGACAGCAGCGGATGCCTGCGGGATGGCATCTCGGTACCTTCAAGATTGGAAGGCAAAGATTAACAGTGGGATAAGCTGGCGACGTATGCGATCCGCGAAGGCGAGAAGAATGATGCTGCATTCCTCCTCCACCAAGCGGCAGAACGGGCTTACATCTGCTACCTGTTGGTCCGCAGCCAGTATGTTCCGCGCTCACACAACCTGAAATTCCTGCGGTCTCTTGCCGAAGACAAGGAGCCACGCCTTGTGCAGTGTTGGCCCCGCGCTACAAAACTCGATCGACGACGATTTGAGCTTGCCCGGCGGGCTTACGTCGAGGCGCGCTATTCGGCCAGCTACGAGATCAGCATGGACGATCTGGAGGCGATCCGATCAGCAGTCTGCCAATTGCGCGACACGGTGGAGGCCGTTTGCGAGGAGTGGCTGGAAACGCTGCGCCAGACTGCCACCATCTGAGTATCGAAAGAATGCGGCAGGCGGGCCCGTCAGATTGTGGCGCGCACGCGATAGTCGAGCCCGAATAGCTTGAGACCGGGCGACGCCGGATCCCAGACGTTACGCACGGTGCGGCGCTGCATTTCCGGGGAGCGCAGGACATACCGCTCGTCGTAGCGGGCATACAAAGCCTCGAAAAGATCCCGAAGTTCGAGCCCACTTCCCGCCTCCGGAAAGCCCGCGACAAGGCCGCTTCGGTGGCATTTATCCATTTCGACCATCGCCAGAGCGATCGCTTCACAGCGACCTTCCCCATCCGCAAGCCCATGGCGCCTGCCGAGATCTCGCAAGGCATCATGGAAACGTCGCACCGGTGGTGCCAGGATACCAGACGCATTAATCGCGGTGTCACCGCCACCACGACGATGGCAACAACGCGTTCCCGTTTCGGCTTCCTTCCGCACTGCATCGACGGGACGATTCCCGCGAAGCAGAACCAGATGGCCCATCACCAGTGCCGGATAGGTCATGTGAAGGTTGGTCGCCTCGCCTACGATTTCCTCGAGCCGGTTGCCGAGATTGCGGAAAGCGCCGGTAACGCCCTTGCACGAGATCGACATGACCGGGCCGATCCGTTCCAGTGCGACGAGGACATCGACGTGCTTCGTCTTGAGGCCGCCGAGGATGGTCCCCTCCCCTCCTCCTCCCAGCCCCGGGTCAAAATGCAGCACAGGGGCCGCCCGCCGGCGACGCTCCACTCTGAACGGCGGCCTCGGAATGATGTCGTCGGGATCGAAACCGCCTTCGACCACGAGGCGGCAGGCCACGTACCAATGCAACGGCAGAATATGTCGCATAGACTGGGTGCGACCGGCAAACTCGGCAAAAGCCACCAGCGCGCTGGGCAGGCTGGTCCATCGGCAGATCTGACCGGACAGCGCATCATCGAGCAAGCCGGCCTGTCGCACACCAGCCAGCGGCGGTAGGCGTCCCCGGGGCGGAGCTCCGCCGGGAGACCTTTCGGCCTCAGGCGTCACGCGCCGGACCTCGCGTTCGCACACTCCAATATCCCTAATAATTCCCTTACTTCGCGCAAACATCCACCGCATTGCAACAAACTGACATTATGGTAAGCTACCGGCAGTTTCAACCTGGTCGCTCTGGGGCCTGAGAAACCAAGACGCGGTCCACTTGCAGGGGAAAGGGCGCCCTGCTGGACACCGGCAACATCAGTTGTCGCCGGAGGGCGCGATGGTACCTTATGGTGGCAGATGCTCTTGCCGTTTTGATCCCGGCACTGGTCCAAGAAGTCGCAAGCGTGGTCGATCTCGACACGGCGCTTTCGGAAATCACCCGACTGCTCGGGTTTCCGTACTTCGCGCTGACGCATCACGTCGACCTCGCGCAATCGAACAACCATGTCATTCGCTTGCACAACTATCCCGATCACTGGGCGCTCGACTACGACAGCCAGGCGCTCGGGCTTGTCGATCCGGTCCATCGCGCCAGTTATATGACGGCGATCGGCTTTCGGTGGTCGCAGATTCCCTGGCTGCTGCCCCTTACCGAGGGCGACCGCAGCATTCTCGAGCAAGGCAAACGTCAGGGGCTCTCGGACGGGTTTACGGTCCCGGTGCATGTGCCCGGCGAAGCGCGCGGTTCGTGCTCGTTTGCAACCGGCAGCGGAGAAATGCCTGACACGCTGACACTGCTCCACGCACAGGTGGCTGGAACTTATGCCTTCGAAGCGGCGAGAAGACTGTGGCTCCGCCGAGGTACGTCGCCCGAACCGCTCCGTCCGGTCCTGACCGATCGCCAGCGCGAATGCGTTCTGCTGCTGGCGCAGGGGAAGAGCGATGCCGAAATCGCCACAATCCTTGGGATCTCGAGGGACACCGCTACGGCGCACGTGCGTGCTGCATGCCAGCGCTACAGGATCTTCAAGAGACAATTGCTCATCCCCCTCACCTTGTTCGACGGAACCTTGACGTTCGCGGACGTGAAGCCCTGGCGCTATCCCCATTTCTTGTAATAGCGGCCCACCTGCCTCCCGGTGATCCTTGGGCGACCGCAAAGGTCCAAGGAGAACCACCGCCATGTTCAATGTTCTATCGTTCGGCGCGGAGCCGGACGCTGCCCTGCTGCGCGCCATGTTCGCAGCCCGCAAATCGGTCTTTGTCGACCTGCTCGGCTGGAACGTGCCCGTGCTCGGGGACAAGTACGAGATCGACCAGTTCGACGACGTGCATGCGCGCTACCTGATCCTGAGCGAGGACGGTCGGCACCTGGCCTCGGCACGGCTGTTGCCGACCACCCGCGAGGGTATCCTTTCGGGGCTGTATCCGATGCTCTGCGAGGGACCGCCGCCGGCTTCGCCCGATGTCTTCGAGATCACGCGATTCTGCCTCGATCGCTCGCTTAACGCATGCGAACGCCGCGCCGTGCGCAATACCCTTGTTGCCTGCCTTGCCACCTACGCGCTCGGCGAGAAGATCGGCGCCTATTGCGCGGTGGCCGATCCGGCCTGGTATCGACAGATCGAGCAGTTCGGCTGGGATTGTCGCCCGCTGGGACCGCCACGGCGCATCTTCGGCGAAGAACTGGTCGCGATGCGGATCGAGATCACCGGCGAGACGCCCGCGCTCCTGGCGCGCGCGGGCATCGTTTCCTCCAGTACCGAGCCCGGCGCCAGCCGGCATGTGGCGTGAAGGAGCACATGCGATGACCGGACACGAAGCGCGTATCGGCGTTCATGCCGCCGAACTGCTCGAGCAGGGCTACACCATCATCACCGACGCCATGTCGCCCAAGGCGATCTCGGCCATTCACGTCGACCTGTGGGATGATTTCGACCGAACCCCATTCGGAACAGGCCTGTTCTATGGAGAGACGACCAAGCGGTTCGGCCGATTGCCGATGCGCTCGGAAAAGACCCATGCCCTGATCCTTCACCCGGTGATCACCGGGATCGTCGAAACCATCCTCCGGCCATGGTGCGACCGGATCCAGCTCAACACCACGCAGGCGATTTCGGTGCATCCGGGAGCACCCGAGCAATTGCCGCACCGGGACCAGGATATGTGGCGGATCGAAGCAAACGGGAGGGAGATGCTGGTCAACGTCATGTGGCCGCTGACGCCCTTCCACGCCGGAAACGGCGGAACAAGGCTCTGGCCCCACAGCCATGGAATTCAAGCAGTCGAGCCGGAGCCTGCCGGCCCTATGATCGTGCCAGACCTTGCGCCTGGCTCTGCCCTGCTGTTCCTCGGCTCGACGCTCCACGCTGCCGGCGCAAACCACACGAAGACCGAGCGGCGCGGGATCGTGATCGGCTATTCGCTCGGGTGGCTGAAGCCTTACGAAAACCCGTGGCTCGCCTATCCGCCTGAAGTCGCAAGGACGTTTCCGCGCGAGCTTGCCGAACTTGCGGGGTACGTCCAGCACCGGCCCAACCTTGGTAATTTCGAGGGCCAGTGCCCGTCGATCCTGCTCAATGGCTATTCCGGCGAGCCGCTTGGCGCCATCGATGCCCTGCGCCCCGACCAGAACGCAACAGCGCAGGCGTTTCGCGAGACCGAACGGAGGGCGCCATGAACGCCGGCCCGGTAAGCGAACGCGTCTACGACACGCTGCGACGCCTGATCCTCGAACATGGTTTTCGTCCGGGCGACAAGCTGGACCCCAATCTGCTGGCCGAGCATCTCTCGGCCAGCATCACCCCCGTTCGCGAGGCGCTCAACGTGCTGACTGGGGAACAGCTCGTCGAGACGCACCGCGCGGGCGGATATTATATTCCGGCGCTCGACGAGCCGACACTAAAGGACATGTACGCCTGGGCCAACCAGATCGCTGCACTGGCGCTGCGTCTGTGGCGTCCCTGGTGCACGATCGACTGGGACAGGATCGAAGACAAGAAGACCGCCTATGCAGACCGTGTCGCGGACGTCATGTCAGGAACGACACGGGGCTCCGTCAACGGCGAGCACGGCCGCGCTATGACGCTGCTCAATGCGCGCCTCCATGCGGTCAGAGTGGTCGAGTCCACGGTGTTTCCGGATGGGCTTGAGGAACTGGTCGCGCTGGAACTCGCACTGGACTCCGGCGACAGGGACACGTTGCGCCGGGGCCTCAATGCCTACCATCGCCGACGGGTGCGCAGCGCCGCCAGCCTTGTGCGTGCTTCATATCGGTCTGCGGCACCGGGCGCGCCAACAATCGGATTATAGGATCGGTATAAAATTCGGATGGGGAATGGAGCGCCATAGTCTGATCCTTGCCGCGATCCTGCGGCGCAAGGAGAAGACTGATGGAACGCATGATCGACATCATCGAGGAGACCGAAGACCTCGGTTCCGTGAGCGAGGAAACCCTCGGCTCTCTCGGCAACCAAATCGAAGTGGGCGCCATGGCCCGCACGACGGGCCTCGAGCGCGAATGACCCGAAGGCAGGCGGCGGGCGAATGCCCGCCGCCTGCTAACGGCAAATGGCAGGACGCCCTCATGACCCCCGCCCCCTTCCCGCTGCTCGAGATCGCCGATGGCATAGGCATCGCTGTTGTAGGCGACGTGGTGGTCGTGCTCGACATCCATCGCAATCGGTATTCGCTGGCTCGCGGTAAGGCCGCGTCCATTCTAGCGGCCGCATCTGCCGGAGAACCGGTCGATCCTGGCTCCCCTGAAGCGAGCGCGCTTTGTTTCCACCACTGGCTGGCACCTGCCGGCGCGTCACCGGGTCCCTGGTTCAATCCAAACGAATTGCCCATGGCCGAGGCCAGCGTGCTGGAAGGCGGCGATACGCCGGTACGGACCCGTGCGATCGACCTCCGCATTGCCACCATCTGCCTGAAGACACGGCTGGATCTCAGGTTCAGGCCTTTGTCGCGCATTCTTCGAGGACTTCCGATGAACTGGCGGGGACGCAGCATGGTCGATCTGGTAGCAGCAGCGCGCCTTTTTGACCGTGCGCGCAGGCGTGCGCCCTTCACGCCGCGCTGCCTGCCTGACGCCCTGGCATTCTTGCGATTTGTCCGTGCGCGCGGTCACGCGGCCCACCTCGTCTTTGGTGTCAAACTTCACCCGTTTGAAGCGCATTGCTGGGCGCAAAGCGGCGGCGTCGTGCTGACCGACCCACTCGATCGCATCCGCCGCTTCGTGCCGATCCTCGCCGTATGACAAAAGAACGGTATCTCGCGATCATCAGCCACGGTGCAGCCCCTCTTCCAGCTGCGTTCGTTGATAAGATTACCGCCCGCCTGGACGCGATCGGGCTGGTTCGAAGGATCGCTGGCGAGCACCTGGTGGTCTTCACCGACCGCGCGCTGCCTGTCGTCGCGGGCAAACACGTGGTTGTTGTGGGACAGGTCTTCGGCGCGGCCGGACCGCTTGCGCTCCAAGAAGTCGAAGCGGCACATCTCACACAGCACTGCTGGGGCAATTATCTGGCCTTCGGTCTTGCAGCGGACGGGGCTATCGAATGGATGCTACGCGCGCCGATGGGACATCTTCCCGCGCTGCGTTGCCGGCACAATGATCTGACAGCCCTCGCATCGGGGGCGGACCTGCTGGTCGATGCTCTGGAAATAGTTCCTCGCATCGACTGGGCATTCTGCGCATCGCACATCGCCTGCCAGCATTTCGTCACCTCGACCACCGGGATCGAGGGCATGGATGAACTGCTCGGCGGCGAATTCTTTCAGTGCCATGCCGATGGGACATGGCAGCGTCAGACCATCTGGTCACCGTGGCAATGGACCACCATCGACCGCGAAATCGGCGATTTCGAGGAGGCGGCACGAACCCTGCGATCGAGTGTCGAACTCGCAGTTCGTTGTCTCACCGAAAGTGGCGGCCCTTATCTGCTGGAACTGTCTGGCGGTCTTGATTCCTCAATTCTGGCGGCCGCTCTTGCAGCTGCGAGGTCAGAAGCGGGAGCCGCGACGCTGGTGACAGCTGCTGCCGAAGGAGACGAGCGGCAATACGCTCGCGCGAGTGCCCGGGCCGCGGGCCTTGCGCTCGATGAACTCCCGATCTGCGGGGACTTTGATCTGACCGCCAATGTGCAGGGTCGCCTCGCACGTCCGGGCCTGCCGGTTGCCCTCGCCCAGGCCGACGATGCCCTTGCCGCACAAGGCCGACGCGCAGAAATTGCCGCGTACGTAAGTGGTTCCGGGGGAGACTGCGTGCTGTGCTCGGCCGTTTCGGCAGCACCTGCCGTTGATGCGACCCGGCGTCTGGGCATCGGCAAGACGGCATGGAACACGACCGACGCGCTTGCCCGAATCCACCACACGAACATCTGGGCCGTGGCGCGCATGGCATGGCACCAAGCATGGCACGGACCGCTGCACCACCGCTGGCCGATCGTTCCGGGCCTGCTTGCAGCAGATCGCGCGCCAGATATTGCACCAGACCATCCATGGTTCGACGAGCCCGACCATGTCCTGCCAGGCAAGCGCAGTCACGTCCGCGGCGTGCTCGCCAGCCTGGCTCACGTCGACGGGTTTGGCCGTCACGCGGTGGCGCCCTCGCGGTTTCCACTACTGAGCCAGCCCGTCGTGGAAACCGCAATGCGCATTCCATCGTGGTTGTGGGTTGCGGAAGGCCGCGACCGGGCGGTTGCCCGCCATGCCTGGCGGGACATACTGCCGCCGCTCGTCCTCGAGCGCAGGACCAAGGGTGGGCTCGACACCTATGCCGTCGAGGCGGTCATGCGCAGCCGATCGGACTTGCTGCCGTTCCTTCTCGAAGGACACCTCGCCGCAAATGGGGTTATCGACCGCCACAAAGTCGAGGCGGCGCTGAATCGGCCTCCCCGCCGTACCGACCAGAGCGTCTACCAGCTACTGCAGCTTGTCGATGTCGAAGCGTGGGCTCGTGCCTGGATCGGCGAGGCATGACACTCGATTGGGGATTTCGATCGAGGATCTGCGTCGATCTGCCGGCGGTCAGGCGAGCCGGCCCGAGCGGTGGCGTTCCATATGCTCCCACATGGCCGATGGCGAGACAATAGCGATCCCCGCAGTCGGCGTGAGTTCGAGAAGGTCAGCATCTCCACTAACGAGCCAGTGAACCGAGCCTGCAATGGCCGTTGCGACAACCTTGTCGTCGTCAGGATCTCCACACGGCGTCGGCACTGCGATCCCTGCAATTTCGACCCAGTCCGCGATCGCACTGAAATCGTGCAGAATCTGGTTACGACGCTCGATACTGAGATAGCGGTCGAACTTGGGCCGCCAGAGCCTGCTGCGGAACTCCTCGAAAGTTGGTTCCGAGAAAATCACCCGCCCCTCAGTGATCACACGCAGAGTCACCTTGGCAGGCGCTCCTCCTGCAGAAAGGGCAGCGCTGATCAGTACGTTCGTATCGAGTACGAAACGTTCAGCCTTCATCTGAAAGCAGAAGTTCGAGTTCGCTCTCGGTCAGCCCCTGCTCAACAGCTTCGCGTGCCGTAGCCTCAAGCGTACGGCTGAGCCGATCCGCATAGAAATCGCGCATCGCCGCGTAATCTTCAGCAGATACCATCACACCGACGACCCTGTTGCGACGGGTAACGCGCACCGGCTCACGCTGCACGCGGTCAATCAGTTCGCCAAAGCGAACCTTGGCTTCGTTGGCAGTGATCGTCTGCATGTTACTTTCCAACCCTAAACGCGCGAAACGTTCGTTTCGATCGTTTGAAAGATAGCTTGTATGCGCTGGTTTTTCAAGATGGGTCCAAGAATGGATCAATTTTGCTCAGGCAACCGCCATGGCTACAGGCTTTGCTCACAATGGTGGCTCGCCTTTTTCGGTCAGTCCCATTGCCGCCACCGGGCATACTGGTCGGCCTTGGCGGGATTCGCATCTGCCTCGCCCGCCAGCCAGAACCTGAACCAGTCGAAGTTGCGGGCATTGGCGGCGAACTGGTGCCGCGGTTGCCACTTGATGTGCATCTCGTCCGGGAAAGCCCAGAGTTCAGCAGGCCTCCCAGCAACCTGCAGTCGCGCCAGAAGATCGACATTGGGGCGATACTCCTGCTCGGGCACCTGCATCAGGAACGGGATCGTGATCCGGTCTGTATTCATCGAAGGCGACACGAGCCGCCAGTTCTTCCGATCCCGGTCAGGGTCGCCGAGCCCCCATGCTGCCTTCAGCACGGCCGGCACCTCGCGGCCTTTGACGGCATTCAGCCAGTAATAGGTTGGGGTCGCCATGACGTTCGCGACCGATACTGCGTGCAGCAACCGAGTATGGATCGCGAGCCATACCGCGACTTCTCCTCCGAAACTCACACCGCCCATACCGACCCGCGTCCGGTCCACCCGTCCATCGCGAGCGAGCAGGTCTATGGCAGCAGCAATTCCATCGGCGGCAATCCGATATGCCTCGACGTTGCCACCAACGCCGGGCGTAGCGGGATATCGATTGATGCACAGCGCAGCGATCCCCGCGCTGCCAAAGTCGCGCAGAGGATACTCATCGCCAAGGCCGCCACGGATGTAGCCCGAGCAAGCATAGTAGTTGACGATGAGGGGTACTGGTCCGCTACGCCCCTCGGGCATGGCGAGGTAACCGGTGAAGGCCCGCCCATGCGCGTCGCGCCACGCCAGGCGTTCGAAGCGAGGCGCCACCTGTCGCAAGTCCGTATTGGGGTCGGCCAGCCCACGCTGGCCGCCCGTGTCGGCATCGATTGCCACGACACGGGGAGGTTCGTTTGCATCCGAAGCGATGCACAGCAGGGTCTTGTCCGAGGTGGCGCAGGCCGCACCATCGTCACTGCCGTTGAGCATGCCCTCACCCGTCGCCAGCACACGCACACTACCATCGGAGATATTCCAGCGTGCAAGCGTGCTTCCCGCACCGCTAGCGCGCGTTTCAAACAGCAGGGCGTGTTCAGAGCCGATCCAACGTACCGCCCTGATCCGCACGCCGCTGCATGCCACCGCGGAACAGTGCGCAAGCTCATGTCCCCCGGCATCGACGACAGCGAGACGGGTTTCCATTCCTTTGACCAGCACCACGGCAACCCCACGCGCGTCGCCTGATGGCTCCCGGTCAGAAACGAACCAATCGCCCAGGCGGTCGAAGCCTTTGACAGGTGGCGCATAGAGCGCCTGCTCTTGAGCCACCGCATCTCGCACTGCACCGCTGGCCGGATCGAAAACCCGCAGGACCGGTGGCGCTGGGGGCAGAATGCCGCCCTGCTCGAACCAGAAGCCGCGCAACCGGCCGCTGGCCCAGCGTCCATCGATCCAGTCACCGTGATACAGAGGGCGTTGCGGATCGACAGAGGCATCGATCAGAGTGCCACTGTCGTACTCGGCCTGTTCGGCACGCGTGATCCGCGAGCGCGCAGGGCCCAATGCCAGCAAGAACCGGGCGCCGCCATCGATAGGCACGATATCGCGGACATTGCCGTCTTCTTGCGTCGCCACATGCACGCTCGTTCCATCGGCACGGGCACGCCAGACCTGGACCTCGCCATGGTCGGTCTTGCGAAAGAGCACTTCGTCCGAGCCAGGCACCCAGACGGGGCGGTTTTGCACGGGCGAGCCGTTGAGCCAGGACATTTCGCCGGCATCGGCAAGCTGGCGGGGCGCAGCACTGCCGTCGGACGGCGCAATCATCCAGCGCGCATCGTAGTCGTTGCGGTCAATCGATGCCCGGAACTCACGCCAGAGTGCCCAGTGCCCGTCCGGGGACAGCGAGGGGCTGTCGATGCGGGTCATCTCGATGGAAGGCCGAATCCCGGCCCCGCCCGCAGCATGTGCCGCGAGCGGGGCCAGGGCCAGGGCGAGCACCAGCAGGGCTGACAACCGGCGGCTCACCATGACTTCACCAGCTGGACAGCAACCAACCGTCCTACAGCGCTGGCCTGCTCGGGATCGAAGCCCGCAGCGGAATAGGGCGTTCGATTGTTCACGTATGGCGGATCGAGATCAAACAGGTTGGTCACGCTCAGGGCAAGGCGCGTGCCAGCCATTGCGCCCGCTTCCACGCCGAAGGACTTGCTCAAGGTGAGGTCGACAGTCGTCCAGCTGGCGACAGGTTCGGCAGGCGTCACGCCGGTATTGCTGTAGCCGGCGGTATGATTGAGGAAGGCGGCCACGCCGAAGCCATCGCGGTCGAACGAGGCACGACCGCGCAGACGGTAGCGGACGGGATTACCGACCGTGCCGATCGCCTCCACCTTTGCCGCCGTCGCCGTGAACTGCTGGGTCAGGTGAAACAGCCATGTACCGGAAACCCCGAGAGCAACGGCACCATTGCCGACCGGCTTGTGATAGCCGAAATCGAAATCCACTCCGTTGAGGTGGCTGCGCGCCAGGTTCGCATTGCGCCCGTCGATCACATAGGTGATCGCCGAAGCGGGTATGTTGTACGGATTGTAGAAGGTCGGATCGGCATAGTAGCTGGCAACGAGGGCCGGAGAAGGATTGGCAAAAATCAGCGTCGAATAGCGATCGCGATGCGCGAGGAAAGTGAAGGCATCGACGCCCGGATTGAAGATGCGATCGCGGTAGGAGACGTCGAACCACGTCGCGCTCAGCGACAGGCCGGGAACGCCGACGGGCCGCACATCGACCCCTGCCGTCAGCGTCCGCGCGCGTTCCGGACCGATTTTCGGGTTGTTGCCGAACAGCCCCACCACATAACTGGAACCGGTCGGCGACAGCGTGTCGCTGACGGGGATGGCCGCGACCTGACTGTATCCCGGTCCTTGCCGCGTGTCGGAAAACGATGGTGCGCGGAAGGACGTGCCATAGGCTCCGCGCAAGGCAAGCCCTTCGACCGGCTCGTAGGTCAGGCCGATCTTGGGATTGGTGGTGGTCCCGACATCCGAATAGTGTTCCATCCGTGCGGCGACGGAAAGGTCGAAACGGCGAATACCTCCAATTCCCTGGTCCGGCCCGATGAGGGGCGCGCGCAGTTCGCCGTAGGCGGCGTAGACCTTGCGCGCGAGCGGATAACCATTGTCACCGTAGGTCACCGGCGCCAGTGAATAGTAGTCGTCGATATAGGTCGAGCCGGTTGCCTCGGCACGATATTCGAAGCCTGTGGCAAGGCTGAGCGGGCCGCCAGGCAACGCGAACAACGGGCCATCGAACTTGAGACCGGCAGTGGTCTGGCGCGAGCGTCCGCGCGTGATCGCCCAGCCACGCACCTTTTCGATCGTGGTGGCACTGGTGTGCGAACCATCGCCGAATACGTTGAAAGCGGTAGCCGGATCCGAGTCAGCGAGAGCAGCGGCGAGCGTCGCATAATTGACGAGATTGTCCGAGCGAAGCTGCTCGTGCTCTACACCATGGCTGGCATAGGCTTCGGCACGCCATGCGCCGAGGCGCGCTTCGAGCGAGCCGGAAACCGCCCAGTTGGTGACATGCGACTTGTCCAGCGGGGACCCCAGATCCTTCTTGAAATCGTACATCACGGTGACGGGCTGACCGGTGCCGATCGGATCGACGTAGAAGGGATTGGCGGTCGGCACGCTGACTGGAGAATTGAGCGAGAAATAGCGATTTTCCGACTTGCGATCGGCAGCGAAGCCCTGGAGGCGGAGCGTCAGCGCTGGCGAGATCTCCTGCTCGAGTGCGACGACGCCCGCATGGCGCCGGGTCCGGGGAAGGACATCGGTCCCGACACGCCCGTCACCCAGATTGTGCACGCCGGCGATAAGCTGCGCAGGCGTCAGGTTCCGGCCATCCTGGCCTGCCGGAATGCCATAGGCCGAGCCATCGGCGGCGATGATCGTCCCGGGATTGGCGTAGGACTGGCGATAGTCCGGGCCTCCGTAACGGCGCAGATCTTCGGTCGCGTAAGTGCGATCCTCCGCCCCGAGCCGACCGCGCTCGTAATATTCATAGGCTGCCATGACATGGCCGGTCGACCACTTCTTCCCGAAGATCTGGCTCGCCTGAAACTCGGTGAAGCCATCGGCCATGCCGGTGCGCAGCGAGGTCTCTGCCCCTTCGAAATTGCGTCGCAGCCGGACATTGACCACGCCTGCGACAGCATCCGATCCGTAGATGGCCGAGGCCCCGTCGGCGAGAACTTCGATGCGTTCGATCGCGCTCGCCGGAATCAGCGATGTGTCGAGATAGGTGGCGTTCGATCCCAGCGCGATGCGATTGCCATCGAGCAGTGTCAGGGTCGAGGTCGTGCCGAGGCCGCGCAGGTTGATCGAGCTGCCATAGCCGATGTTGCTGCTCGCACCGTTGCGCTGGGTAAAGGCGCCGACGCTTTCGTTGGGTCCGCCGCCAAAGTTCTGCGGAAGTGCCGCCATCAGGTCCTGCATGGTCGCGCGGCCGCTCTTCTCGATCGCTTCACGGTCGATCGCGATGACCGATGCGCCGGCGGGCGCGGCACCGCGGATACGCGTGCCGGTCACGAGGATCTCGTTCTGCTCGGATGTGCGCTTCCCGGTTTGATCGGAAGGGCGGACGGCGTAGGCATCACCGACTTCGACGCTGACGAGGCTGGTATTCGCCAGCAACATCGCCAGCGCCTCGCTTACCGTGAAACTGCCGTGGACGGCAGGCGCAGCGTGCCCCGCCACGACGCCTGCGTCGGCCAACATCGTGCGCCCCGATGCCGCTGCAAGGTCGCGCAGCGACCGGTCGAGGCCCTGCGCAGGCAAATCGAGCGCAATCTGCTTGTCATCGCGTGCGGCAACGCATTGGGGAACGGTGAGAACGGTGCCTGCCATCAATGTGGCAAGAACGGATTGAAGCTGAGTTCTGGACGTCATGGTACATACCTCCCTGGCGCCCTGTGACAGGACGCTCATGGCCGTGAGGACGCCGACGGACGCAAAGACCCGACAGAAATATTTGAAGGGGAATGCTCGCCCGTAAGACGGCGAGTAGCGGGGTACGGGATCAGCCAGGCCCAGAAGCCTGACGGTGCCTCAAGGCCCACTGCTGCGCACCACTCCCAAAGCCCTCTCCCCTCTCATGTCATGGAAAGGGAATGTGCCGGCGCGATCGGCGATACCGTGCAAAGGCACAGGCCGGTGACGAAAGCTTGCGGTTCGAGAGGGCCGAGTGAGTGGTCGGCAAACGCTGCGTCAGCGTGCGTGCAGGACGATCATGTCGTGATCGCGCACGACCTCGAGATCATCGAGAGCGGCAAGCGTCTGCGCGAAGCTGTCGGGATCGTCAGTGCGCAAGGCGCCCGTCAGTCGGCGTTCGCCAAGACCCTCGCTGGCAAGCCGGATCTGCATCTGGTTGGTCCGATTGAGGCGCTCGACCGCCTGGGCCACGGTTATCCCGTCGAGCCGGAGCAACGCGGGGTGGCTCTCGATCAACGCGGTGGTCGGCGTTGGCATGGGTTCGCGCGTGCCAGGAAGCACAATGGATTGTCCGGCATTCAGACTTCGGCTGATCCCGCCAGCAACCGCCGCGCTCGCGTGGCCCGATACCAGCGAGATCCTGTTTGCGCCCGGTATGGCAACCACTTCGACGACCGCATCGCGCGTTGTCGCGGATAGACCGGTGGTGTGAATTTCGAGCGCGCGCGCATTGTCCGGAGATACGCGAATGCGGGCCGTTCCCTGCTCAACGTCGATCCGCCTTGTCCTGCCATCAAACTGCGCGCGGGCAAGTGCCCCGCCGTTGAGCGTCAGCGAAGTTCCATCGGGCAACGACCATGTGCGGGTTTCGCCCGGAGCGGTACGATAGGTCTGCGCTTCAACCGTCGTGCCGAACCCAATCGCGGGAATAGTCCCGACAAACCGCACGGTCATCAGGCCAACGCCGATCAGGACGGCCAGCGACAGTGCGGTAACATGTGTGCTCCGGCGCAGGTGGAGCGGCGCACGGGTCAATCTGCGCGCGCGCCCGATGGTCGTATCGGCAAGCATCAGGCTGTCGCACCAGGCGCGGTCCGCCTCGGCGTAGGCCAGGCGATGGCGCAAGTCACGCGCGAGCCAGGCCTCGAACTCGGCTGGGTCCTCACCTGCCCACTCGGCTTCGTTGCTCGCGAGCCAATCGGCAGCTTCCTTGCGGATGTTCTCGGGGATCTGCTTGCGAGCCATGCCCGTCAGCCCTCGTCGAGGTGACGGGCAAGTTGCTGAATGGCCCGGCTCATCTGCTTTTCTACGCCCCTCACGCTCAACCCCGTCTGTTCAGCGATCTCTGCATAACTATAGCCATCGAGTCGGCGCGCAAGAAACACATTCCGCGTCAGTGGCTTGAGCCGACCCAACGCGCGTTCGAGACGGGCGAGCCGGTCGCGTGCCTCAAGATGCGAAACAGGATCGGGCCCGGACAAGGTGACATCGTCCAGCGACACATGCGCTGAAGTGCTCCGGCGCGTCGCCGTACGATGGTCGTCTCGCAGCGCATTACGGGCTGCTTCGGCAAGGTAACCGGCAGGTGCCTCGATCTGCGCGATGGTTTCCCGGCGCCCGGCCAGACGCACGAAAACCTGCTGGACGATATCTTCGGCCTGATCGATCCCCGCGCGGCGGGCAAGCCGCCGCAGGAGCGACGGCCGTTCGGCGCGATACATCACGTCGAGACGTCCCGCCGCCAGCCCGTCAAGCGGTTCAGGAAGCAGCCCGCACACGCAAGCCTGCGCATCATGGTCACATGAATTGCCTGCCGCCAGCCGTTTCATCGAATGCCAGAGCCCCCACGATCGAGGCGCTCCGGCGAAAGGCCGGACTCTGAGAACGCATTCGAAAAACGCGCGCCATTGCCTTTAGCCCCGAAAGGCCTGGACATAAGCAACGGCAATCCGGCCGCTCATGGCGACAAAGGTAAAACTCTTTTCCGAACGAGGTTCTCAGGCCTCGGCGCAACGCGCATCCGCGCTACGCCACTGAAATCTATGACACGATGGTTGCACCCGCAACCGTTTTGTCATCGCGACAGCGCTAAAAGGGTTGCGAGCGCGTTTTCCAGCGGCACGAACAGCCGGGTTTGAAACCGGATGATCTCGGTGAAGCACCCTTTCGCCTTGTACCAATCCAGCCGGGCAGCGGACCATCCCGTGAGTTCGAGCCGTTGGCTGCCGTTGACGAGACTGCGCTTGACCACCACCGCGTCCGCGCTGGCAAATTCCATCGCACGGCCGGTCGTGAGCACGGCCTCGATAAGCACGTCCGGCGCCAGGGGTTCAACTGCCCCGAGGCCCAGTGCACGACACAATGCCGGAACGTGCGATCCCGGGACCTCCCGACCAAGCAGTGAGCGACCATCGCGGGCCGAAAGCCGCGCGACCCGAACATGGTCGGACGGCAGCTTGTCCCAGACCGGCAGCAACAGCCCGGTCGCCAGATGCAGACGTTCGTGCCTGAGCGTTGCCGAGGCCTCGGTAACCTCGCGCTGCCAGCACTCCCGAAACACACCTGCATCGACTGGCTCCCAGCTGCTGTCCGCAAGGTCGTCGACGCTGAGGAAGGTGCGCTTCAAGGGCCTGACCAGTTCGTAGCGCCGGACCCGGGTGCCCTCGTCTGTCAGCAGACTGCGCGCCGGAACGACCAGTCCGACGCGGCCGGACCGGCTGTTGTGAACCGGCCGGTGTTGGGGATCGGCAACTGGATGCAACGCTTCAAGCCGTTCGAGCGACATGGGTTTGAGGGCACGGGCCATCGATAGTTCGAGCAAGTGGGTTGTCGCCCCGGACATTGCATCGGTCCGGAGCAGCGTGTCGGCAAGCACCTCGAAGCTCTCGACCGCGATGGTCTCAACGCCGAGATCGAGTGTACCTGCTGCGCGAGCGGCATCGACGCGCGCCTCAACGAGCCCGAGAAATTCGTCGAAGATCGCGTTCTGCAGTCCGATGGGCAGCGCCAGGAGGCGGTTGAGCCAGCGCTGGATCGGCGGCAGGTCATCGCTCAGTGCTCCATCGTCGTTCTCGATCCTGAGACCCGTGAGGGTCTGGAAACGGTCAAGCGAGACCGCCTCAAGCTTGCCCTGGTAGAGCAAGCCGAACCAGCGGAGCAGCGCTTCACGCGCATAACTGCTTTCGAGATTGTCGGCAGGGTCGAACAGGTTCTGCCCACCGGTCTGGCGCTGCCCGCGCGTCAGGGCGCCCAGACTGTCGAGCCGTCGGGCGATCGTCGAAATGAATCGTCGCTCGCCGCGCACATCCGTCGTGACCGGACGAAACAGCGGGGCGGAGGCCTGGTTGGTGCGGTTTGTGCGTCCCAGCCCCTGAATAGCGGCATCAGCCCGCCAGCCCGGTTCGAGCAGGAAGTGCACGCGCCGTGCCTGGTTCCTTGCAGCGAGATCGGCATGGTAGCTGCGCCCGGTTCCCCCGGCATCCGAGAAGACGAGGATGCGCTTGTCTCCTTCCATGAAAGCCTTCGTCTCGGCGAGGTTTGCGCGCAGGCTGCGCGACTGGAGCTTCTGCCGCCCATCGGCAGCCACGATCAGTCTCCGGCTGCGGCCCGTGACTTCGGCGACAGCATCGACGCCGAACCGCTCGATGATGGCATCGAGCGCAGGCGCGATTGGCGGCAGGGCGCAGAGCTGTTCAACCATCCGGTCGCGCGCGGCAACAGCGGCGCGGCATAACACGGGATTGCCCTCGGCATCGCTCATGGGCTCCGAGCGCGGATTGCCGTTCTCGTCGGTGAAGACGGACATCAGCCGGACGGGGAAGCTCTTCTCGAGGTATTGCACGACAGCCTCGCGCGGCGACAGGTCGATTTCAAGCGCCTCGCGTTCAGTATCGGAGAGGTCGGCAAGGCGGCGGTCAAGCATTGCCTCCGAGGTCGAAACGAGCTGGACGACGACCGCATGGTCGCGAGCGAGCGCCCCTTCGATCGCGGGCAGCAGGCTTGGCAGCTTGAGGGAAAGCAACAGCTGGGCGAAGAATCGCTGCTTGGTGCCTTCGAAGATCGAAAGCGCCGCGGATTTGGCACCGCTGTTGAGCGTGCCGCCGCTATCGCTGTCCACGATCCGCGTGGCCTCCAGAGCCTCGGACAGGTTGGCATGGATGATCGCCCAGGCATCGGCATAGGCGTCGTAGACCGCGATCTGATCCGGCGTCAGCGCGTGCTCGAGAATTTCATATTCGACCCCGGCAAACGACAGCGCACGCGCGGTGTAGAGCCCAAGTGCCTTGAGATCCCGTGCCACCAATTCCATTGCCGCGATGCCACCTGCGCGGATTTCCGTCACGAAGGTTTCGCGGCTGGCGAAAGCGGTCTCCGGTCCCCAGAGACCGAGCCGGGTGGCATAGGCAAGATTGTTGACGTCCGAAGCACCGGTCGCCGAGGCATATAGGACGCGCGCCCGAGGCAGGAGGTTCTGCAGCCTCACTCCGGCTATGCCCTGTTCGGATCCTTTGGTCCGGCCGCGCGATCCTTCGCCCCCGGCGGCGTTTGCCATCGCG
>JBDLVU010000044.1:0-19198 GCA_039804665.1 Pseudomonadota bacterium | reverse complement strand
TGATCGTTTTGCTCTTCCACCTGAATGTAGAAGTTGATCGCGTAATACAGCGCGGACCACGCGCCGAGCAGCGTCAGGTCAAGGTAGAACACCCCGAGAAACAGCTGGGCGAACCCGGCATCGTTGCTGGTGCGATACAGGCTGATCACCCATGAATCGATGAAGGCATAAAGCCCCACCGCGATCGCCAGCACCACCGACGTGACGCCCCAGGTGATGATCGCTCGCCGGTTTATCAGCGCGCGATAGATCACCGACAGGATCAGCGAGATCGAAAACCCCGTGATCGTCGCGATCAGCACGATGATCAGGAAATTCCACGGTTGCGCGTTGGCAAGGCTGGACATGGCGCGCAGCAGCATCGCGCCGCCCCAGCCGAGGAATTGCAGGCGCCAGAAGGCGCGGTTCTTGTTGCCGAAGAACGGCGTCGGCGGAAGCGGCAGCATGGCCATGCCTGCCAATGTAGCGCGTCAGAGGCTCCGGCGAAAGTGGCGCGACCAATCAAGGTCGGGCGCGGCCCGCATCGCGGCGATTTCCGCCTGAATCATCCGGGCGCGCGTCTTCCATCCGCCATGCGCGGCATCCACGGTCAGGAACTGCCCGCGCCGCAGCACCGTGTCCATCAGCCGCACCGCGCCTTCCGGGTCATATCCGGCCTTTGCCAGCAGCCACACCGAAAGGCGGTCTGCCTCTTCCTCGGTCGCGCGCACCACGCCCAGCCCACGATGGCTCGCCTCCACGCTGCTCTGGTGATCGAGCACGGCGTGCGCCATTTCGTGCGCCACGATCGCGGCAAAGGCATCCGGCGTGCCGCGCGTCTTTTCGTAATAGTGCCGGCCGATGCGCACTTCGGCACGGGTCGCGCGGGCATAGCCCTTGTCGTCATCCAGCATGAAGCGGACGGTGCAGGCGGGTTCGCCCGCAATCTCCACCGTGCGGCCGTTGCCCAGCGTCAGCGCAACGTGGCCGTCGCGCGCGGCGGCCTGTTCCAGCGCGCCTTGCAATGCCAGTACCCGGTCCCACGCGCCGGGACGGGGCAGGGGCGCGGCGCTGACCGGCCGTCCCGCCACGGCCACCACGGTATCGTTGGCATCCACGCCGGCGCGCGCAGCCGGGCTATCCTGCGCGACCGCCGCCACCGAGATATCGCCGGAAAGGCCATAGAAATCACGCGCAGCGGCAGGATCGTTGAACGTACGCGCATCGCCCAGCAACAGCCCCACCGCGGGCGCGGCACGCGTGCAGATGCCTGCGTTGGCATGGGCCAGTCGCCAGCCGATGGACTGCACCAGCGCGTCGCCTTGTTGCAGATCGTCGATCGGGTGCGCCTGTGCCGGGGCGCCAAGCCCCAGCGCCAGCAGCACGATCGCGCGGGCCATCATCCCTTGCGCGCGGCGTCCACCGCTTGTTGCAGGCGTTCCCGGCCGACTGCTCCGGCGATCATTTCACCGCCGATGATCCACGCGGGCGTCCCGGTCACGCCCAGCTGGCGGGCAAAGCCCAGGTTGCGCTCCAGTTCCTTTTGCACGCCGTCATTGGCGGCAAAGCTGCGCGCGGCTGCCATGTCCACCCCGGCCTTGCCGGCGGCGGCGGCGATGCTCGTTTCGCTCGGGCGTTCGCCTGCAAACATGGCATCGTGATAGGCGGCATACCGCCCTTGCGCGGCTGCGGCGAGGGCCATGCGCGCGGCGGGTTCGCTTTCGGGCGCGATGATCGGCAGTTCGCGCACCACCACCTTCAGATCCGGGTTCGCCGCGATCAGCGCGCGCACATCGGCCACGCTGCCCCGGCAATACGTGCACGAAAAGTCGGTGAACTCCACCAGCGTCACGCGGCCCTGCGGGTTGCCCAGCACCGCGCCCGGAAACGGCGTTTCCAGCGCCCCGCGCAACGGCGCGATCTTGGCCTGCGTTTCGCGCGCCTGAAGCCGGTCCATCGCCTCGGGCAGGATTTCCGGGTGATCGAGGATATAGGCGCGCACGATCTGTTCGAACGCGGCGCGCTGCTTGCCATCGATCCCGGCGCCGGCCAGTTGCGCGGCCAGATGCCCCTCGCCGGCACCTTGCGCATCCGCGCGGCGACT
Source organism: Pseudomonadota bacterium (assembly GCA_039804665.1). Classification (GTDB taxonomy): domain Bacteria; phylum Pseudomonadota; class Alphaproteobacteria; order Sphingomonadales; family Sphingomonadaceae; genus Novosphingobium. The sequence continues at coordinate 17,115 of JBDLVU010000044.1, read as the reverse complement.
TTCCCGCCAATAGCCGAACGCCCCGCCGACAATCGCCAGCGCGGCGGCAAGGATCACGAAAGGACGGGCGCGGGATGAAACGGGCATGACGGGGTGCTACTTCTTCTTGCGCGTGCGCTCAATCATTGCCCGCGCCGACATGGCGATATCTTGCGCGCGCAGCCAGTCGGGCGTGCCCTTGGGCAGCGCCGCTTCGGCGGCTTCGGCGTTCTGCGCCGCGTCGGGCAGCTTCATTTCCATCAACTGCTGTTCCGCGCTGGCCAGTCGCGCGCGTGCGGTATCGCCCTGCGCTTCATAGACGACGCCCAGCTGATACCAGGCAAAGGGGTTGTCATGATCGCGCGCAACGGCGGTTTTCAGCACCTTTTCCGCTTCGGCAAAGTTCGCCTTGTCCTCTGTGGCGAGCAGCGCGTGGCCGAACGTCGTCGCGATCAGCGGCGCATTGTGCGAAAGCTCCACCGCGCGGCGGAGCGGCGGGATCGCCTCTGCCGGCTTGCCCGATTCCAGCAGCACCTGCCCTTTCAGCTCCAGTGCATAGGGATCGTTCGGCTCCACCTTCAAAATGGCGTCGGTTTCGTCCAGCGCCTTGTCCAGGAACGCTTCCTTGTGAAAGGCATAGGCGCGCGCATAATGCGCGGGCACGTCGTTCAGGTACTCGGGATAGGCGGTCAGCGTCGCCTGCGGTTCGGCCAGATAGCCGTAAAGCTTGGCCTTTACCCGCAGGAACCGCGCCTGCAGCGCCGGATCGCCCGGCTTGTTCCACGCCGGGTCCTGCCGGAACGAATCCTCCAGCGTGGTCAGGCGGTCCGATGTCATCGGGTGCGTGCTGTAGAATTCGCTGTCGGCATCGCGCTTGAAGCCATAGCGCATTTCCTGGTTCTGCAGCTTCTTGAAGAAGTCCACCGATCCCCGGCCCGAAATCCCGGCCTTTGACAGGAACTGCACGCTGGCTGCGTCCGCGCTCGATTCCTGCGCGCGGCTGAACGCCAGATACTTGCCCAGCGCCGCCTGTTGCCCCGCCATGAAGATGCCCATGCCCGCTTCGGCTGATCCGGTGGCGGCGGCGGCCGCACCCAGCAGCAGGCTCAGCAGCGTGATCCCGGTCGCGGGCTTGGCGCCTTCATCGTTCCGGATCACATGCCCGCCGGTGATGTGCCCCAGTTCGTGCGCGATCACGCCCTGCACCTGATTCACATTGTCGGCCGCGCCGATCAGGCCCGAATGGATGTAGATCGCCTGCCCCCCGGCCACGAACGCGTTGATCGTGCCGTCGTTCAGCAGGATCAGGTCCACTGCCCTGGGGTCCATCCCCGCCGCGCTCACGATCGGCGCGGCCATGTCGTGAAACAGCGCCTCGGTTTCCGCATCGCGCAGCACTTCCTGCGCGGCGGCGGATTGCACGCTGGCTAAAAGCCCGATCAGGGCGGTGGCGATCAGGCGCATTTTCTGGCGGAAAGGACGGCGCATCGTGGCTCAGTTCTTCCCCGCGTTCGCCTGAACGCCCAATGAAGGGCCGCGCGCTGCCGTCACCCGCTTCAGGAACGGCAACACCGCGTCCATCACCCGCGCATCGCGCGAAAAGGGGCGGGCAAAGCGCATGATCAGCCCTTCGTGGCTCACCCCGTCCAGCAGCACCGCATGCGTGGGCGCGCCCGCATGGGTCATCACGCGGGCAAGCGAGACGGCATTGGTGGGCTTCACCGTGGTATCGTCCAGCCCATGCACCAGCAGCAGCGGCGGCGCATTGCCCCGCGCGTGCGCCACCGGCTGCGTGTCTTCGGGATCGTTCGCGTGGCCAAAGCTGTCGATCGCGGCCTTGGCGTCGAACGGATAGAAATCGTACGGCCCCGAAAGCCCCACCGCCCCGCGCAGGCCATCGGCATCCAGCCCCACCGCCGCCAGCCAGCGTTTGTCCAGCGTCAGCATCACTGCGTTATAGGCGCCCGCCGAATGGCCCATCACCACCACGCGCGCCGGATCGCCGCCATGCGCGGCGGCATGGTCTGCCACCCAGCGCAGCGCCAGCGCACCGTCTTCCAGCATTGCGGGATAGCGCACGTGGGGAAAGTGGCGGTATCCGGCCAGCACCACGGCATAGCCGGCGGGCGCGATGGCGCGCGCCATGAAGCGGTAGTCATGAGGATCGCCCGCGTTCCATCCGCCGCCATGGATGAATACCACCACAGGCAGCTGGCCCTTGGCGCCTTCGGGCACGAACATTTCCAGTTTCTGGTGCTTGTCCGGTCCGAACCGTTCCGCCGCCACCATCCGGATCGCGCCGTCGCCACCGCGCAGCAACCGGTCGGCCGCATCCAGCGTGCCCACCGCGTTGGTGTTGATGGCATGGGCAAAGGCGGCATACAGCACGGCGATCACCAGCACGACGCCGATCGCGGCCCAGCCCATCCAGCCCAACTGGAAAAAAGTCACGCGCCGCCGATCCTGTCCGCCGTCCATTGCGAACGGTTAGCAGGATGCGGCGATAACGCCAGACGTTGCGCTCAGCTCACCAGCTTGCGCGCCGCGCGTTCCAACAGCGGCAGGTCGTCGTCGATTTCGCCCAGCACGGCCATGCTGCCATCGGGCAGGCGCCGCACCATCACCAGCGCGAATTCGGCGCCCTTGCCGGGCAGCCCCGTCAGCGGCCGGGTCGGCAGGGCGCGCAGCGATTCGGTCAGCGTCGTCGCAGGATGGCGGCCTTCGCGCCCGGCTTCCTCGCGCCGCAGCCGGCGTTCCATGGCGACCACGCCCTTCAGCCCGCCCGGCGCTTCGGCCAGATGGCGACCCAGCGCCCCGCGCCCCAGCCCCAGCCGTTGCGCGTGGTTCAGCGCGGTGACGAACTCGGTCAGCCGCGTCTTGTCGTAATCCGCACCGAACACCAGCTTCACCAGCGGGGTCAGCGGCGCGCGTTCCTGCATCGTCAGGCCCGCGTCCGCCACCATCGCGGCATAGCCTTCCGGCTGCGTCAGCGCGGCCAGCGCAAAGTCCCAGGCCCGGCCGATCGCGGCATACAGCGCGCTGCGGGTGCGGTCCTCGCTGGAATTGGCGGCGGCGGCATAGTCGCGGGCCGAAGCCAGCCAGTCGGCCAGCGTCATCCCCGCCGTGGCATCCCCGCCAAACTGCGGGTCTGGCATCGACAGGCCGGCGTTGTCGTCAAAGCTGGTGGGGAACGAAACGATGTCCGACCCAAAGTCGGCCAGGTCCAGCGTTGCCGGGCCATCGGCCCATTCGCCCAGCGGCGCGCCGAACGGGTCGGCGCTCCGACGCACGGGCGAGGGGTCTTCCAGCGATTGCCCGATTTCCAGCAGCAGTTCGTCCGTGGTCTGCTGGTCGGCCAGTTCCTTCCAGTTGATCACGCCATAGATGTAGTCGATTGTGTCGTTGTCGCTGGAAAACGGCAGCAGGATGCCGCGATACAGGATCGTGCGGCCGCGCTGGTTGACGAATTCGGCCTCGAATCCGATCGGCGCCTTGTTGGCGATGATCTGCATGTAATGGTCGGTGATGCGCGACAGCAGCGAACGCCCCGGCACGTCTGACAGACGGCGCAGCGCCACTTCTGATTCGCTTTCCCGGGCCAGCACGTCGCCCAGCAGGGCGATGGCCGGATCGTCCAGCCCCGCGTCAAAGTGCAGCAGCACCGAATGGCTGGAAAAGTCGGGCAGCTTGCCCGCCAGCAGGCTGTCCGGGCGTGGATACTGTCCCTGGCCCAGCAGGCTCGCCCAGAAATTGTAGGCGCGCACCTGCATCCGGCGCTCGTCCTGCCCGACTACGGGCGGGGGTGCCTGAACGACGATATCGTCCGGGAAATCGTCCGGCGAATCAAAGCCCGAACCGTGAAGACCATCCATTGAAAGGCACCCTTGCCTGCTTGCTTGGGTCCCTTTTGGCGCAACATGGTAAAAGAGTGTTTAAGTTGCGCCGCGACTTTTGCTGGGTGCACACGCGCCCTGCAATACTCCCCATTTGCACTTCGTAAAACGGGGAGGCGCCCGTTGTGCCTACCGCGCCCCGATCGCCTCCGCCTTGGCGATCAGCTTCAGCGCCATGTCGCGGTGGAGCAGTTCGGCCATCTTGCCGTTCACGCGCAGCGCGCCCTTGCCCGCGTTCTCCGGCTCGGCAAACGCGGCCACGATCGTGCGCGCTTCGGCAATCTCCGCCTTGCCGGGCGCGAACACGCGGTTGGCCACTTCGATCTGCGCGGGGTGGATCAGCGTCTTGCCATCCATGCCCAGCTCGGCGGCCTGCACGCATTCCGCCTCCAGCCGCGCCGGATCGTCGATGGCGTTGCACACCCCGTCCAGCAGCATCAGCCCATTGGCCCGCGCCGCCAGCACCGCCTGCACCAGCACCGGCAGGAACGCTGCGCGTCCGGGCAATTGCGCCATGCCCGTATCCTTGGCCAGATCGTTCAGCCCCAGCACGAAGCCGGCCAGCCGCGTATCCCGGGCGGTGGCTGCGATGCGCTCGATCCCCAGCACCGCCGCCGGCGTCTCGATCATCACCCACAGCGCCACGGCGGGATCGTACCCGGCCGCATCCATGCCTTGCGAAAGCGCCACGATGTCGGCCGCGTCCATCACCTTGGGCGCCAGCACGGCATCCAGCGGCGCGGCGGCCAGTGCGGCCAGATCGTCCGCGCCCCACGGCGTGGACAGTGCGTTGATCCGCCCGATCAGCCGCCGGTGACCAAAACCGCCGGCTTGCGCCTCTGCCACCAGCGCGGCGCGTGCTTCGGCCTTCAGCTCGGGCGCGACCGCGTCTTCCAGATCCAGCGCCACCGCGTCGCAATCGAGGGTGCGCGCCTTCTGCATCGCGCGCGCATTGCTGGCGGGCATATACAGCACCGACCGAAGCGGCGCGTCAGGCTGTGCGGGCTTTACCATGTGGTTCCTCCACCGAATCGAGGCGTCCTTCCTCGCGCGTCGGCATAGGAGCGATGAAGCGCAGCGCAAGCGCCAGTACCAGCCACACGGCCGCTGCGGTCAGTGCAAGCGGCAAGCCGGCCACGTCCGCCACCGTTCCCCACACCCACGCGCCCAGCGCCATCCCGCCAAAGGTGACCGCCTGATAGATCGACAGGCAGCGCCCCAGAATGGCCTCGGGCGAACGCAGCTGCATCGCCACGTTCAGGCTGGTCATTGCTGAAACCCAGCCCGCCCCGCCCAGGAATGCGGCACCGATTGCCACCGGCAGCGGCGGCACCTGCGCCAGCATCACCAGCGCTGCGATGAACAGCACCGCGCCCGCGCTCACCACGTTTTCGCTGCCAAAGCGCCGGCGGGCCTTGCCCACCCACAGCGCCACCACGATCGATCCGATCCCGAACGCGCCCAGCATCAGGCCATAATCCAGTTCGGTGCCGTGCAGCAGCTGGCGCACCACCGTCGGCATCAGCGCCTGCATCCCGGCCGCGCCGAACCCGAAACAGGCCCCGCGCAGCAGAACCTTGCGAATCGGCATGGACTGCCAGCAGAATTCCAGCCCCACGCGGATCGCGGCCAGCATCGGCTGGCGCTGCGGGCGCGGTGCCTCGGGCCGCCACAGCCACAGCACCACGATCATCCCGATATAGCTCACCGCGTTCAGCGCGAACGCCAGGCTCACGCTCCACAGCGAGATCAGCAGCCCGCCCAGCGCCGGGCCCACGCTGCGCGCCAGGTTGAAGGAAATGGCGTTCAGCGCAATGGCCTGCGGCAGGTCCTTCTGGCCCACCTGCAACCGCACCGATGCCTGCCACGCCGGGCCATTCAACGCGGTGCCCATGCCCACCATCAGCGTCAGCGCCAGCAGCGACCACGGCGTGATCCACCCGGCATAGCCCATCACCGCCAGCACGGCAGAGACCAGCAGCATCGCGGTTTGCGCCCACAGCATCACCCGGCGGCGGTCGAAATTGTCGGCAATGGCGCCAGCGAACATGCCCAGCAGCAGGATGGGGATCGTGGCGGACGCCTGCACCAGCGCCACCAGCACGTGGCTGGTGGTCAGGTCGGTCATCAGCCACGCCGCCGCCACCGACTGGATCATCGATCCGACGTTGGAAAACAGGTTTGCGATCCAGATCGACCGGAACGCCGGATAACGGAACGGCGCCAGCGCGCTTCCTGAAGGAGAGGGAGATTGCACGGCGTTCACAACAGATAGCGTACCTTCATCGTCATCCGCACCGGCTGGCCGCCCACGTCGAACGCGGCGGAATCGAACTTGGGCGCGCTCAGCTTCACCGGCGCATCGCGGGAAAAGCCGAAACCTTCCTTTGGCATGCCGATGAACGACCAGTCCATCTTGCCGTTGCCGTTCTCGTCATGCAGCAGCGCGATGGCATAGCGGCCCGGCGGCACATCGTGGAACACCACCGTGCCGGCATCGCTCGCCTTCACGCTCAGCTTGCGCGCCGCGGGATCGAGATCGCACTTCTTGGGAAACAGCGCGGCATTGCCGGTCAGGCACATGCGGACGAAGCCGCTGGCATCGCGCAGTGCGCTGACGTTGATCGAAACCGTGGTGCCCATCGGCGCATTGGCGCCCAGCAACGCCAGCGGCAGCAGCATCAAGGCCCGTTTCATTGGCCGCCTCATGGTTCTGAAAGTCCCTTGTCCGTGCCGCACAGGTGATCCCAGAAGCGGAAATACAGGCCGTAGTTGCATCGATACTGCTCATGATGGCGGTGGTGGTGGCTGGCGGTTATCAGCCACTGCCCTGCCCGCGCATGAACGAGCGCGCGCGGAAAGATTTCCCAACCCATGTGATTGGTCACGCCCATCACTGTCATCACCAGCAGCACCAGCCCCAGCACGCCCACGTGGATCGGCACCACGAACACCAGCGCGGGGATGAACAGGCCGACGATGGCCGCCTCCACCGGGTGAAAGCTCATCGCCGCCCATGCTGTGGGCGGGCGGCTGGCATGGTGGATCGTGTGGATCGCGCGGAGCACCGCAGGGCGGTGCATCCAGCGATGCGTCCAGTAGAACCAGCTGTCGTGCAGCACCAGATAGACCAGCAGCGACACCGGCATCCACCACAGCGGATGGGCGTGGGGATCGCTGTAGATCCGCGTCCAGCCATGCTGTTGCCATCCCCACGCGATGATCCCGGCGGGCACGCCATAGATCGCCGCCGAAGCAAGGCTCCACGCGATCTCGCGCCGCATCTGCCGTTCCAGTCCGGCATAGGCGCCGGGTCGCACGCGGTGCGTGGCCCACGCGAATCCGCCGCTGGTCAGCAGGTATCGGACCGCCACGATCACCGTCATCGCCAACGCGGAAAGCCAGATGCTGTTCATCAGATGGCCCGTTTTTCTGACGAAGTTGACACGGTCCTGAACGGAATGTCACCCGGCCGTCCAGCCCCGCTTTCGGGCAAGGCGGCGACAGGGGCGGGGGGGCGACCGATCATGCCCGCTTCCTGCCAGATCAGGCCGCTGTAGGACAGGGCAAAGGCACGGCGCCCGCAAAGCAAAAGGGCCGGCATTGCTGCCGACCCTTTGCGTGTTCATGCCGATCAGACGATCAGCTTGCGCGCTGCACGCGGTTGCGGTGCTGGCCGACGCCGGGGGCGCCGCGCGGGCGGAAGCGACGCTTCTGGCCTTCGCCTTCGGGACGATCGCCTTGCGGACGATCACCCTGCACCGGGTTGCGCACCGGGCCGCGTTCGCCGTCGCGGCGTTCCTGGCGCGGGCTGGTGTCGCGCGGGCGACCGTCGCGGCCTTGCGCACGGCCACCGTGGTTCTGGCCGCCGCGTTCGCCGCCGCGACCACGCTGGCCGCCACGGCCGCGCGCATCGCGTTCGTCGCGGCGGGCGTCTTGCGCGGCTTCTTCGGGCTTGCGGCTGGGCGCGGGCAGCTTGGCCGCTTCGGCCAGGAAGCCTTCGGGCAGCGGCATCACGTCAACCTTTACGCGGGTCAGCTTTTCAATGTCCTTCAGGTACGGCTTTTCGTCCGGCGCGCAGAAGCTCATTGCGATGCCATCGGCGCCGGCGCGCGCGGTGCGGCCGATGCGGTGGACATACTGTTCGGCCACGTTGGGCAGTTCAAAGTTGAACACGTGGGAAACGCCCGAAACGTCGATGCCACGCGCGGCGATGTCGGTCGCCACCAGCACCGGGCACGAACCCTGACGGAACGCTTCCAGCGCGGCGGTGCGCTGCGCCTGGCTCTTGTTGCCGTGGATGGCGCGGGCGTCGATCCCGGCGGACGACAGGTGGCGCACCACGCGGTCGGCGCCGTGCTTGGTGCGGGTGAACACCAGCGCGCGGTCCAGCTCCTTGTCGGCCAGCAGCTTGCGGATGCGCAGCGTCAGCAGGGCCTGCTTTTCGGCCTGATTCAGGAAAGTGACGTACTGTTCCACGCGCTCTGCGGTGGTGGACTGCGGCGCCACTTCCACGCGCACGGGGTTGTTGATGAACTGCTTGCCCAGATCCTCGATCGACTTGGGCATCGTGGCCGAGAAGAACAGGCTCTGGCGGTCCTTGGGCAGCAGGTTCGCCACGCGCTTCAGCGCATGGATGAAGCCCAGGTCCATCATCTGGTCGGCTTCGTCGAGCACGAAGATTTCGACGCGGCCCAGCGTCAGTGCGCGCTGGTCGATCAGGTCGAGCAGGCGGCCCGGCGTGGCGACAAGGATGTCGACGCCCGGCACCAGACGGCGGGCCTGCTTGCCCACGGGCACGCCGCCGAACACGCATTCCACGCCCAGGTTCAGGTTCTTGGCATAGCCCTTCATGTTCTCGGCGATCTGCGCCGCGAGTTCACGGGTGGGCGAAAGCACCAGCATGCGGCACGAGGCCGGCTTGCGGGGCTTGGGATCGGCGGCCAGACGGTGCAGCGAAGGCAGCGCGAACGCGGCGGTCTTGCCGGTGCCGGTCTGCGCGATGCCCAGAAGGTCGCGGCCTTCGAGCAGCGCCGGGATGGACTGGCGCTGGATCGGGGTGGGGTCGTTATAGCCCTTGGTTTCGAGCGCGCGGAGAATGGGCTCGGCAAGGCCAAGGTCGCTGAAATAAGACATGGAAATCCAATACAAATGCACGCCACGCCGCCAAACACGGCGCGCGCCGGGTCGAAAGGCGACCCGTGCGTGATGGGGAAGCTGGTGAAGCAGGATCGTGCGGCGGGGGCGGATCACGGCGCTTTCTCGCGGCGGATCTCACGCTGGCTCCCACCTACGGCGCTGTGCCGTCGGTCTTGCTGCGGTGCACATAAGCAAGGTTGCGCGCAAAAGCAAGGAAATTGCGGGAACAAGGGTTCTTCCCCTGCGGCTGAACAGGTTTATGCAAGGCTCATGCGCATCCTGATCCCCGTTCTGTCGCTCCTGGTCGGTTTAGGCCCGGCTTCGGTCGCTCTAGCCTCGTCTCCAACATCGGCGGCCGAAAAGCGCATGATTTCAACGGTGGATGCGCAAGAGCCGCGCACGATGGCGCTGCTGGAGCGCATGGTGAACCAGAATTCGGGCAGCCGGAACATCGCGGGCAACAAGGCGATGGCCGCCATGCTCCGCCCGGAATTCGAAGGGCTGGGCTTCACCGTGCAATGGCTGCCGATGGAACACACCGGCCGCGCCGGGCACTTTGTCGCCACGCACGTCGGCAGGCCGGGGGCGAAGCGGTTGCTGCTGATCGGGCATATCGACACGGTGTTCGAGGCGGATTCGCCGTTCCAGCGCTTTGAACGCAAGGGCGATTTCGCCACCGGCCCGGGGGTGGCCGATGACAAGGGCGGGATCGCGGTGATGCTGGCGGCGCTGCGCGCGATGCAGGCGGCGGGCACGCTGAAGGATGCGAACATCGTGGCCTTCCTGACCGGGGACGAGGAAGAGTCCGGATCGCCGCAGGCAGAGGCGCGCAAGGACCTGATCGCGGCGGGCAAGGTGGCCGACGCAGCGCTCGATTTCGAAGGGCTGGTGCGCGAAAACGGGCAGGACGTGGGCTCCATCGCGCGGCGTTCCGTGCAGGACTGGACGATCACCGTCACCGCGAAATCGGCGCATTCCAGCGGCGTGTTCGGCAAGGATGGCGATGGCGCGATTTATGCTCTGGCGCGCATTCTGGCGGCGATGCGCGAGGAGATCCCCGAACCCAACCTGACGCTGAACGTGGGGCTGGTGGCAGGCGGCGCCCAGGCCGAACTCGCCAGCGACGAGGCGCACGCCAGCGCCACGGGCAAGACCAACATCATTCCGGCGCAGGCGTTGGCGCGCGGCGATCTGCGCACGCTTTCGCCTGCGCAGAACGATGGCGCGATTGGCAAGATGAAGGCCATCGTGGCGCGTGATTATCCCGGCGCACAGGCGACGCTGGCGATGGGCGAAGGCTATCCGCCGATGGCGCCGACCGATGGCAACAAGGCGCTGCTGGCGCGGCTCAATGCGGTGAACGCCGCGCTGGACCTGCCGCCGATGGGCGCGCTCGATCCCGCCAAGCGCGGGGCGGGCGACATCAGCTTTGTGGCGGCGGACGTGGACGGCCTTGCCGGCATGGGACCGGCATCGAGCGGCGATCACACGCCGGCTGAAACGGTGGACGTTCCCAGCATCTGGCGGCAGGCCAAGCGCGCGGCGCTGTTGATGAGCCGGCTGGCGGCCGAACCGCGATGAGCGCGGACACGATCGCCAGCCCCTGCATCGGCGTGTGCGTGGTTCAAGAGGAAACCTGCACCGGCTGTGCGCGCACGCTGGACGAGATCGCGGCGTGGTTCACCGCGACCCCGGCTGAAAAGCGGGATATCCTTGCCGCCGTGGCCGAGCGTCAGAGCGAGAGCGTCAGGTCCGCATAGGCATAGGCGCTGCTGCCGGTGGCGGGCGCATTGGGCGCGTGGCGCAGCACGCGGCCCTTGAACAGCACCGCGGCGCCGGTTTCCGCCTGCAACAGACCGGGCACCAGCCAATGGCGCAACCGTGCATCGATCTGCTGCCCGGCATAGCGACCGGTGGCGCCGGACGAATCCTTCACGCCCGTGTTGGCAAAGGCGTCGTGCGGGTCTTCCAGCCACAGGGCACGCCATGTCGCCTGCGCATCGGTACGCTTCGAAAAGGTCAGCTCCACGCGCGCGCCGGGGGACACGATGTTGCTGCGCTGAAGCGCGCCCCACAGGGCGGTCGGGCCGAAATCCCCGCGCCGCGCGCCGAACAGTGTATCGAACCGGCCGTATTTGCCGGGCGCCCCGCCATCGCCGCTGGCCGCATCGAACAGCACGGCAAGGCGCGGCTTCCACCCGCCATCAAGGCTGTAGCCCGCTTCGCCGTGGACGAACCATGCCGAGACGGTGACGTCGGTGTGGTCCGAATCCGCCGAGGAACGGCGCACCTTGCCGAACTGGTAGACGGCTTCGAGATCGTGGTCGGCCTTGCCCGCCTGCGGCTTGGCAAACAGCCGCGCGCCCACGGTGCCAAGGCGGCGATTGCGGGTGAGGTGACCGGGGGTGTCGCGCTCGTTCAGGCCGAAGGCATAGGCCTCGGCCGTGCCGCCCAGCACGTGCGGCACCGTCAGGTCGGCGCCATAGAACTGGACGGCGGTCGTTTCCTTGTCGAGTTCGACGCGATTGTCCTGCAGCGATGCGGTATCGTCGGGCAGGCGCAGCTGCGGCATCGTCCAGAACGCCTGCGCGCGGATGCCCGATGCGGTGGTCCATTCCAGGTTTGCGCCGGTGAAGGCGTTGGTGGTGTTGCGGAAGCGGTTTCGCGCAACGAGCCGGCGAGAGCCGATGTCCATCGTCTGGCGGCCCAGCGTGAGCAGGCCCCTGCCTGCTTTCCCGACGCCTGCTTTGCCGGCGCCCCAGTTGCCCAGTTCCACCTTCACATAGGCCTGAACGGGTTCCAGCGCGTTCACCTCGGCCGTGCCAGCCGTGGAATTGGAGGCCTCGCCATAGACGCGCGCGTCCACCACTTCGCCGCCAAGGCGCACCGGGCCGGCATCGTATTCCACCGCCAGCGCGGTGCGGATCGATGCCATCGTGTCGCTGGCCGGGCCACTGGCGCGAAACTGGTTGTCGATGGTTTCGATGCGGGCGCGCACCGATGCGGTGATCGTCCAGTCGCTGCCGGCACCAAGCGCGGCGGCAAGCGGGCCCTGCTCCGCGCGGGCAGGGGTGGCGACAAGGCCTGACGCGGCGACGCCGGAAGCGGCGAGCGCGGTCAGGAAGGCTCTGCTGGTCACAGTGGCGCTCCTGAAGAACAGATTTCGGCGTCTCCCTCCGGATTCTCAACCGAAGTGGTGGACATTTGTGGGGCGGCATATGGCAGCGATTCGCGGGGATTGCCAGAGTGAACCACGCGGGCTAGGGCGGCCTCACGTCACTTGGGGAGTAGCCACCCGCGCGCCGCGTGGGTCCCGTGCGTCAACATGCTCGGCCGAGAGGCCGTGGCGCAGGCGATCGGTTCTTCGGGGCCTTTCGGGCGAGACCAATGGCAGCGGAACCTTTGCCTGGCCGGGCGAAGGGGACCGTTGCCGTTGTCTCTTGTTCTCGCCCGGCCCCGAAAGCGCATCCCATGATCGAAGCCGTTACCACCTCCACCGCGATCGTCGCGCTCGCCGAAATCGGCGACAAGACGCAGCTTCTGGCGATCCTGCTCGCCACCCGTTTCCGCAAGCCGATGCCGATCGTGGCCGGCATCCTGTTCGCCACGCTGGCCAACCATTTCCTTGCCGCGCTGCTGGGTGCGACGGCGGCGGAATATCTGGATGGCCAGTGGTTCCGCTATGCCGTGGCCGCCGGGTTCATCGGCATGGGCCTGTGGACGCTGGTGCCCGACAAGCTGGACGACGACGAAGACGACAAGCCGAGCCGCTTCGGCCCGTTCCTGACGACGCTGGTGGCGTTCTTCATCGTCGAGATGGGTGACAAGACGCAGGTGGCGACGATCGCCCTGGGCGCGCGATTCCACGATGCGCTGGCGGTGACGATGGGCACCACGCTGGGCATGATGCTGGCCAATGTGCCGGCGGTGTTCCTGGGCGAGGAGCTGGTCAAGCGTGTGCCGATGGCCGTGGTGCGCTTTGTGGCGGCGGCGCTGTTCCTGGTGATCGGCGGCTGGCTGCTGCTGCAAACGGCCGGTCTGGTCTGACGCTTTTGCTGTGCGTGGCGGAGCGGGTCTGCCCCTCCGCCGGGCGCGGCTGGCGGATCAGCCCCCTTCGCCCCACGTGGCGCAGTGGGGGTCTGCCCCCACAAGCTGGCGGCGCAGCGCGGCGCGGGCGAGGCGTTCGACCTCCGCCTTGCGCCGGGCGGCGGCCAGCGGCAGTGCAGGCGCGGGGCGCAGGATTTCCGCGTCATAGCCATCGGCCACGATCACACCGCAGGCGTGCGGCAGGAAAGCCTCTGTCTCCAGACACGCGCGGTCGAGATGCGGGGCAAGCCCCCAGTAGAAGCGGTCGCAATGGTCGAGATAATCGGTCCACTTGCCATCGCCGAGCAGGTCGGCGCGGCTGACCTTGATTTCAACGATTACCACGCGCCCCTTCGCATCGATGCCCATCAGGTCCGCCCGCCGGCCAGACCGCAGCGGCATTTCCGACAGGCACCAGATATCGTTGCGCGCGAACAGGCGGCAGATGCCGCGCGCGACGGCGAGCGCCTGACGTTCCTGTACATCGATAGGGGCGAGTGATTCGGCCATGTGGCCAGCTTAGGAACAAATTGGGAACGCGTAAAGCGCGCGCCTCAGGCGCGGCGGACGATGCCCAGCGGCGGGATCAGCGCAAGCAGCGCGGCGCGCGCCGCCAGAAATTCCTGCCAAAGCGCCATCGCGGCGGGGGCGGGCGAGACGCCTTGCGCATGGGCGGCGAGCAGCGCGGTAAGACCCGGTTCCATCATCGCGGCCAGATCGTCCACGCCTTCGCGGGCGAGATCGTGGCGCCAGCCGCCGGTATCGCGCATGATCGCGGGGAAGTTGCGCACCTCGGGCTTGCGCGGTTCGGGTGCGAGGCCGGCAAGGCGGCAGACGACGGCGGCTGCATCGTGCAGCGCCGACCAGCGCATCGACAGCGCGCTGACAGCGGCCGAGGTGAAATCCGGGCGTGCGCCCCCGGGCATCGGAGCCGACTGGGGACCAGACTGGGCACCAAAGAGGGGCGTGGGGCTGGAAGACCCGGTTTCGGGGGGAGTGGTCACGCTCGCCATACGGGCACGGTAACCGATTGCTGCCTACCAAATCGCTAACCGCACGGGCGGGGCTTTGCCGGGGTCCCGCCCATTGTCATGCGGTGACTACAAAAGGCGATGGAAAACTGCTGGCAAGCCGCGCGCGGCGCTGCTAGGTGCCCATTCCCACGCACCCGTAGCTCAGCTGGATAGAGCGCTGCCCTCCGAAGGCAGAGGCCACAGGTTCGAATCCTGTCGGGTGCACCACTTCCCCCATCCTTTGAATGCTGTCGTTACCGCGTGACGGTGACGATGTAGTTCAGCGCCAGATCGTCGGACAGGTGCAGGCCCTTGGTGGGGCTCCATGCGATGCCTTGCGGGTTGCCCATCGTCAGCCCGGCGGCGGACAGCAGATCGTGCAGTTCGAGCGGGGTGACGAAGTCCTGCCAGTGGTGCGTGCCGCGCGGGACAAGCCCGATGCGTTCGGCGCCCTCCACCATGAGCAGCTTCGACGCGGTGGTGCGGTTGGGGGTGGACAGCACCATCAGGCCGTCCTCGTCCAGCGTGGCGGCCAGCGCGGCGACGAAGGCAGGCTTGTCTGCCACGTGCTCGATCACTTCCATCGAGGTGACGAGGTTGAAATCTGAAAGGCCCAGCGCGGCGAGTTCGCCGTGGCGATAATCGATGGCAAGGCCGCCCGATTCGGCATGGGTGCGCGCCACGGCGATGTTTTCGTCCGCGGCATCCACCCCGGTAACCGCCGCGCCCAGCCGGGTCAGCGGTTCGCACAGCAGGCCTGCGCCGCAACCGACATCCAGCGCGCGCCGGCCCGCCAGCGGATGGCGCGCACGCGGATCGGTGCCAAAGCGCGAATCGATGGCGGCGCGGATGAAGCCGAGCCGCACCGGGTTCAGTTTGTGCAGCATCGCGCTGGAACCCTTCGGGTCCCACCAGTCGGCTGCCAGCTGTCCAAAGTGCGCGGCCTCAGCTTCGCGGATGGTGGTTGCATTGCTCATGCGACCTTCCTAAAGCGCCGCTTTCGCGCGGTCCACCGGTTCGCGCACGCAAGATTCTTTCGTTTTCAGGAGCAAGCCCCTTGGCCCGGATCGTGATGAAATTCGGCGGCACGTCGATGGCCGGCACCGAGCGCATCCGCCGCGTTGCCCGCATCGTGCAGCGCCAGCAGGCCGCCGGCCACGAAGTGGCGGTGGTGGTTTCGGCGATGTCGGGCGAGACCGACCGCCTCGTCAACTTCTGCCGTGAAGCCAGCGCGCTGTATGACCCCGCCGAATACGACGTGGTCGTGGCGGCGGGCGAACAGATCACCTCGGGCCTGCTGGCGCTGCATTTGCAGGCGCTGGGCTGCAAGGCGCGGTCGTGGCTCGGCTGGCAGCTGCCGGTGCGCACCGACGATGCGCACAGCAAGGCGCGCATCGAAACGATCGATTCGCCCGAATTGCTGGCCAGCATGGCGGCGGGCGAGATCGCGGTGATCCCGGGCTTTCAGGGCCTGACCGCCGACAATCGCGTGACCACGCTGGGCCGTGGCGGTTCCGATACCTCGGCCGTGGCCGTGGCGGCGGCGGTGAAGGCCGATCGCTGCGACATCTATACCGACGTGGACGGCGTCTATACCACCGACCCGCGCATCGTGGCCAAGGCGCGCAAGCTGAAGAACGTCACCTACGAAGAAATGCTCGAACTGGCTTCGGTCGGTTCGAAGGTGCTGCAGACCCGCTCGGTCAGCCTTGCCATGAAGGAAGGCGTGCGCGTGCAGGTGCTCTCGTCGTTCATAGACGACGATGCCCCCGCCGCCGACACCATCCCCGGCACGATGATCGTCTCTGACGAAGAGCTTGAAGGACTCGAAATGGAACGCCAGCTGATCACCGGCATCGCCGCCGACAAGAACGAGGCCAAGGTCACCCTGACGCGCATCGCGGATCGTCCCGGTGCGGTCGCCTCGATCTTCGCGCCGCTGGCCGAAGCCAACATCAACGTCGACATGATCATCCAGAACATCGCCAAGGACAAGGGCGAGACGGATGTCACCTTTACCGTGCCCAAGGCAGACCTGCTTCGCACGCAGACGCTGCTGGAAGAACAGAAGGAAGCGATCGGCTTCTATCGCATGATCAGCGATGACAAGGTGGCCAAGATCAGCGTCGTGGGCGTCGGCATGAAAAGCCACGCGGGCGTTGCCGCCACCATGTTCAAGGCGCTGGCCGATCGCGGCATCAACGTGCAGGCGATCAGCACCAGCGAAATCAAGGTGTCGGTCCTGATCGATCAGGACGAAACCGAACTGGCCGTGCGCGTGCTGCACACCGCATACGAACTGGACGCCGAATAAGGCTGAATTGCTTATCGCACCGCCGGGCCGGTCATGGCCCGGTGGCTGCGCAACGGCACGCGCTTGCCGCCGGGCGATCCGGCGGTTAAGCGCTCCGGCATGACCAGCTATCCCAAGACTTCGGCGCTGATGCAGCGCGGCGCCCAGTTCCTCGGCAGCGAATACGCGATCCTGTGCGGGGCGATGAGCTGGGTTTCGGAACGCAACCTCGTTTCCGCCATCAGCAATGCCGGTGGCTTTGGCGTGATCGCCTGCGGGGCGATGACGCCCGAACTGCTGGACGCGGAAATCGCCGCCACCAAGGCTCTCACGCAGAAGCCGTTCGGCGTGAACCTGATTACCATGCACCCTGCGCTGTTCGACCTGATCGGCGTGTGTGAAAAGCACGGCGTCAGCCACGTGGTGCTGGCCGGCGGCATACCGCCCAAGGGCAGCGTGGAAGCGATCAAGGCCTTTGGCGCGAAAGTCATCGTATTCGCCCCCACGCTGGCTTTGGCCAAGAAACTGCTGCGCAGCGGCGGCGATGCGCTGGTGATCGAAGGCAGCGAAGCGGGGGGCCACATCGGCCCGGTTTCCACCAGCGTGCTGGCGCAGGAATTCCTGCCTGAACTCAGCGCGGAACACGTCGTGTTCGTTGCCGGTGGCATCGGCCGGGGCGACATGATCGCCAGCTATCTGGAAATGGGCGCTT
>JBDLVU010000043.1:0-19670 GCA_039804665.1 Pseudomonadota bacterium | reverse complement strand
GTCGCCACCCGCTACGACAAGCTGGCTGAGAACTTCCTCGCCATGGTCCAACTCGCTTCAATGCGTCTGTGGCTTCGTGTTTATGAGTCTACAGCCTAGGTAGCCCCCCGTCCCTGCACGGTTGACCGCATATGCTATTGGCAGCGTCCGCCAATGTGTTAACGTTTGCGCCATGGGCCGGGGGACTGACGCGCCGTGATGCACAATGCTGCCGTCCTGCGCGAGATTCTCGACGCGCAGCTTGAAATGGTGTGTCGTTTCCGGGCAGACGGCACCATCCTTTATACCAATCGCGCCTACGCGCAGATGCTGGGGCAGTCGCCGGAAGCGATTGCGGGGCGCAACCTGTGGGATTTCATCCTTGGCGAGGACCGGGCGGGGGTTCAGGCCCAGCTGGCGAGCCTTGACCGTGACCATCCCGAAATTACCATCGAGAACCGGCTGGACACGCCCGGCGGCCCGCGCTGGACGCTGTGGCGCAACCATGGCCTTGAATTCGATGCGGACGGGCGCCTGCTGGTGGCACAATCCACCGGCATCGACATTACCGAGCGCCGCCTGCTGGAAGATCGCACCCGGCTGTTGATCGAGGAATTGAACCACCGCGTGAAAAACACGCTGATGGTGGTGCAGGCCATGGCCTTTCAGACCTTTCGCGGCAGCGGCCTGCCGTCCGGTCCCGTCGCCACGTTCAATGAAAGGCTGGCCGCATTGGCTGCGGCGCATACCGCGCTGAGCCGTGCCAACTGGGGCGGCACGTCCATCGGCGATCTTGTGCGCGAGGGCACGGCCATCTGCGGCCCCGTGGGCGAAAGCGGACTGCGGCTGGACGGCCCCGATGTGATCGTCCCGGCAGAGCCCACGGTGCAGCTTGTCATGGTGCTGCATGAACTGGCGACCAACGCGATGAAATACGGCGCACTGTCCGTGCCCGGCGGCACGGTCGATATCCGCTGGCATCTGGACGAAACCTGTTCACGGCTGCGGCTGGACTGGCAGGAGCGGCACGGGCCACCGGTAGGGCCGCCCACGCGGCAGGGCTTTGGCTCGCGGCTTATCCGCGACGCGGTAGAGCGGCAGATGCATGGGCAGGCGAAGGTCGCCTATGATCCCGGTGGCCTGCATTGCACCATGGATTTCCCGCTGGGGCAGCCGGCATGATCGCGGGGCGAACCATCCTTGTGGTCGAGGACGAATTCATCGTGGCGGCGATGCTGGCCGACATCATCGAGGACGAAGGTGCCGAGGTGCTTGGCCCGGCGGGTTCGCTGGCCGAGGCGCTGGAACTGGCCGGGCGCGACGGCATCGATGCAGCGGTGCTGGACTGGAACCTTGGCGGCGAACCGGGGGCGCCCGTGGCCCGGGCACTGGCCGCGCGGGGCGTGCCCTTTGTGATCGCAACCGGCTATGGCGGCGTCGAGGACGAATTCGCCCACATCACCGTTCTGTCCAAGCCCTATGCGCCGGGCCGCGTGATTGAGGCATTGGCCCGGCTGCTTTAGAGTGCGTTCCGCAAAGGCCTTAGTTGGCCTTGGTGGTGGGTTCGTTGTGCAGCGTGGCGTTGGCGTTGGCCGCGCCCTGCTTGACGCCTTCGCCCAGCTTGTCGGCTGCGACCTTGGCCTTGTCAGCAGCGACCTTGGCGTTCGCAGCCGCCTTGTCGGCCGCAGCGCCGGCATCGTCCACGGCCTTGCTGGCGGCATCGCCCACGGCGTCGGCGCTGGTGCTGGCGGTGTCCTTCACGTCGCTGGCGGTGGTCGCCACGTCTTCAGCGGCAGACGATGCGGTGTCGGACGCGGCGTCCTGCGTCTTTTGCGAACAGGCGCCAAGCGAGGTGGCAAGGGCGAAGGCGCCGGCAACGGCAATCAGCGAAGTTTTGCGCATGGGTAGGAATTCTCCGTCCGTAGTGGATCGCGCGGGGAACGCTTGGGGACGGGCGCGGTTCCTGCAAAAGCGAACGGCGCGACACCCGGAGGTGCCGCGCCGTTGCGCGTATATCGATCTGGCAGCGATCAGCCGAGGTTGGCGCTGACCATGCAGTAGAACATCGGCAGCGACAGCAGCAGGTTGGTGCGGCTGGCGATCAGGGCGCGCGGCGCGGCGGCAGCCTTTTCCTCAGCCGAAGCTTCCACGATGCCGAGGATCTTCTTCTGGGCGGGCCAGATAATGAACCACACGTTGAACGCCATCACCAGCGCGATCCACATGCCGGCGCCGATCAGGTTCACGTTGCCTTCGCCGGTGAAGGTCATGGCCTGCTGGGCATAGCCATCAACCGTGGCAATGCCGAGCCCGGTCAGCACGGTGAACAGCGCCGCATAGCGGAAGTAGAAGAACACCTTGGGTGCGATGTGGCCGATGATTGCCGGCTTCTGCTCCGCCGGGATCGACGGCATCGTCGGCACCTGCACGAAGTTCAGGTAATACAGCAGGCCGATCCACAGCACGCCAAAGAACACGTGCATCCAGCGCAGCACCGAATTGGCGTCCACCGGTGCGCTGCCCGCGAAGGAGAGCATCACGGCGATCGCGGCGAGAACGCCCACGCCGAACACAAGATTGAGATTTCCGAAGAGCTTGGCCATTTCCATTTCCCCCTATGCCATTGTTATCGCCCGCAGCAGGAGCCCCGGCAGACGGTCGATGCGCATACTAGGGGGTGTGTGCCGATTGTCACACAAAATTGCAATGCGGTGAAATGCCTCAATCGTGCGGCGGATTTTCCTCCACCTCGCTCGCACCCTCTTCGCCCAGCCCGTGGCGCAGCAGCATGGGGATCTGCGCGAAGGTGAACAGGAACGACAGGGCGGTGACGCCCCACAGCTTGGCCTGCAACCAGCCGTCAAAGCTCAGCGTGTGGCGCAAGACCTCGTTCAGTCCCGCAAGGAACAGGAAAAACACCCCCCAGTTGCGCGAAAGCTTCATCCAGCCGGCATCGTCCAGCCCGTCGAACGCGCTTTGCAACAGCACCCGCAGCAGCGGCTTCCCGCGCAACCATCCGCCCAGCAGGAACAGCGCGAACAGCAGGTAGATCACCGTCGGCTTCACCTGAATCCAGAACGGATCGCCGAGAAATACGGTCAGCGCGCCAAATCCGATGATCAGCCCGGAGGACAGCCACAGCATCGGTGAAATCTTGCCCAGCCGCCATTTCGAGACGATCAGCGCAACAACCGTCGCCATCATGAAGGCGATGGTGCCCTTGGTCACCGCCACCACCACGCCCAGCCCGCCCTTGTCGCCGGGGCTGAACTGGCGATAGGTCAGGAAAAACACCAGCAGCGGCCCGTAATCGACCGCAAGGTTGACCCACGACGAGGCTGCCTTTTTGCCCTGTTCGCTCACTGGAACACCCCCGCGATCACCTTGGCCAGAAGGTCGGGATCGAACGGGCGCAGGTCGTCGATCTTTTCGCCCACCCCGATGGCATGGATCGGCAGCCCGTATTGCTCGGCCGCCGCCACCAGCACGCCGCCGCGCGCCGTGCCGTCCAGCTTGGTCATGATCAGGCCGGTCACGCCGGCCACTTCCTTGAAGATTTCGATCTGCTGCAACGCGTTCTGGCCGTTGGTGGCATCCAGCACCAGCACCACGTCATGCGGCGCTTCCGGGTTCAGCCGGCCCAGCACGCGGCGCACCTTGGCCAGTTCGTCCATCAACTCGCGCTTGTTGTGCAGCCGTCCGGCGGTGTCGACGATCAGCGCGTCGATGCCGGTGTCGGTCGCGGCCTTCACCGCGTCGAACACGATCGAGGCTGGATCCCCGCCTTCCGGTCCGGTGACGATGGGCACGCCCAGCCGTTCGGCCCACACCTTCAGCTGGCCGATGGCGGCGGCGCGGAACGTGTCGCCCGCGGCCAGCATCACGCCATAATCCTGTTCCTGGAACAGGTGCGCCAGCTTGGCGATGGTGGTGGTCTTGCCCGATCCGTTCACCCCGATCACCAGGATCACCTGCGGGCGCGGGAACGCGACGATTTCCAGCGGCTTTGCCACCGGGCGCAGGATCGCGGCGATTTCCTCGGCTACGGCGGCGCGCAAGGTGGCATCGTCCAGACCGCCTTCAAACCGCTGCCCGGCCAGCCGCTCGCGGATGCGCCCCGCCGCCTTTGGGCCAAGGTCCGACAGGATCAGCGCATCCTCGATATCGTCGAGCTGTTCCGCGCTCAGCCGCGTGGCTCCGCCAAAGCCGGCCAGATTGCCCGCCAGCCGCTCGGAGGTCTTGCGGAAGCCGCCGAGAAGACGATCGGACCAGCTTTCGCCACTCATGCCAGCATTCCTTCGATGATCCTTGTCGGCGTAATTGTCACGATGCTCCCCGGCGCGGTGCCTTCGGGCAGGCGATAGGGGGCGAAATCGGGGGCATGGCCGGTCCCATCGCGTTCGGCAAGCACTTGCGCTGGCTGGCCGACCAAAGTTTCCAGCCAGCGCGCCCGTTCGGCGGCCACCGCCGCGCGCACGTGCCCTGCGCGTTCGCGCACCAGCGGCGGCGGAACCTGCGGCATCCGCGCGGCGGGCGTGCCGGGGCGGGGGGAATAGGGAAACACATGGCCGTGCACGATCCCGCATTCGCGCACGATCGATACATTGTCCTGATGCATCGCGGCATCCTCGGTGGGAAAGCCCGCGATCAGGTCCGCCCCCAGCGCAATCCCGGGCCGCGCGGCGTGCAGCCGTTGCGCCAGCGCGATGGCATCTTTGCGCGAATGGCGTCGCTTCATCCGCTTGAGCACCATGTCGCTGCCTGATTGCAGCGAAAGGTGCACGTGCGGCATCACCCGGGCCTCGCCGGTGATCAGCGCGAACAGCTCGTCGTCGATCTCCACCCCGTCGAGCGAGGACAGGCGCAGGCGCGGCAATTCCGGAAACGCGGCAAGGATCGCCCCCACCAGTCTGCCCAGCTTCGGCGCGCCCGGCAGGTCCGCGCCCCATCCGGTCACGTCCACTCCGGTCAGCACCACTTCGCGCGCGCCCAGCGCCAGATGGCGCTCCACCGTGGCGAGCACTTCGGCCACGGGCGTCGAAACGCTCATCCCGCGCCCCTGCGGGATCACGCAGAACGTGCAGGCATGGTCGCAACCGGTCTGCACCGGCACGAAGGCGCGGGTGTGAACGTCCGAAGCACGCGGGGCAATCGACGGGCCTGCGCCCCAGCTTGCCGGGGCCAGCTTGGCCGGGTTGGCGATCACCCCGTCCACTTCGGCCATCGCGGCAAAGCTGTCCGGCTCGATCGTGGCGGCGCAGCCCGTTACCAGCAGCCGCGCATCGGGATGGTCGCGGCGCAAGCGGCGCACCGCGCGGCGCGACTGGCGCATCGCCTCGGCTGTGACCGCGCAGGAATTGACCACCACCGTCGGCCGTTCCGCCCCCTCCAGCATCGCGCGGATCGCCTCGCTCTCGGCAAGGTTCAGGCGGCAGCCAAGGGTCACCACCTCACCGCTCACGCGGGGTAGTCCGCATCCTCGAACGCGCCTTCAAAGCTGGTGGCGGCGGGGCCGGTCATGCGGATATTCCCGCCTTCGGGCCATTCGATCACCAGCGGCCCGCCGGGCAGTTCCACGGTTACCTTGCGGCCGGTCAGCTTGCGGCGGATGGCGGCAACGGCGGTGGCGCACGCGCCCGTGCCGCAGGCCTGCGTCAGCCCGGCGCCGCGTTCCCACACGCGCAGGCGCAGGTGATCCGGTCCGATCACGCTTGCCACGTTCACGTTGATCCGTTCGGGAAACAGCGGGTCCGTCTCGATCAGCGGGCCAAGGCGGGCAAGGTCCACCGCGTTCGTATCGGGCACGAAAAAGATCACGTGCGGGTTGCCCACGTTCACCGCGCTGGGGGTTTCCAGGTCTTCCCAGCCCACCGGCATGGCCAGCGTGTCCATCGCATAGGCCAGCGGAATGGCATCCCAGTCAAAGCGCGGCGCGCCCATGTCCACGCTGATCCCTTCGGCACCGACCACCGATTCGATCACGCCCCCCAGCGTCTCGATCGCTTGCGTGCCGCCCAGCAGCAGGCCCACCGCGCGGCTGGCGTTGCCGCAGGCTTCCACTTCGCTGCCATCTGGATTGAAGATGCGCATCCGCACGTCCGCGGCCTCGCTCGGCTCCAGCACGATCAGCTGGTCGCAGCCCACGCCCGTGCGGCGGTTTGCCAGCGCGGCGGCGCGCCGCCCGGTCATGGCCAGCGGCGTGGTGCGGGCATCGATGACAACGAAATCGTTGCCCAGGCCGTGCATCTTGCGAAAGGGAACGCGCATGGCGCGCGACTTAGGCGTGCCGCAGGCCCTGCGCAACCGCCGGGTGACTGAAAATCGGGCCGGAAACTCAGCCGTTCACGGCGCGCGGCGGCCCTTCGCTGGCGTTGCCCGGCGCGGTGGCCGCTTGCGTTGCGGCCAGCAGGCCTTGCGTTGCCAGTTCGGCGCGCACGCTGCCGGCGTCCGCAGGCTGGCCATAAAGATAACCCTGACCCTTGAACGCGCCGTACTTGCGCAGCGCTTCCACCACTTCGTTGCTTTCGATTCCCTCGGCGGTGATCGGCAGGTCCATCCCGCGTCCCAGCGAGGAAATCGCCTCGATGATCGTCGCGCTGTCCTTGTTCTGGCCCAGCGTGGATACGAAGCTGCGGTCGATCTTGATGCGGTCGAAGGGCAGGGTGCGCAACTGCGCAAGGCTGGAATAGCCGGTGCCGAAGTCGTCCAGGCTGATGCGGATGCCCTGGTTGCGCAAGCTGGTGATCAGCGAACGCACCACGCCGATGTTCTCGTGCAGGCAGGTCTCGGTGATCTCGATGTCCAGCCGCTCGGGCGGGAAATTGGCTTCCACCAGCAGCTTCAGGATGCGCTGCGCAAACCATGGGTCGCGCATCTGCAGCGGCGAGATGTTCACCGACAGCGTCAGGCGCGGGTCCCATTCGCGCGCATCGCGCAGCGCGCGGGCGATCAGCGCTTCGGAAAGGTCGGAAATCAGGCCGATTTCCTCGGCCACCGGAATGAAGATTTCCGGGTTCACCAGCCCGTGGCGCGGCGAATTCCAGCGCGCCAGCATTTCGAAGCCCACGATCTCGCCGGTCTCGATATCGACCTGCTTTTCATAGAACGGCACGAACTCGCCCCGCGCCAGCCCTTCGCGGATGCCCGCTTCCAGCTCGCTGCGGAACCGCAGTTCCTTTTCCATGCTCGGCTCGAACCAGCAGGCGCGGTCGCGGCCAGCCTTCTTGGCCTGATACATGGCAAGGTCGGCGTGGTGCAGCAGATCCTGCGCCAGAACGCGCGGGTCGGCGCTCGGCGCAATCGGCCCGCTGCGGGCAAGCCCGATGGAGGCGGTCACCTCGATCGCCGCCGCGTTGGTGGTGATCGGGCGCGCCACCGATGCATTGATGCGCCCAACCAGCGTGTCGGTAATCGCGTCGGCGGTCGCTTCGGTCACCTCGCCATCGAACATCAGCGCGCAGGTGAATTCGTCGCCGCCCAGCCGCGCCAGCACCGAACGGTCGGGCAGCAGCGCGCGCAGGCGGCGCGTGGTTTCGATCAGCACTTCGTCGCCCGCCTGATGGCCGTGCAAGTCGTTCGATCGCTTGAACTTGTCGAGGTCGAGCATCATCACCACGACCTCGCCCCGGCACGCGCGCGCGGCTTCGACAAGGTCTTCCATCGCCGGGTCAAGGCTGCGGCGGTTGAGGCACCCGGTCAGCGCGTCGGTCTGCGCCAGCCGATGCGCGGTCTGCTCTGCCTTGCGCCGCTCGCCCACTTCTCGGCTCAGTTCGGCATAGCGGCGCCAGCCGAAGATGATCAGCGCGATGTTCAGGATCAGCGCGCTGCCCAGCAGCGCGTCGGCATTCGCCTCGTGGAACAGATAGGACCGGACGATCTGCGTCAGCACCGACGATCCCGTACCCACGAACAGGATGATCGCGGCCACGATGATGCCCAGCGCAACAACGTCGCGCTCTGCGGTTTCAAGGCCGGCATCGGCCTGGCGCCGATCGTCCTGTGTGTTCGTGTGATCCGGCATGGTCATGCGCGGCTGTCCATATCCCCTGATGCGGCCGTCCCGGCCAGGAACGGCATGGTCGGACTTTAGGGAAAGTGTCCTGAAATTTTGGTTAAGACCGCGTTGCCGCGTTCCTCCGGTCCGGTCGCGCGATGGCGAGGTGCTTGCGTTTACCGGTGAAGGTGCGTAGGAGCGCGGCGGATTGGCCTGCCTTGCGGTGGGCGATTCACCTATTTTCGTGTCGGCATCCGATGTTGACGCCCACGCTGGTCGGCGAGGTTTCGCCCACCGGCGTTTTTGGCGTTTTGCGGCTGCCGGTCGGGGTTTGTGCAGGAGTTGCAGCGTGTTCGATAGTCTTTCAGACCGGCTGAGCGGGGTCTTCGACCGTCTGCGCGGCCGCGGCGCGTTGCAGGAGGACGACGTTCGCGCCGCGATGCGCGAAGTGCGAATCGCCTTGCTCGAAGCCGACGTGGCGCTGCCCGTGGTCCGCCGCTTTGTCGACAACGTGACCGAACAGGCCGTCGGCCAGTCGGTGCTGCGCTCGGTCACCCCCGGCCAGCAGGTCGTCAAGATCGTGCACGATGCGCTGGTCGAGATGCTCGGCTCGGAAGCGGCCGACCTTGACCTGAACGCCGCGCCGCCGGTCGTCATCATGATGGTCGGCCTGCAAGGCTCGGGCAAGACCACCAGCACCGCCAAGATCGCCAAGCTGCTCAAGGAAAAGCGCGGCAAGAAGGTGCTGATGGCGTCGCTCGACGTCAATCGCCCGGCTGCGCAGGAACAGCTCGCGGTGCTTGGCGAACAGGCGGGCGTTGCCACGCTGCCGATCGTTTCGGGCCAGCAGCCGGTGGAAATCGCCACCCGCGCGATCAACGCGGCAAAGCTGCAGGCCGTGGACGTGCTGCTGCTCGATACCGCGGGCCGCCTCCACGTCGATCAGGCCCTGATGGACGAGATGAAGGCCGTGGCCGCGGTCTCGAACCCGAAGGAAACGCTGCTCGTCCTCGATTCGCTGACCGGTCAGGACGCGGTCAACGTGGCGCAGTCGTTCGCCGGCGAAGTCGACCTTACCGGCGTGGTGCTCACCCGCATGGACGGCGATGCGCGCGGCGGTGCGGCGCTGTCGATGCGCGCCGTCACCGGCAAGCCGATCAAGTTCGCCGCCACGGGTGAAAAGCTCGACGCGATCGAGGCCTTCCAGCCCGAACGCGTTGCGGGCCGCATCCTCGGCATGGGCGACATCGTCTCCATCGTCGAAAAGGCGGCGGCGACCATTCAGGCCGACGAGGCCGAAAAGCTGGCCGCGCGCATGGCCAAGGGTCAGTTCGACATGACCGACCTGCGCACGCAGCTCCAGCAGATGCAGCGCATGGGCGGGCTTGGCGCGCTGGCGGGCATGATGCCGGGCATGAAAAAGGCCAAGACGGCGATGGCGCAGTCGGGCATGGACGACAAGGTCCTGCTCCACATGGACGCCATCATCTGCTCGATGACGGCGCAGGAGCGCGCCCGTCCCGAACTGCTCAACGCCAAGCGCAAGATCCGCGTGGCCAAGGGGTCGGGCACGCAGGTGCAGGACGTCAACAAGCTGATCAAGATGCACATGGAAATGGCCAAGGCCATGAAGCAGATCCGCAAGATGGGCGGTCTGAAGGGCCTTGGCGCGCTGTTCGGCAAGGGCGGCATGGGCGCGGCGATGCCGGGTCTGGACCAGCAGATGGGGCCGGGTGGCCTGGGCAGCCTTGGGGGCGGTCTGGGCGGTATGGGCGGTGCCGGAGGAATTGGCGGTCTGCCGGGATTGGGGAGCGGAATGCCCTCGAACCTGGGTGACCTGCTGAAGAAGAAGTAAGTTTTACGGAATTTCTGGAAAGGTAGTCACAATGTCTGTTTCTCTGCGTCTGTCGCGCGGCGGTTCCAAGAAGCGCCCCTATTACAAGATCGTCGTTGCCAACAGCCGCGCCCCGCGCGACGGCAAGTACCTGGAACAGGTCGGCACCTACAACCCGCTGCTCGCCAAGGACGACGCCAACCGCGTGCGTCTGGTCGAAGACCGCGTGCGCTACTGGATCGGCGTTGGCGCCCAGCCGACCGACCGCGTTGCCCGCATGCTCGACAAGGCCGGCATCAAGGAACGCACCGCCACCGTGAACCCCAACAAGGGTGAACCCGGCAAGAAGGCCAAGGACCGCGCCGAGGAAAAGGCTGACAAGGCCCGCGAAGCCGCTGAAGCTGCCGAAGCCGCTGCTGCTGAAGCCGCCGCTGCTGCCGCTGCTCCGGCCCCGGCTGAAGAAGCCCCTGCTGCTGAAGAAGCGGCTCCGGCTGCTGACGAAGCCACGGAAGCCTGATCTTGAAGGACAAACCCGTCACACTCGCGGCTATTGCTGGCGCGCACGGGGTGACGGGCGACGTCCGCCTCAAGCTGTTCGGAGAAGGCGCGGGGACGCTCAAGCGTTACCGCGCCTTCAACGATTCCAGCCTCACGCTGGAAAAGGTCAAGGATGATGGCAAGGGCGGCGCCATCGCCCGCTTTGCCGAAATCACTGATCGCACCGCGGCCGAAAAGATGCGCGGCACCGCGCTCACCGTGCCCCGCTCCGCCCTGCCGCCTTTGGCGGATGGCGAATATTACCACGCCGACCTGATCGGCCTGCCCGCCGTCTCCACCACGGGTGAGGCGCTGGGCGAATGCATCGCCGTCGACAACTACGGCGCGGGCGATGTCGTCGAAATTCGCCGCGAATCCGGCAAGCGCTTCATGGTCCCGATGCGTCCGGAAGCGATCCCTGAATGGAACGAAGACCGGCTGGTGATCGAAGCCGCCTACGCCGCGGACTGACCCGGTGTCGCTGTTTCTCGTCGTCGTGATCCTGATCGTGCTGCCCGCCGTGCTGGCCACGATCGCGTCGGCCGGCCTCGCTACGCTCTACCCCACATTCTCGCGCCGCCGCCGCGTTGGCCTCGCCGCGCTTGCTGCCGGACTCCTGCCCGTCACGCCCGGCCTCATCGCCGTGTGGCGCACCTACCACGCTACCACGCTGGTGCCGCTGGGCGCGGTGTTCGCGCTGGGCCTGATCGTGGCGCTGCTGGTGGGCCTCCCCGCCGCGCTTCGCGCCACGCGCACGGCGCGCAAATGACCTTCGCCGCCACCGTCCTCACGCTTTATCCGGAGATGTTCCCCGGCCCGCTGGGCGTCAGTCTGGCCGGGCGTGCGCTGCGTGAAGGCACGTGGGGCATGGACGCCATCCAGATCCGCGATTTCGCGGCCGACAAGCACAAGACCGTGGACGATACGCCCGCCGGCGGCGGGGCAGGGATGGTGCTGCGCGTTGACGTGCTGGCCAAGGCCATCGACCATGCGCGCGGACGCCATCCCGGCTGCCCGGTGATCGCCATGACCCCGCGCGGCAAGCCCCTGACGCAACAGCGCGTGCGCGCGCTGGCGGACGGCCCCGGTGTCATCGTGCTGTGCGGCCGGTTCGAAGGATTTGACGAGCGCATCTTCGAAGGGCGCGATGTCGAGGAAGTGTCGGTTGGTGATATCGTCCTGTCGGGCGGGGAATGCGCCGCGCTGATGCTGCTGGACGCTTGCATTCGCCTGCTTCCCGGCGTAATGGGCGCGGCTTCCAGCGGGCATGAGGAGTCGTTCGAGAACGGCCTCCTTGAATACCCGCACTATACCCGGCCCGTTGAATGGGAAGGGCGCACGATCCCTGAAGTGCTGCGATCGGGGGATCATGCGAAAATCGCAGGATGGCGGAAACGCTGTTCGGAAGACGATACACGGCTACGCAGGCCGGACCTTTGGGAGCGCCACACTGGCGTTCGGGTCCAGTCTGCCTCTGGTGCGCAGCGTGGAAGACAGGACGATTGAAAAATGAACCTGATTCAGCAGCTTGAAGCTGAAGCCATCGCCGAATTCAAGGCGAAGAAGGAAATCCCGGCGTTCCGCGCAGGCGATACCGTGCGCGTTGGCGTGCGCGTCGTTGAAGGCGAACGCACCCGTGTTCAGGCGTACGAAGGCGTGTGCATCGCGCGTTCGAACCGTGGCCTCGGCTCGAACTTCACCGTTCGCAAGATCTCGTTCGGCGAAGGCGTGGAGCGCGTGTTCCCGCTCTACTCGCCCAACATCGATTCGATTACCGTGGTTCGCCGTGGTGTCGTGCGTCGTGCGAAGCTCTACTATCTTCGTGGCCGCACCGGCAAATCGGCGCGTATTGCCGAGCGCAAGGCCCCCAAGGCCAGCGCGGAGTGACCAGGAGGGGCTGAGAAGCTCCACGCCGCGAGACGGAAAACACCGTAAGAAGGCGCCCTGGCACACCAGCCGGGGCGCCTTTTTCTTTGTCTGCCAGAAATCTTCCCACACGAACGGACAACGGGGTAACGTTCGGGTTTCCTTGATGAAAGGCCTGCCCTTGTCATGCGCTTGCTCTCCCGATTGCTGCTCGCGTCCGCGTGTTTCCTCGCCGTTCCGGCCCATGCCGAACCGGCGGGAGCCGCAGGCGTGACCGCTGCCCAGAATCCGGGGCAAGGGCCCGTGCTGACGCTCGAACGCGTCTTTGCCAGCCCGTCGCTGAATGGCGCGGCGCCCAGCGCCATGAAGCTGTCGCCCGATGGTCGCACGCTGTCGCTGCTGCGCAACCGGGATGACGATGCCGAACGCTATGACCTGTGGGGCTATGACCGCGAAACCGGACACTGGCGGATGCTGGTCGATTCGCTGAAGCTGTCGTCCGGCCGCGCGCTGTCCGAAGCGGAAAAGATGCAGCGCGAACGCAAGCGCATCGGCAACCTGAAGGGCGTGGTCAGCTACGATTGGGCGCCCGATGGGAAGTCGGTGCTTGTGCCGCTCGATGGCGACCTGTTCCTCGCCACGACGGATGGCAAGGTACAGCCCATTGCTGGCGCCAGCGGCGGCGTGCTGAACCCGGCGCTCAGCCCTAA
The DNA here is from genome assembly GCA_039804665.1 of Pseudomonadota bacterium. Classification (GTDB taxonomy): domain Bacteria; phylum Pseudomonadota; class Alphaproteobacteria; order Sphingomonadales; family Sphingomonadaceae; genus Novosphingobium. The sequence goes on along the minus strand of JBDLVU010000043.1, from coordinate 6,751 downwards.
GGGCGGCAGGCTCGCCTTCGTGCGCGATGGCCGCGTGTGGGTGGTGCCGGTGCAGGGCGGGGCAGAGCCGCTGGCGATCACGCCCAAGGAAGCCGCCGCCACCGTCCACTGGGGTGAGGCGGAGTTCGTCGCGCAGGAAGAAATGAACCGCATGGCGGGGTTCTGGTGGTCGCCCGAAGGCACGCGCCTTGCGGTCGAACGCTTTGACGAGGCGCATGTCGGCATCGTCACTCGCGCGGCCATCGGCGCCGAGGGCACCAAGACCTTCGATCAGCCCTATCCCGCCGCCGGCACGCCCAATGCGGATATTTCGCTGTGGGTGATCGGCGCGGACGGGCAGAGCCGCGTGCCGGTCGATCTTGGGCAGGACAAGGACATCTACCTCGCCCGCGTCGATTGGGCACCCGATGGCAAGACGCTCTATGTCCAGCGCGAAAACCGCGCGCAGACCCGGCTGGATATGCTGGCCGTCGATCCCGCCACTGGCGCATCGCGCGTGCTGTTTACCGAAAACGCCGCCGAAAAGAGCTGGATCAACCTGTCTGACGATTATCGCTTCTTGAAGGATGGCAGCCTGCTGTGGTGGTCGGAACGCGATGGCTTCGGCCATTTCTACCGCTTGCGCGACGGGCAGTGGACCCAGCTGACCAAGGGCGACTGGATGGTCACCGGCCTGCTCGGCGTGGACCAGAAGGCTGGCCGCGTGACATTCACCGCCACGAAGGACGGCGTACTGGAAGGGCAGGTCTATGCGCTGGACCTCGCGCACCCCGAAAAGATCGAGCGGCTCACCGAGCGCGGCTTTGATAACAGCGCGACGATGGACGCGGCGGGGCAGACCCTACTCGTCACCCGCAGTGCCGATGCGCAACCGCCGCAGAGCTATGTGGCCGACGCGCATGGCAAGCGCCTTGCGTGGATCGAACAGAACAAGGTCGAGGGCAGCCACCCTTACGCGCCCTATCTCGCCAGCCATCGCCCGGCGCAGTTCGGCACCATTCCGGCGGCGGACGGCAAGACCGATCTGCACTGGGTGATGATCACCCCGCCGATGGAGCCCGGCAAGCAGTACCCCGTGTTCACCTATCACTACGGCGGCCCGCATGCGCGCGTGGTCCATGCCGGGTGGCAGGGTGCGCTGGCGCAGGCCGTGGTGGATAAGGGCTATGTCTGGTTCGCCATCGACAACCGTGGTTCCAGCGATCGCGGGGTCGCGTTCGAAAGCACGATCTGGCACGCGATGGGTTCGGTCGAGGTCGAGGACCAGCTGGCGGGGGTGAACTACCTCAAGTCGCTGCCCTTCGTGGACCCGAAGCGGATCAGCACGTTCGGCTGGTCCTATGGCGGCTACATGACCATCAAGATGCTGGAGGCGCACCCCGGCACCTGGGCGGCGGGCGTGGCCGTGGCGCCGGTCACGAAATGGCAGCTTTACGATACGCACTACACCGAGCGCTATCTTGGCGATCCGCGTGAGGGGCCGCAGGTTTATGAGGCGTCGAACGCGCTGGCCGATACGAAGAAGATCGCCGATCCGCTGCTGATCGTTCACGGCATGGCCGATGACAACGTGGTGTTCGAAAACGCCACCGCCATCATCGCCAAGATGCAGGGCGAGGCCGTGCCCTTCGAGATGATGCTCTATCCCGGCTTCACCCACCGCATCAGCGGGCCAAAGGTGAGCCAGCACTTGTACGAGACGATGTTCCGCTTCCTTGACCGTAATGGGGCGGGCAGCGGGCATTAATTGCACGATTTTTGTTGGCTGGTTGGAACCAGCCTCTATGGACCGGCCCGAGCCTTCGGGCCTGAAGGAGTGAACACATGGGTTACCGGGTTGTGGTCGTGGGGGCGACGGGGAACGTCGGCCGCGAAATGCTCAACATCCTCGCCGAGCGCGAGTTTCCGTGCGACGAAATCGCCGTGCTGGCCTCGTCGCGCTCGCAGGGCACCGAGATCGAGTTCGGCGAGAGCGGCAAGATGCTCAAGGTGCAGAACGTCGAGCACTTCGACTTCACCGGCTGGGACATTGCGCTGTTCGCCGCCGGATCGGGCCCGACCAAGATCTATGCGCCCAAGGCCGCTTCGCAGGGCTGCGTGGTGATCGACAACTCGTCGCTCTACCGCATGGACCCGGACGTGCCGCTGATCGTGCCCGAGGTGAACCCTGAGGCCATCGACGGCTATACCAAGCGCAACATCATCGCCAACCCCAACTGCTCGACCGCGCAGATGGTCGTGGCGCTGAAGCCGCTGCATGATGCCGCCACGATCAAGCGCGTCGTCGTCGCCACCTACCAGTCGGTTTCCGGCGCGGGCAAGGATGGCATGGACGAGCTGTTCGAACAGAGCCGCGGCATCTTCGTCGGCGATCCGGTGGAGCCGAAGAAGTTCACCAAGCAGATCGCGTTCAACGTGATCCCACACATCGACGTTTTCCTGGACGATGGTTCGACCAAGGAAGAATGGAAGATGGTGGCCGAGACCAAGAAGATCCTCGACCCCAAGATCAAGCTGACCGCCACCTGCGTGCGCGTGCCGGTGTTCGTGGGCCACTCCGAGGCGCTGACCATCGAGTTCGAGAATGAGATCTCGGCCGAGCAGGCGCAGGATCTGCTGCGCGAAGCGCCGGGCGTCATGCTGGTGGATAAGCGCGAAGACGGTGGCTACGTCACCCCGATCGAATGCGTCGGCGATTTCGCCACGTTCGTTTCACGCGTGCGCAGCGACAGCACGGTCGACAACGGCATTTCGCTGTGGTGCGTTTCGGACAACCTGCGCAAGGGCGCGGCGCTGAACGCGGTGCAGATTGCCGAGCTGCTGGGCCGCCGCCACCTCAAAAAGGGGTGAAAAGTTGAGAACGACCTAAGGGGGGTCTAAACCGACCTAAGTCGTTCTAACCCGATCAGGGCCCGGCCTGCACCCATGCAGGCCGGGCCTGTTTCGTGTTACGGACGCGTCGAAACGGTGGTCGTGGTCGATACCGCCGCCGTGGCCGGAGCGACCCGCGTCGCGTGCCGCACCACCCGCTTGCGCACCGTCGTACGATGGGCCGTGCGCGCCGCCGGAGCGGCTGCCTGCGTCGTCACCGTGGTCTCTACCGCAGCGGGTTGGCTCTGGGCCTGCAATGCGGCCGTGGCGGCGGCATTGCGGGCATCGGCGGCCTGCTGCGCCGAAACCTGCGCCGATTGCTGCGCGGCATCGGCGCGGGCGTTGGCCTGTGCCGCCTGCTCCTGCGCGGCCTGCTGCTGCATCATGGCAGACGCTTCCTTGCGCTTCTGCACTTCGCCCAGCGCGGCGTCGGCCAGCGCCTGTGTGTGGATGGCGTCGTCGATCGCCTCGGGCTTGTGGTGCGAGGCGAGGTTCTCCTGCGCGTGGGCCAGCGCGGCCTTGGCTTCGGCCAGCTGGTGCGGCACTTCCACGCCGGCGCCGGTGGTCGTGGCGGCGTCGATCTTGGCCTGCGCGGCGGCGATGGCCTGCCGTGCGCGGTCGGCTTTACCGGCATACGCGGCGGTCGGCAGCGACAGCGCGAGCGCGCTGACAGTGGCGAGCGAAACGATCAAGCGATTGTGAGACATGGGAAAACTCCTTTGGCCCGTTCAACGGGGGCTGGCCGGCGACGTTCCGTGCGCGCGCTCGGCTCGCCTTCCCTGACGCTCCGCTCGTCCGGCGTTCACGCGGGAGAAAGAATTAATCCCAACCACAAAAATAGAGATTGTGCGGATTCCGATTGCAGCCACCCGGTCCCCCCCGGTATGGCGCGCGGAAGGGTTGGGACCCGTCAACGGGACCGAAGGGGGAAGCATGCTCGAACACCTGGATGTGCTGCACGGCTTTGCGGGGCTGCTTGTGGGCGTGCTCGTTGGCCTGACCGGCGTTGGCGGTGGGTCGCTGATGACGCCGATCCTTGTCCTGATCTTTGGCATCAGCCCGGCCACGGCCGTCGGCACCGACCTGTTGTTTGCCTCCATCACCAAGGTTGCCGGGTCTGCCGTGCATCACAAGCGCGAGACGGTGGACTGGAAGATCATGCGCCGGCTGGCGCTGGGCAGCGTTCCGGCGGCGGCGGTGACGCTGCTGACGGTCGCGTATTTCGGCAAGATTGGCAAGGAAACCGGGCATGTCCTGCTGGTCGGCCTTGGCGGGATGTTGATCCTGACCTCCGCCGCGACGCTGTTTCAGAAGAAGCTTGCCGTCATTGCGAAAAGCCATGATCGGCTGGATGATGCCAAGGCAGTGCTGCCGACGATTCTGCTCGGCACGATCCTGGGCGTGGCCGTGTCGATCACCTCGGTCGGCGCGGGCGCCATCGGGGTTACGGTGCTGCTGATGCTCTACCCGGCGCTGCGCGTTTCGCGCATCGTGGGCACCGACATCGCCCATGCCGTGCCGCTGACGTTCGTGGCGGGCTTTGGCCACTGGATGATCGGGGACGTGAACCCCACGCTGCTGGTCAACCTGCTGATCGGATCGCTGCCCGGCGCGGTGATCGGCAGCCTGTTGTCCTCGCGCTCGCCCGATCATATCCTGCGGCCGGCGCTGGCGGCCGTCCTGCTCGCCTCGGGGATCAAGCTGCTCACTTCATGACCATGGCGACCACGGAATTCTTTGACGGCTTTGGCGGTGCGCGGCTGGCGCTGCACCGCATGGGCGCAGGCCGCCCGGTGGTGCTGCTGCACGGGCTGTTTTCCTCGGCCGAGGTCAACTGGATCAAGTTCGGCACCGCCGCGCGGCTGGCTGAGGCGGGCTTTGAATGCCTGATGCCCGATCTGCGCGTGCACGGGCAAAGCGCCGCCCCGCACGAGGCCGCAGCCTATCCGGCGGACGTGCTGGTGCGCGATGCGGAGGCGCTGGTGGCGCATCTGGGCCTGACTGACTTCGACCTCGTGGGCTTTTCGCTGGGGGCGCGCACGGCGGCGCGCTGCGTGGTGAACGGCATGGCCCCGCGCCGGCTGGTGCTGGCGGGCATGGGGCTGGAAGGCCTTGCCGGCTGGGCCAGGCGGAAGGATTTCTTCGTGGACGTGATCGACCGCTTCGGCACGATCCGCCCCGGCGATCCCGCCTATATGTCGCAGCAGTTCCTCAAGACGATGGGCGTGGACCGCGTGGCCGCGCGCCTGCTGCTGGGCTCGATGGAGGACACCGCGCCCGCAACGCTGGCGGCCATCACGTGCCCCACGCTGGTGCTGTGCGGCGACAAGGATGACGACAACGGATCGGCCGACCGGCTGGCCGAAGCGCTTCCCAAAGCCCGCCGCGCGACGATCCCCGGCACGCACATGAGCAGCGTGACGGTGCCCGAAATGGGCCACGAACTGGTGGCGTTCCTTTCCGCCTGAGCGGCGGCGTCCTAAAAAGGGTGATCCGCGCGTCGATATGGGCGCTTGCGGGTGGCAGGGCTTTGTGAGAGCCTGTCCTCAATAAACATATAAATTGAGGATGCTCGGGATGAAGTCGGTTTTCGACTCGTTTTGCAGGACAATTGCGCCCGTCGCGCTGCTGGCAACGCCAGCGGTGGCTTTCGCCGATCCTGTTTCCGCGATGAAGCCCGAAAGCGTGGTTTCCGCGCTGAAGGACGCCGGATACCAGGCCTCGCTGGGCCAGGACGATTCGGGCGATCCGCTGGTGAAGGCCGATATCGGCGGCTGGCAGACGCTGGTGGTGTTCTACGATTGTAACGAGATCACCCACGAATCCTGCCAGTCATTGCAGTTCAACGCAGGGTTCATGCCCGAACGCCCGTTTGGCGCGGCGCAGGCCGCCGCCTTCGTGCGCGACAACCGCTTTGGCGCGGTGTCGGTGAACGACGACAAGTCCGTGAACGTGACGTGGGATGTGATCACCGGGCAGGGCATCGACCCTTCGGTGTTCGCGCTGGTGGTCAAGAGCTACCGGCTGGCGCTGGATACCATCGGCACACAGGTGTTTCCGGGCAAGGCCCCGGTGCGGGTGGCCAGCGCCCTTCGCTGAAGGCATCGGGGTGGGCCGGGAGAGGCCCATCCATATGGCGCATTTTTGACAGCGCTATCATATTTTGATCGGAGAGCGTGCCATGCGTTTTACCCTGCCGCTGAGCTTTGCCGTTTTGCTGGGCGCCGCGCCTGCCGCGCTGGCGCAGAATACCACCACGGATGTGCCTCCGGTGATCGACGTGCACGTGCACGCAATGGACGATGTGCCGTGGGGCGCGCCGGTGTGCCCCAACCAGGTGCGGTTCGAGGCATCGGACCCGGCCAATGGGCCGGAGGCGCCGTTTGGCTGGTCGAAGGAAGATTGCACGCCAAAGCTCTACCCCGCGCCCAAGGGCAAATATCGCGAGATGGTGCTGGCCGAGATGGAGCGGCTGAACGTGCGCGCGGTGGTGTTTGGGGAGCCGGACGCGGTGAAGGCGTGGGCTGCCGCCGCACCTGCGCGGGTGATTCCGGGCACGACCTTTGGCGCGGTGGGCAAGAGCGACGCGGCGAAGGACCTGAAGATGCTGGAAGTCGCCTTTGGCAAGGACGGCTTCAAGGTGATGGGCGAGATCGGCCTGCAATATCAGGGCATTTCGCCGTCCGACATGCGCGTGGACCAGTTCTTTGCGCTGGCAGAGAAGATGGACGTGCCGGTGGCGATCCATATGGGCACGGGCGGATCGGGCCGCGCCAACGTGGCCATGCCCGATTTCCGGGGATCGGCGGGCAACCCGCTGCTGCTGGAAGAACTGCTGGCGCGCCATCCGAAGCTGCGGGTGCAGGTGATGCACGCAGGC
>JBDLVU010000042.1:0-19697 GCA_039804665.1 Pseudomonadota bacterium | reverse complement strand
TGCCTTGCGCGGGCGGGTGAGCGTGTGGCCGGTCGATGCCCTGCCCCCGCATGGATCGGTGATCTGTGAAATCTATACCACCATCGCCGCGATGGCGGCCGGGCGCAGCGCCAGCCGGTCCAAGATCCGCGACGGTAGCGACCTTGACACCGCGCTGGCCGCACTTGGCAGCCACGGCGCCGGCCACAACGGCCCGATCGACGACCACCGCAGCGACGCGATCCTTACCGCCGCGTGGCTACGCGGCGCGGCGTACGATCCCGCGTTGTGGCACCCGGCGGGGCTGACGGACGAAATTGCCGCAACGGAGGGCTGGACCTTCGGCGCCCGGTGAGGCTATGCGCGTGCCACGCGATTGGTGGGCCGGCTTAGCACAGTGGTAGTGCAGCGGTTTTGTAAACCGAAGGTCGGGGGTTCAAATCCCTCAGCCGGCACCAGCGTCGTTCCATGCAGAACCGCCTGAGTCTTTTGAGGCGCTGCGCCGCAAACGGCTCCTCTGGGGGTTCAAATCCCTCAGCCGGCACCAGCGCCCTTTCCTGTCACACACCTTGGATCAGCCCGGCACGGTCATCCCGGCGATCGAGGCCGGATCGCGCCCCGCGCTGATTGCGCTGGCCAGCGCGGCGATCCACGGGGTCACCGATTGCAGGTAGTGCGTGTACCCTTCGCACAGGTAGTTCAGGCCCGGCTCGCCATCGGCGCTGCGGATGAAGCGATGCTTGGGGCAGCCGCCCCAGCAGCCCTTCAGCCACGGGCATTGGCGGCATTGCGCGGGCAGGGTTTCGTGCTTGGCCCGGCCAAAGGCCTGCGCGGCGGTGGAATCCACCATCGCGGCAAGACTGTCGGCGCGCAGATCGCCCAGCTTGTATTCCGGATAGGCGAAGTGATCGCAGTTATAGACGCTGCCGTCATGCTCGGCGATCAGCGCGCGCCCGCAGCTTGGCTGGTGGTGGCACACCACGCCCGGCGCGCCCATGAACGCCGCCAGCGTCCATTCGAAATTCATCACGAACATCGTGCCGATGTCGTTGGTCCGCCATTCCTCGAACACCGTGGCGAGGAATTCGCCCCAGCCGCGCGCGGTAACGGAAAAGTCGGCGACGGTCGCATCCGCATCGCGCCCGGGGCCGTTGAGATCAAAGCCACGCGCCTTGTCGGCGGCGCCGGCCAGCCGCTCAACCACCGGGGTGAACTGGATATAGCGCGCTCCGGCACTTTTGAGGAAGCGATAGACGTCCAGCGGATGGTTCGCGCTGTGCGCATCGACACAGGCCAGCACGTTCGTTTCCACGCCATGCGCCAGCAGCAGTTCCAGCGCGCGCATCACCAGCGCGTGGCTGGGATTGCCGTTGGCATAACGGCGATAGCGATCGTGCACAAAGGCCGGCCCATCCAGGCTGAGGCCGACGAGAAACCGGTTTTCCGCCAGAAATGCCGCCCATTGGCCATCGATCAGCGTACCGTTGGTCTGAATGCTGTTCTCGATGGCGCGGCCCTTACCATGCGCACCCTGCAATTCCACCGCGCGGCGATAGAAATCGAACCCCAGCAACGTCGGCTCCCCGCCCTGCCAGGTGAACTGCACCGGCGCGCCGGCCGGGGTGGCGGCGATCGTCTGGCGAACATAGGCTTCCAGCACATCGGGCGCCATGCGCCGGGCCTGCTTGCGATCGAACAGCGCTTCCTTGTCGAGATAGAAGCAATACGTGCAATCGAGATTGCACGCAGGCCCGCTGGGCTTGGCCATCAGGTGGAAAGGCGCAGCCGCGGGCGCGGCCGGGATCGACGCCGGATTGAACGAACGCATCATGGCCCTCAGGTCGCGGGAAACCATGCCGGCGACAATTTCTACTTATTTGGTAGAGTTTTTTGAGTCAACCGCATCGCCCCGCTTGACAGCATTTTCTTTATCAATGTAGTTGAGTTTCAACGCCGGCCCCAGACCGGCTGGCCGCCCTTGCCCCGGTGCAAAGCGGCAAACGACCCCAAGGCGACAACGCTCGGGAATCTTTCCAGGCAATCCGGCGATTTGGCCGCCCGTCCGTCCCTTCATCACGGTGGCGTGCGCGCGCCCTGCGCCGGTCCTTTCGGGATCTGAACGGGGGTACCCTTTGAAGCGCAATATCCTGCTTTCGATGACGGCTCTGGCCACTGCATTCACAGCTGCCGCATCGACCACCGCCGCCGCACAGGCGCAGCCGCAACCGGAATACAAGGGCACCGTCGGCCGCACGCTGGCGGAACCGAAGGAATGGTGGCCCGAACCGGTCAAGGCGCCCAAGGACGCGCCGAACATCGTGTGGATACTTCTGGACGATGTGGGCTTTGGCGCCGCCAGCGCCTTTGGCGGCGGCATTGCCACGCCCAATCTTGCGGCGCTGGCCGATCACGGCCTGCGCTATAACAACTTCCACACCACCGCGATCTGCGCCCCCACCCGCGCGGCGCTGCTGACCGGGCGCAATTCGGCGTCGGTCCATGTCTCGGGCTTTTCACACACCGTCCTGTCGGCGGGCTTCCCCGGCTGGGACGGCCGCCTGCCGTCCGAAGACGGCACGATTGCCGAAATCCTGCGCGACAATGGCTACAACACCTTTGCCGTCGGCAAATATGGCGTGACGCCCGACGAGGACGCAACCGACGCGGGGCCGTTCGACCGCTGGCCCACGGGCAAGGGCTTCGACCACTTCTTCGGCTTCCTTGGATCGCAGACCGACCAGTACAAGCCCGATCTTGTCGAGGATCAGGCACACGTGACGCCCGACGGCCGGCACCTTTCCGAACAGATCACCGACAAGGCGATCGGCTATATCGACCGCCAGCACAAGGCCGCGCCGACCAAGCCGTTCTTCCTCTACTACGCGCCCGGCGCCACGCACGCCCCGCATCAGGTCGCGGCCGAATGGAGCGACCAGTACAAGGGCAAGTTCGATGCCGGCTGGGACGTCTATCGCCAGCAGGTTTTCGCGCAGCAGAAGAAGCGGGGCCTGCTGCCCGCCAATGCCGTGTTGCCCGATCGCGATCCCAGCGTGAAGCCATGGGGCTCGCTCTCGGCCGAAGAACGCAAGCTCTATGCGCGCTTCATGGAGGTTTATGCGGGCTACCTCACCTTCACCGATTACGAGATCGGCCGCATCGTCGACCACCTGAAGCAGTCCGGCCAGTATGACAACACGCTGTTCGTGGTGATCGTGGGCGACAACGGCGCGTCCAAGGAAGGCAGCCCCAACGGCGACGTGGACCGCAGCATCGTGTCAAAACCGCTGAGCGAGGCCGACCTCGTCAAGTACAACCTTGGCAAGATCAACGAAATCGGCACCGCCAGCGCAATCGAGGGCAACTACCCGCTCGGCTGGGCGCAGGCGGCCAATACCCCGTTCCGCCACTGGAAGTCCGACGCCAACAGCGAAGGCGGGACGCGCAACCCGCTGATCCTGTCGTGGCAGGCGAAAATCAAGGGCGATGGCAGCGTGCGCGGCCAGTACGGCCATGTGATCGACATCCTGCCGACCACGCTGGAGCTGACCGGTATCAAGGCGCCGGAAGCCATTCGTGGGATCGCGCAGCAGCCGATCGAGGGCACCTCGCTGGCGTTCTCGATCACCGACGCCGCCGCGCCTTCGCGCCACCGCGAACAGTATTACTACATTTTCGGTTCGCGGGCGATCTACAAGGACGGGTGGAAGGCCTCGCTGCCGTATCCCAACACGTTCATCGCGGGCAGCCCCGGCGGCACCACACCGTTCGATGAAAACGCATGGGAGCTTTACAACATCGACAAGGACCCGACGGAACGCGTCGACCTTGCCCACAAGAACCCGGCCAAGCTGGCGGAGCTGAAGGCGTTGTTCGAACAGCAGGCGCAACAGCACAACCTCTACCCGCTGATCAACTGGGACGATGTGCTGAAAGGCCGCATCCACCAGTCGGCGGACGGCAAGTCGCTGACGGACAAGATCCGGGACCTGACACAGGGCGCTCAGGCCCACTGAACGCGCAGGATCGCGGTGGAGGGCAGCAATGTCCTCCCCGCGATCCGCCCGTTATGGATCATTGAGACGCCGGTCTAGGGACAGATGCGGATTGCGGCTGCACTGGCAGCGCGGGATTTCTGGCACTCCGCCCTCCTCCCCGGGTTCGCCGGCGGGAGCGGCCGCGAAAGGCGCCGATCCATGACCGCGAAGACCGCTTCCCGTCGTTCCCCACGCGCAACCCCGGCCGTCCCCGCCCCGGCGGGCGGCGATCCACTGGCCGACGTGGTTTCCGCGCAATACGAACAGTGGGTCTATCCGCAGCCGATCGTCGACCTGCCGGGGTGGCTGGAAAACAACTGGCAGTGGTTCGATCCCGCGCACGCGCACCCGCTGTTCTGGCCAGCCGCCGATTACCGGCCGGACATGGACATCCTGATCGCCGGATGCGGCACGAACCAGGCGGCGGTAATCGCACACACCAATCCCGGCGCGCGCATCGTCGCTATCGACATCAGCCAGACCTCGCTCGATCACCACCGCTGGCTGAAAGACCGCTATGCGCTCGACAATCTGGAACTGCACCGCCTGCCGATCGAGGATGCTGCCGCGTTGGGCCGCACCTTCGACCTGATCCTGTCCACCGGCGTGCTTCACCACATGGCCTCGCCCGAACAGGGCGCCCGCGCGCTTGCCAGTTGCCTTGCGCCCGACGGCGTCATGGCGCTGATGCTCTATGCGCGGTACGGCCGCATCGGCGTGGAAATCCTGCAATCGGTCTATCGCGACCTTGGCCTGGGCCGCGATGCGCCTTCGCTGGGGCTGGTGCGCGAGAGCCTTGGCGCGCTGCCGCCCGATCATCCCATCCACCCCTACATGAACGTCGCGCCCGACCTGCAATACGATGCCGGCCTTATCGACACGTTCCTGCACGGACGGGATCGCAGCTTTACCATCGACGATTGCCGCGCGCTGGTCGAAGGCGTGGGTCTGGTCTTTCAGGACCTGTTCTTCAAGGCGCCGTATTACCCGCATGGCCCCGCCGGCAGCGCCTTTGCCACGGCGCTTTCAGCCCTGCCCGAAGCACGGCAGTGGTCGATCATGGAGCGGGTCAACACGCGCAACGCCTGCCACTTCTTCATCGCCTGCCATGCCGACCGGCCCAAGGCCGATTACCGCATCGACTTTGCCGCACCGGATGCCGCCAGCCTCGTCCCGATGTTGCGCCACCGTTGCAGGCATGAAGGGAATCGCCTGATGCGGCAGGACTGGGCGATGCCTCTCGATGCGATCCAGCACGCGCTTGTGACGCAGATGGATAGCCAAAGGTCGATCGCGCAGATCGCCGCTGCGGCGCGCGCCGCCGGCGCGTTGCCGATGCTGCCGCCTGCCGATTTTGAACGGACAGCGTGCAATATTTTCCAGTCATTATGGTGTCTTGATATTGTCACCATGCGGATCGCACGCGAATGAGCTCGAAAAAATCAAATACGCCCAATTGCATACAAGAAGTTTTGGATAATTTCGCGTAAATCCATAAGTATCTAAATCGTTACTTCACCTAGGGTAACTGCCTAGGTCAGCCGTGAGCATTTGGCCCCTACTGTGGTTAATACATCCATCGACCGCGCGGAACCCATCCTTCGCGCGCCGAAGAGGGGCCCTGAATGACCGACACGCAGATTTTCCGCACCGTAAGTGCTGAACTCGCCAATACTTTCCGCGCAGAAGGTATTCCATCAACCGGTCTGAAAGGGCGTCGTCCGACGCTGGCCGCGGTTTCGATCAACGCCATCGCCATCACGCTGGTTGCGGCGGCGGTCACCATCCCCGGCTCCGCGCGCGCCACGAGCTATGGCTGCCAAGACACCACCTGCGACATTACCGCTTCGGTCAATGGCGCTTCGGGTGTGCAAGGCAGCATCGGCTTGACCGGCGGCACCGGCGGCATCGGTGGCACGGGCGAGATCGGCGGAACCGGCGGCACGGGCGCTGTGGGCCTGACGGGTATCAGCGGCGGCGCACTCGCCATCGCGAACCCGCTGGGCAACGCGGGCGCGACCGGCGCCGACGGCGGCGTGGGCCTGACCGGGCAGACCGGTGAAGCGGGCGCGGCCGGCATCGCCGGTTCGAGCGGCGGCACGGCATTCCGCGCGCAAAACGCCACGGTCAATCTGGGCGAAGGCATCATCATCACCGGCGGCACCGGCGGCCGTGGCGGCATTGGCGGCACGGGCGGCCTTGGCGGCGTGGGCGGCACCGGCGGCACCGGCGGCACCGGCGGCACGGGCGGCACGGGCGGCACCGGCGGAACCGGCGGCGATGGCAGCGCCGGCATGCTGGGCATCAACGGCGCCGATGGCGGCATCGGCGGAACCGGTGGCACCGGCGGCTTCGGCGGCGTGGGCGGCCTTGGCGGCCAGGGCGGCATGGGCGGCCTTGGCGGTCAGGGCGGCGCGGCAGGCACTGGCGGTGCCGGCATCGCGGGCACGGGCCTGATCCTGAACAATTCCGGCACCATCCGTGGCGGCACTGGCGGTGCGACAGGCCAGGTCGGCGAAGCCGGCGTCGTCGGTGCGGGCGGCAATGGCGGGCTTGCAGGCTCGACCGGCCTTGAAGGCGACGGCGGCAATGGCGGCAATGGCGGCGCGGGGTATTCCACTACGATTGCAGGCATGATCGGCGGCAACGGCGGCGCGGGCGGTAGCGGCGGGGCCGCGTTTGGCGCCGGCAACGGCGGCAGCGGCGGCTTTGGCGGCGCGGGCGGCAACGGCGGCGCGGGCGCTGCGGGCATCGACGGCATCCTGGCCGGTGACAACGGCGGCGACGGATCGATCGGCGGCAACGGCGGCAACGGCGGCGCGGGCGGCCTTGGCGGCGTAGCCTATGGCGTCGGCGCTGCAGGCCTTGCCGGCAACGGTGGCGCCGGCGGCTTTGGCGGCAACGGCGGCGCAGGCGGCTTTGGCGCTGCGGGCGATGCGATTACCCCCGATGGCGGCAGCGGCGGCAACGGCGGCCTTGGCGGCGTAGCCGGGCTTGGCGGTGCGGCCGGAGGCATTGGCGCCAGCGCGGGCGCGGCCGGCCTTGACGGCAACGGCGGCGCAGGCGGCAATGGCGGCGCGGGATATTCCGCCACGATCGCAGGCATGATCGGCGGCAACGGCGGCGCTGGCGGCAGCGGCGGCGGCGCCATTGGCACCGGCAACGGCGGCAGCGGCGGCTTTGGCGGCGCGGGCGGCAACGGGGGCGATGGCTCCTCCGGGGTCGACGGGCTTTTGCCGGGCGATAACGGCGGCGACGGGATCAGCGGCGGCAGCGGCGGCAACGGCGGCGCAGGCGGCCTTGCCGGCGCAGCCTTTGGCATTGGCGCCGCAGGCCTTGCCGGCAGCGGTGGCGCGGGCGGTTTTGGCGGCGTAGGCGGCGCTGGCGGCAGCGGTGCCGCGGGCAGCATCATCAACCCCAATGGCGGCAATGGCGGCGTAGGCGGCGCAGCCGGGCTTGGCGGTGCGGCGGGCGGCTTTGGCGCCAGCGCGGGCGCAGCCGGCCTTGACGGTGCCAGTGGAAGCGGCGGCAATGGCGGCGACGGCTACAGCGCGTTCATCCCCGGCATGGCCGGTGGCAACGGCGGCAACGGCGGCAACGGCGGCGCGGCCACGGGCAGCGGCTTCGGCGGCAACGGCGGCTTCGCCGGCAACGGCGGCGATGGCGCGGCGGGGGCGGCCGGCACCGACCCGCTGACCGATGGCACCGACGGTGGCGCGGGCGGCAACGGCGGCAACGGCGGCCTTGGCGGTGCTGCGTTTGGCATCGGCGCAACGGCCGGTCTGGACGCGATCGGCGGCAATGGCGGTAACGGCGGTGCGGGCGGCCTGGGATATTCGGGCATCGTTCCGGGGGAAAGCGGCAGTAACGGCGGCGCAGGCGGCGATGGCGGTGTTTCCGGCCTTGGCGCGGGCACGGCGGCCGATGGATATGACGGTAATGGCGGCGCAGGCGGTTTCGGCGGCAACGGCGCCAGCGGTGCGCTTGGAATCGCGGGCGGCGACGGCGGCTTGGGCGGCGGCGGCGGTTATGCCGTGGGCACCGGCAATGCCGGTAACGGCGGCGCCGGCGGCAACGGTGGCGCAGGCTACGCAGGACTGGCAGGCGCCCTTGGCCTGCCGGGCGAAGATGGAACCGCCGGCGGGTCCGGTGGAGCCGGTGGCGACGGCGGCGGTGCACTGGGCACCGGCAATGCCGGCTTCGGCGGCTTTGGCGGTAACGGCGGCGCTGGCGGCACGGGTGGTGCCGGCGGTGTTGGCGGCGGTGCTGGCGGCAACGGCGGCCTTGGCGGCAACGGCGCCGATGGCGGCGCAGGCGGCCTATCCGTGTTCGGTCAAAGCGGCGATGGCGGCAGCGCCGGCAACGCTGGCAGTGGCGGCAGCGGCGGCAGCGGCGGCGCGGGCGATATCGTCACCCCAACCGGCGGCAACGGCGGCAACGGGGCCGATGCCGGCGTGGCGGGCCTTGGCGGGGCGGGCGATACGGCCGGCACCGATGGCGCGGGCGGCAATGGAGGCAATGGCGGCAACGGTGGCGCCGGATATTCCAATCCCGAAGGCAATGGCGGGGCTGGCGGCAACGGCGGCTCTGCAGGTCAGGGCAGCACGCCTGCCACCAGCGGAGCCGGCGGCAACGGCGGCAATGGCGGCACGGCGGCAAGCACGCAGGACAACACCGCTGTCACCGCCGGCGCGGGCGGCAATGGCGGCGCGGCAGTAGACGGCGCGGGCGGCAACGGCGGAAACGGTGGCGCTGCCACGGTCACCGGCACAAACGCGTCGGCGACCGGTGGCAATGGCGGCAACGGCGGCGATTCGACGAACGCCGCAGGTGGCGCAGGCGGCACCGGCGGCGCGGCAACGGCCTCTGGCACCCAATCGACGGCAACCGCCGGCAATGGCGGAACCGGCGGCAGTTCGGCTGCATCGACGACCGGCGGTAACGGCGGCGACGGCGGCAACGCAACATCCACGGGCACCCAATCCACCGCCACGAGTGGCGATGGCGGCGCCGGCGGCACAACCGGCGGCACCGGCGGCGATGCCGGCACGGCGACTGCGGTCGGCGCTGGCACCACCGCAACGCAGGGCACGCCGGGGGCCGCAGGCGCGCCTCTCAGCGTTTCGAGCGCACCCAGCAGCCCGTCCGGCAACGGCGGCAACGGCGGCAGCGGTGGCCTTGGCGGCAGCGGCGGCGTTGGCGGGGTCGGCGGGACCGGTGGCGTTGGCGGCTTCGGCGGCCTTGGCGGTCTTGGCGGCCAGGCCGGCGATGGCGGCGCGGCAGTGGAACTTTCGGGTGCGGGCAACGCGATCACCAACACCGGACTGATTCAGGGCGGCGATGCCGGCGGTGCCGGCGCGCGCGGCGGTGCGGGCATCCTCGTGCTGGCGGGCGCTTCTGTCACCGACATCATCAACCTTGGCACGATCAAGGGTGGCGCGGGCACCGAAAGCTATGGCATCCGCAACCAGGGGGTCATCACCCGTCTGGTCAACACCCAGGGCGGCGCAGACAGCGCCGATGGCCCGCTGACACTGTACGGCAACCTGCCCGAACAGTACGTTGCCGTGCTCAATGGCGCGGCCTCGTATGGCCAGCTGGCCGTCAGTGGGTCGGGCACCGAACAGGCCATGACGGTCAGCGTCGTCACCGGCCCGACTGCCGATTACACGACAAAGCGCTATGCCAACCTCGTCACCGGGGTGGCGGCAGCCGACATCACCAACGAACGCACGGTCTGGGCCCCGGTTTCGGGTCTGGTGATGGCGCTTGATGCCAATGGTGACGAAGCCGGGCTGAACTGGGACCTGCGGGTGCTCAACTATGCCTACGACATGGCGGAACCGCAGCATCTCGTGCTGGACAACAACGCCTTCCTCACCAGCGCGGCCGTGCGCAATGCGGATTGCGATACGTTCGAAAGCGGCTCGTTGTGCCTCGGCTCGGGCGTCCGCTTCCGCACGCGCAGCAGCGCCGCCGGATCGGGCAACGAACACAGCGATGCCGTGCTCTCGTTTGTCGCGGCCAAGCGGATCGGCAAACATCTGCGGGCCGGCGCGTTCGTCGAACTGGGCGGCGGGGCAACTGACAGCGCAGGGATGGACGTTTCAGGCCTGCAACCGCTTGTCGGGGCCTTCCTCGGCTATGCCGCACGCGCCGACGGCCTTGGCCCGAACGCACGGATCGCGGTGGGGTACAAACATGATGCGGTCCGCTTTTCGCACGCCAACCTCGTCGGCACGGCGGATCAGGTCGTCGCCAACGGTTCGTTCCGTACGTGGAGCGTCGAAGGCACCGCCGGTTGGGGTCTGGCCGTGGGTGGCAAAACGCTGGTCACGCCCTATCTCGGGCTCAGCTGGACCAACGCCAGCCGCCGTGCCTTTGCCGAAAGCGCAAGTGCCGGCTCGGTCGATGCGCCCTTCGCTTATGACACGTTCGGCGCAACGCGCCTTGGCGGCGTGGCCGGCCTGTCCGTTGCGGGGCCCGTGGGCAAGTCCGCGTTCTACCGCGTGGGCGGCGAACTGGAACAGCGCCTGTCGTACAGCGTCGACACCTTTACCCTGCGCGGCGATTTCGGCACCGGCAGCTATGATACGGTGCTGCGCCCCCGCAAGACGCGGGTCAGCGGCTCGGCCGGCTTCGGCGTCCATGCGGGGATGAAGACCGTGGTGACGCTCGACGGTCAGATTCGCCAGACCGACTATGCCAAGTCGTCCGACTACACGATCCGGGTGGGCTTCCGCGTCGCCATGTGACGCCGGTCCACGTTCCGTCTTCTCAGGCCCGCGCCCTTTACGGCGCGGGCCTTTTCCTTTGCGGCAAAGCCACGCCCAGCTTGTCGTGGAAGAAATCGAACGTGGCGTTCATCGCGGCGAGCGAGACCTTGCGCGTATCGTCCGGCATCTTGCCGATGAAACTGTGGTCTGCGCCGGGATAGTAGATCGCCCGGACCGGCACGCCGGCCACCTTGAACGCGGTCTCCGCCTCTTGCGACTGGGCCACGGGCACGGTCTTGTCGTCGGTTCCGTGAATGATCAGGAACGGCGGGTCCTTCGCATCAAGGTAGGTCAGCGGGCTGGCTGCCCTCACCGCTTCGGGCGCGCAGACGCCATCCTTGCAGCCGAGCAGGCGCTGTTCCGCCGAATCCTTCTGCGTGATGCGCGGCATGGTCGCCATGTCGAAAATGCCATACCAGGTGACGGCGGCCTGGACGCATGTATCGTGGGTCGAGGCGGGGTCTAACCCGGTTTCGCGGCACGCAAGCCCGGCCAGCGCGGCCAGATGCCCGCCCGCCGAACCGCCGAAAACGCCCACCCGCGCCGGATCGATATGATAGTCCGCCGCATGATCACGCAAAAAGCGCAACGCCGCAAAAACGTCGCGGATTTGAGCCGGGAACGGTGCCTCGCCCGAAAGGCGGTATTCCACGCTCGCCACGGTAAAGCCCTCGGCGGCGAAGGCGGCGAGCATCTGCGGGAAATTCTCGAACGCCCCCGATTGCCGGGTGTGGCCGCCCATCCAGCCGCCGCCGTGGATGTACAGCACCAGCGGATGCGGCCCCTTGCCCGCCGGAACGTAGATGTCGACGATCTGCGGGCGGAATCCGGGCTGAACCTGATAGGTCACGTCACGAAAGGCCTTCACCCCATCGGGAAAGGCAACCGGCACTTGCGGAAAGCGGTCCCCCATCGCGGGTTCGGGGCCAACCGGCACGACGCGTTCGGCATGCGCCGCCGATGCTGTCGCCAGCAGGGCCAGCGCGACGACGGGAAGAATGCGGGCCATCGATCCTCTCCTTTTCTTATGATTTTTCAGGTGACGCGGTAGAAGCGGATGCGCACCGCGCGGCGGCCGTCTGGCAGCGTTGCGGGATCGAGCGTGGCGATGAAACAGCCTTGCGAGAGCCAGTCGTACTTGCCCAGCGGCGCTTCGAACACGGGATGGGTGCGCACCACGGCTTGCGGGTCCTTGGCCCGGCAACTGACGCCGGTGTTGACCACGTTGATCACCGCGCCGTCATCGGTGCGCAGCATGTAGTCCGCCTTGATCTGCAGGCAGCCATCGGCGCGGCGCAACTGCCAGTCCCATCCGCCGCCGACGACGGTGCCGCGAATACCCGGTCCTTCAAACGTGCCGCCGGTGATCGGCACGATATTGCGCGTGCCCAGCGGGGTCGGCCCGACCGGGAGATTGGCATCGAGCGTAACGGTTTCCTCGAACGCGAATTCGAGACCGGGTTCGGCCGCGCGGGCCGGAGCCGAGACGAGCAGCAGAGCGGCAAGCAGTGTGCGCATGTTCAATCCAGAAAGTCGGGCTTGTGACGCGCCTGCGCCGCCAGCCGGATGGGGGCATTGGCCGCGCCATAGGCATCGTAGCCGCGCCGCTCGACCACTTCGAAGAACACCCGGCGCGCGAAGGCCCGGCTGTAGAACTGGAAGTATTCCGCCTCGCCATCGCGGTCGTAAAGGATGTCGAGCGCAGCCATGCGCTCGATCAGGGCGGGGTCAAGGCCCCAGCGCGCCTCAAGATCATCGTAGTAGTTGCGCGGGATTTCCAGCCGGGGCAGCCCGCCAGCCCGCGCGGCTTCGGCCACGGCGAAAACGTCGGGCGTGGCAAAGGCGATGTGCTGCACGCCCGCACCGAAATAGTTCTGGATGAAGCGCGACGACAGCGACTGGCTGGCAAGCGAGCCGTTGAGGGTGAAGCGGACCGAACGATCCGGGTTCTCCACCGCCTGGCTCTGCACCAGCCCCATCGGATCGGCGATTTCCAGCTGCGGGGTCTTCGAAACGTCGAGCAGCGCGACGTAGAACAACAGCCAGCTGAGGAATTCCTCGTACTGCATGGTCTGCGCGACGTGATCGATGGCGGTGACGACCGGTTCGACCGAAGCCTCCAGCGGGTGCGGGAATTCGTGCGCCCACATCGCATCGCGCGTGGCGGCATCGACCAGATAGACGAGGCTGCCGCCCACGCCGCGCACGCTGGGAATCGGCCATTCATCCGGCCCCACGGCCTGTTCAAAGCGGGGCACATGCAGGAAATCGGCGCGTGCCAGCGCAGCGGGCACATCCGCCACGGCCAGCCCGATGGCACACACGGACGCGCCGTGAACCACGTCGAAGCTGTGCGCCAGCCCTTCGGGTTCGCAATTGACGACGATGTTGACCGGGCCTTGCGTCCAGCGCGTCACATCCTTGGCGCGATGGCGCGCGGTGGGGCGGAAACCCAGCGGGCGCAGCATGGCGCCAAGCGTCTCGGCCTCTTCGTGGCTGGCGGCAAATTCGATGAACTCCACGCCCGAGGTTTCCACGCGCGGCGGCAGCGCGGGCGCGGCGGGCGACGGACGGGCGATGCCACCTTCGAGCAGGCGCAGCGAGCGATAGCCATCGAGTGCAACGCCGCTGGCAGAACCGGCGCGGAAGCGGTCGTTGAAGATTTCGAGGCTCCAGTACCCCTGATAGCCGATCTTGCGGATGGCACCGGCCCAGTCGTCGAGCGGGAAATCGCCCTGCCCCGGCATCGATCGGAAATGGCGGCTCCAACCGAGGTAGTCCATGTCGAGCACCGGCGCATCGGCCACCTGCACGATGAACAGCTTGTCGGCGCGAATATCACCGATGCTGCTGGACGGGATCTTCCGCGAAAGCGAATGGAAGCTATCGAGCACCAGACCCAGCGCGGGGTGATCGGCATCGCGCACAATGCCCCATGCCTCGCGGTGATCGTGAACATGGCGACCCCACGCCAGCGCTTCATACCCGATGCGCAAGCCGCGCCGGGCCGCACGCTCGGCCGCTTCGGTCAGGTCCGCAATCGTACGGTCGCGGTCGCCATCGGCCAGGGCCGAGCAACTGGAACAGACCAGCAGCAGGTCGGTGCCGAGTTCCTCCATCACGTCGAACTTGCGCTCCAGCCGGTCGAACGCGCGGGCGCGCTGCGCATCCGGCAGGCCTTCCAGATCGCGGAACGGCTGGAACATCGTGCAGGCGAGGCCCAGATCGCGCATCATCGCGGCGATGTCGCGCGCGGATAGATGCGTGGATAGCAGGTCGTTCTCGAAGATTTCCGCGCCATCATATCCGGCGGCGGCAATCGCCTGAAGCTTTGCATCAAGCGTGCCGCTGATCGAAACGGTGGCGATCGATGTCTTGAACGGGGTGATGGTCATGCCGTGCAATCCTGTCCCGGCCGTTTTTTCCAGACGATTCAGCATCCGGTGGCGCGTGGCGTTTGCGGTATCACGGCAGCGGCATTGACAAAAGAAAAAATGACAGGAACTAGTTCGTACCATAAATGAAGCTAGCCGGGCGAGCAATGGCCGCACGGCAGGCGCGGGCAATTGCCTTGCGCACTTGTGCAAAGCGGGACGGATGCGGCAAGGAACGCGAATGGACGGGATGACGGACGCGGCTGCGATGCGCAGCAGCGACGGCATTCGCGTCCGGTCCGAGGAGTGTCCCCCCTTGCCTGATACCGCGCCCGACATCGCGCCCGAAGCCGCCGCCACCAAGCCGGCGAAGCCGCCGCGCCGCTCGCACGCCGATGCGCGCGAACAGGCGATCAACCAGATCATCGACATCGCCACGCAGGAGTTCGTCGAAAAGGGGCTGGCCGGCGCGCGGATCGACGAGATCGCGGGCAAATCCACCAAGCGCAAGATCTACTACTACTTCGAGGGCAAGGACGAACTCTATCGTGCCGTGCTGGAGCGCGCCTATCGCCGGGTGCGTGAAAGCGAGCGGCAGGTGGACATCGACACCGGCAGCGCAGTGGACGCGCTGCGGCGCCTGATCGAGCACGACGTGCACTATCACGCCCGACACCCCGAACTGGTCCGGCTGGTGATGAATGAAAACATCCACCGCGCCGAACACCTCAAGCAGATCGAAGGCTTGCCGGCGGGCAACCGCGTGGTGATCGACCTGCTGTCACGCCTGATCGCGCGCGGCGAGGCCGAGGGCACGTTCCGCAAGGGAATCGACCCGGTGGAGCTGCACATGAGCATGTCGGCGCTCAGTTTCTACAACGTTTCCAACCAGTTCACCTTTGCGCACAACTTCGGGACGGACATGACCAGCCCCGAAGCGGTGACGCGGCGGGCGCGGCAGGTTGCGGACATCATTATCGCCTGGGTGACGCAAAAGGACTGATCCGGCGCGCGGGCGCTGCGCCCGCGTTTACGGCAGTCGTGTCATCCCGGTTGAAGCACTTGGGAGAGAAGACATGGCTGCCCCCGTAAACGCCTGCGCCGGTCCCGGTCCGGCGCAGTGGACCCGCACTGGTCTTGCCATCGTGGCGCTGTGCTTTGCCATCAACATGGCCGACGGGATCGACGTGACGATCCTGTCGTTCATCGCGCCGCGCATCCAGTCGGACTGGGGCATCGGTGCCGACACGATGGGCACGCTGTTCAGCGCGGGGCTGATCGGAATGGCGATCGGAGGGATGCTGATCGCGCCCATGGCCGACCGGCTGGGACGGCGGCGAATTATCCTGGCCGCGCTGGCGCTGATGTCCACCGGCATGGTGGCGAGCGGGTTCGCCACATCGGTGCCGGTGCTGTTTGCCACGCGCGTGGTGGTGGGCACGGGCATCGGCACGGTTCTGGCAGCCATGGCCGCGCTCGCCGCCGAATCCGCGCCCGAGGCGCAACGCAACCTCGCCGTCGGCATCGTGCAGGCGGGATATCCCTTCGCAGCCGTGTTCACCGGGCTGATCGTGGCGCACCTGCTGCCCGTGGTCGGCTGGCACGCGCTGTTGCTGGGCGCGGCAGCGGTAACGGTGGTGCTGTTCCCGGCGGCGCTGGCAATCCTGCCGGCGGGAAGCGCCGGTGCGGCTCAGGCGCAGGCAGCCGGCAGCGTTGGCGCGCTGTTCACGCAGGATTTCCGCAAGCGCACGCTGGCGCTGTGGAGCGCGGTGTTCTTTGGCCTGATGGTCCTTTATTTCATCGTCAGCTGGATCACGAAGCTTTCGATCCAGGCAGGCCTTTCCGAAACCGACGGCATCTATGCCGGCGCGCTATATAACTTCGGCGCATTCGTGGGCACTGCCGGCATGAGCGTGCTGGCGGTGCGCGTGCCGCTGGGGCGGCTGGTGCCGACCATGCTGTGCGGCGCGGCGGTGGCAATGCTGGTGTTTGGCAGCGTGGCCATGCCGGTGGGCCTCACGCTGGCGGCCGCCTTTGCCATCGGGGTGCTGTTGCAGGGCGGATACAATGGCGTGTGGCCGCTCGCCGCATCGGTCTACCCCGCGCGAATCAGGGCGACGGGCGTGGGCTGGGCCATCGGCATCGGCCGTGCCGGCGCGGTGATCGGCCCGATGATGGGTGGCTACCTGATGGCGGCCAAGGCCCCGCTGCCGCTGCTTTTTGCAAGCTATTGCGTGCCTTTGCTGCTGTGCGCGGCGGCTGCGTTCACGGTCGATCGCCTGCGCGGCACCGTTTCTGAATAAATTGACAGGAACTAGTTCGTAACATAAATGAAGCCCGTGAGCGCCGGCAAGCCAGCCGGCCAGAGGGAGGATGACCATGCGTTCGAAGGGCTCGCGCCTTGCACTTTCCACGTCCGTTCTGACCGTCGGCCTGATGCTGGCGGGGCCTGCCGCCTTTGCGCAGAAAACGCCGGGTGCCGACGCAGCGGCTGCTGCCGCCGCCACGCCCGATGCAGCGCCGGACGCCAGGGAAATCGTCGTTACTGGTTCGCTGATCCAGCGAGCGAACAACACCGCCGTCAGCCCGATCGTCTCGGTGGGCGAAACCGCGCTGAAGGAAACCGGCACCGCCAACCTTCAGGATGCGCTGAACCAGTTCCCCAGCTTCACCACCGCGGGCAACGCCAACACCGGCGGCCAGGGCACCGGCGGCCGCGCCTCGGTCAACCTCCACGGGCTTGGCACCAATCGCAACCTCGTGCTGCTGGATGGCAAGCGCCTGCCGATGTCGGACGTGAACGGCAACGTCGACATCAACATCCTGCCCGAATCGATCATGGCCGGCGTTGACGTGATCACCGGCGGTGCATCGGCCATCTATGGCTCGGACGCGATCTCGGGCGTGGTCAACTTCAAGACGCTGCGCGCCTTCGACGGCGTGAAGCTCGACATGCAGAACGGCATCAGCGAAAAGGGCGATGCCTACAAGTTCAACGGCTCGCTGGCGTTTGGCAGCCGCTTTGCGGACGGTCGCGGCCACGTGATCGCCGCGTTCAGCTATGCCCAGCAGGACGCCGTCAACGGCAGCGAGCGCGATTTCTTCCACGACAAGACGCCTTCGTCGTACATCGGCTATGGCACGTTCGTGCCCAGCGCCACCAACGCACCGACGGCCGAGGCCGTGCAGGCCCTGTTCGCCACGTATGGCGCCAGCGCCAGCAACCCGCTGGCCAAGCTGGGCTTCAACAACGATGGCACGCTGTTCACGCAGGACGGCGCCATCAACTACAAGGGCCCCAGCAACGCCAACGGCTACATGATCGTCAACGGCAACGTCCGCATGCCGGTGGGCCAGCAGATCGATTTCGCCAACGCGCTCAAGCGCAAGACGGCCTTCGTCAAGGCGGACTATGACCTGACGCCGAACCTGACCGCCTATGGCCAGTTCATGTATGTCGACCTGTCGGTCCACACCGCATCGGGCGGCAGCCTTACCCAGTTCGGCCAGCTGACCACCATCCCGGTCACCAACCCGTTCATCCCCGATGATCTCAAGACGCTGCTGGCCTCGCGCCCCAATGCCAGCGCCCCGTTCACCTGGAACGGTCGCTATGTGGGCGTGCCCTACAAGAACTGGGACGAAAACTACGTCGTCCAGCAGTACATGGCGGGCCTGAAGGGCGATATCGCCAAGGGCTGGTCGTTCGATTTCTTCGCGTCCT
This sequence comes from Pseudomonadota bacterium, assembly GCA_039804665.1. Lineage (GTDB taxonomy): Bacteria > Pseudomonadota > Alphaproteobacteria > Sphingomonadales > Sphingomonadaceae > Novosphingobium. Next base: position 1,810 of record JBDLVU010000042.1, on the reverse strand, counting down.
ACGACCAGTCGGTGCACGATCAGCAGCTGAACGACGCCGTGGTGAAAAGCCGGGTGCAGACCCTGCTCAACGCGGCCGACGGCGGCGCTTCGCTGTGCGCGGGCGGCTTCAACCCGTTCGGCGACGCCAACGCGCGCGGCCTTTCGCAGCAATGCGTGAACTACATCACCAAGAGCGCGTTCTCGAAGGAAAAGCTCGGCCAGACGCAGGCGCAGCTTCAGGTCAACGGCAAGCTGTTCGATCTCGGTGCCGGCCCGGCGCAGATCGCGCTGCTCGCCGGTTATCGCAAGAACACCTACAGCTACGTGCCTGATAGCGACCTTTCCGCGCAGAACATCGAAGCGGTCGTCGCCTCGCAGCGCGCATCGGGTCGCGTTTCGGTGAAGGAATTCGCCGCGCAGATCGACATCCCGCTGCTGGCCGACAAGCCCTTCGTTCGTGAGCTCGGCATCGGCGGCGCGGTGCGCTTCTCGGATTACTCGGTCACCGGTTCGGTCACCAGCTACGAGATGGACGCCCGCTGGCGCCCGGTGAACGCGCTGCTGATCCGCGGCAGCTATCAGCGCGCGGTGCGTGCACCCAACATCGGCGAGCTGTTTTCGCCGGCGCAGGGTACGCAGCTGGTCATCGGCACCCCGCCGGCGGCGCTCGGCGATCCGTGCGACTACCGCTCGACCGCCCGCACCGGTGCAAACGGCACCAAGGTGGCCGACCTGTGCGTGGCGCAGGGCGTGCCTTCGGCGGCGATCGGCGGATACACCTTCCCGACCACGGCCACCGGCCAGCTGGTTTCGGGCAACACCGGCCTGACGCCGGAAAAGGCCGATACCTTCAACGTCGGCTTCGCGGTTAATTCGCCGATGGACAGCGGCCCGTTCCGCGAATTCTCGATCTCGGTCGATTACTACAACATCTCGGTCAAGAACGTGATCTCGACCGTGCCGGGCCTGACCGTGCTGTCGAAGTGCTACAACCTTGACGGGTCGAACCCGACGTACGATCCGGCGAACCTCTATTGCGGCCTCATCAGCCGCGACAACACCGGCCAGATCGTCAACGTCGCCACGCCTTACCTGAACCTTGGCTCGGTCAAGACCGACGGCGTCGAAGCGCAGATCAACTGGGCGGTGAAGGCCCCGTTCGGCGATACCAGCAGCCGTTTCTTCGCCAACTCGGCCATCGGCTACCTGCACAAGTACAAGTTGCAGCTGCTGCCGGGCGCCCCGGTGCTTGATTACACCGGCATCAGCAACGGCGCCGCCCAGCCGAGCAGCCTGCCCCCGCGCGCTACGCCGCGTTGGAAGGCGGTCACCAGCTTCGGCTATCGCGCCGATGGCGGTACGCTGGGCCTGCGCTGGCGCTACCAGAGCGCGATGAAGGACACGACCTCGGTCCTCACGCCCGCAACGGCGCAGGTCGGCGTTGGGGCCTATGCGCTGTGGGACCTGTTCGGTTCGATCAAGGTCGGCAAGACCTTCGAACTGCGCGGCGGCGTGAACAACCTGTTCAACAAGAGCCTGCCCTACATCGCCAGCTCGCAGAACGGCACCGACGTGGCGCTCTATGATCCGATCGGCCGCTCGTTCTACGTTGGCTTCAAGGCCAATTTCTAAGATCCACCCCCCTGTCCCGGCACCGCGTTCACGCGGTGCCGGGATCTTTTGACGAAGGCATTCATGATCCGCTCAGGCCTTATCGGACGGTCCATCCTCGCGTCGCGCTCGCCAGAGTTGCACGAACGCGAGGCGCAGGCGCTAGGGCTGGACCTGAGCTATGAACTGTTCGACTTTACCGACCGCGCTCTGGATGA
>JBDLVU010000041.1:0-20030 GCA_039804665.1 Pseudomonadota bacterium | reverse complement strand
GACCGTGTTCAGGCCAATAATGGCGGAAAGTACGGCCAGAGTCGCCAGCGCGCGCCAGCGGATATGCCCGGGCAAAGGCGCGCCGGGATCTGCACCCGGTTCTGGCAAGGCTGTGGATTCGGGCATCGGTTTCTCCCGCCCGCACCATCCACGCCGCCATGTTGTTAGTCAATATAGTATCCGAAAATGCCATCGAACGGTTGCAATGGCCGATGATGCGTATATCATCCCGCTATACAATCGGGAGAGGATACCGTGAGTCTGTACCTGAGAAACTGCTGGTACGCAGCAGCCTCCTCGGACGAGGTGACGCGCACGCCGCTGGCGCGCACGCTGCTGGACACGCCGATGGTGTTCTTCCGCCGCGAAGACGGGAGCCCGGTCGCGCTCCATGATCGTTGCCCGCACCGCTTCGCCCCACTGTCACTGGGCACGCTGGTGGGCGACGAACTTCAATGCGCCTATCATGGGCTGCGGTTCGACGGGACGGGCGCCTGCGTGCACAACCCGCATCATGATGGCCACGCCCTGCGCGCCGCCGATATTTCGGCCTATCGGCTGCACGAACGCTATGGCTTCGTGTGGATCTGGCCGGGCGATCCGGACAAGGCCGATCCCGCCCTTCTGCCCGATTACCACTACCTGGAAGAGCCGGAAACGTACTCGGTCCTGCGCGGGTGCCTGCATGTGAAGGGCAATTACCAGCTCGTGACCGACAACTTGCTGGACCTGACCCACGCCCCGTTCCTGCATCCCGGCTTCAAGATGCCGAATGTCACGCCGGAACAGCAACTGGCCGCCACGCAAACCCGGCTCGACCGCTTCGATGATCGCATCGTCGCATGGCGCCTGCGCACCGGGCTTCCGCCCAACCAGGCCACCATCGACCTGTTCGGCTTTCCGGCGGCACCGTGCGAAACGCGCACGCACATGACGTGGTATCCCCCTGCCCTGATCGACTTCGAAAACGGCACCAAGTTTCCGGGGCAGGACGATCTCGAAGGGTTCTGCTTCCCGCAGGCGCATTGCATCACGCCCGAAACCGAAACCACCTGCCATTACTTCTTCGCCGCCGCGCGCAACCTGCGACGCGATGATCCCGATGTGGACCAGGCCCTGATGGGCGTTCTCAACGTCGCCTTCCGCACGCAGGATGAACCGATGATCGAAGCGGTGCAGCAGCGCATGGGTCCGACGGGCGATCTCGATTCACTCGCCCCCGTCCTGCTGCGGACCGATGCCGCCCCGATTGCCGCCCGTCGCCTGTTGAAGGCGCGCATCGCCGCCGAAGCGGGCGAGACTATCGAGACCGCCGATCCGGTCGCCGCCGAATAAGCCATTTCCTCAAGGATTCCGCGTGGTCAAACGATCCTTTGCCGCCGCGACGCTGGCCGTCGCGTTGTCTTCCACCCTGCTTGCCATCGGCTGTGCGCCCGGCGGCGCAGCCGATCATGCCGCCCCGGCAGTGCTTGGCGCGCCGGCCGACGATACCGGCTGGCCGCGCCCCGGCCGCGATATGGGGGACAGCTACTATACCCCGCTGGGCGGACTGACCGCGTCCAACGTTGGGCAGCTCGGCCTTGCCTTCGAATTCGACGATTTCCTCGTGCGCGGCCGCACGCATTACGGATTGCAATCCACCCCGGTACTGGCGGACGGCATGCTGGTGTTTTCGGGGCCGTGGGGCGAAGTCTATGCCGTGGACGCCCGGACCGGCGAACAGCGCTGGGTCACCGATACCGAGGCCGAAGGACAGTATGCTCGCAACGCCTGTTGCGGCGTGGTCAATCGCGGTGTGGCAGTGGCCGATGGCAAGGTCTTTGTCGGCGCGCTCGACGGGCACCTCTTCGCGCTCGATCTCAAGACCGGCAAGCCGGTGTGGAAGGTGGACACGTTCGCCACGCGCAACTGGAACTATTCCAGCACCGGCGCGCCGCAGATCGCGGGCAATGTCGTGCTCATCGGCAATGCCGGGGCCGACATGGGGGCCCGCGGCTATGTCTCGGCCTACGATATCGCCACCGGCAAGCTGGTCTGGCGCTTCTGGTCCGTGCCGGGCGATCCCAAGGCAGGGCCGGACGAAACGCCGGAGGTCACGCTGGCGCGCAAGACCTGGCCGCTCGATGCCCGTTGGGACCTGGGTCTTGGCGGCACGGCGTGGAACGGGCTTGCCTATGACCCCGAAACCAACACCGCCTATCTCGGCATCGGCAACGGCGGCCCGCACCCGGCCTGGCTGCGCAGCCGCAGCGGCGAAGTGAAGGACGAACTGTTCCTGTCCTCGATCGTCGCAGTGGACGCCGCGACCGGGCGGATGAAGTGGTATTATCAGGAAACGCCGGGCGACAGCTGGGACTTCACCGCTACCGCCCCGATGGTGCTGGCCACGCTGTCCATCGGCGGAAAGCCGCACAAGGTGCTGATGCAGGCACCCAAGAACGGCATCTTCTATGTGCTCGACCGTGACAGCGGCAAGCTGCTGCGCGCGGATGCCTATACCCGCATCAACTGGGCCGATGGCGTGGACATGCAAACCGGCCGCCCGCGCTTCACCGCCGAAGCCAACTATCACGACGGCGGCAAACTGTTGTGGCCAAGCGGCGCCGGCGGGCATGGCTGGCAGCCGATGGCCTTCAGCCCGCGCACCGGCCTTGTCTACCTGCCCGTCTACGAAACCGGCATGGACCAGTCGGCAGCGCCGGATGCCAGGTTCATTCCGGGCAACATCAATCAGGCAACGTTCGGAAAATTCCCGCCTTTCAGCCCCGAACGCCTGGCCGGGCGGGCGCAGGCGACCTTCGAAGGGCGGCTGAAGGCGTGGGACCCGGTCGCGGGCAAGGCGCGCTGGATGTCGGCGCCGCTGCCGTTCCTTTCGGGCGGCACGATGGTGGCGGGCGATCTGGTGTTCCAGGGCAGCGCGTCGGGCTATCTCGATGCCTATGACGCCGCGTCGGGCAAGCAGGTGCTGCACCTCTTCATCGGCACAGTTATTACCGCCTCTCCAATGACTTACGAGATCGACGGGGTGCAATACTTGGCCGTTCTGGCCGGTGCCGGCGGACCGCAGGGTGCATTTTTCGGCCCCGGCGTGGTGGCGGCCGAGCGCGAAAACGCGCAACGACTCATCGTGCTGAAAATCAATGGGAAACCCGTTCCCCTGCCGCCCATGCGCACCGCGCAGCCACTGCCCCTGATGCCGACGCCGGTCCCGGCCAGCCCGGCGATGATGAAGCTGGGCGAACAGCTGTTCATGGACCGCTGCAGCCGTTGCCACGCCGCCGGCGGGGCGGTTGCGGTCTATCCGAACCTGTGGCGCATGGAACCGGGCACGATCGAGGGATTCCACGCCATCGTGGGCGAAGGCGCGCTGTCCTTTGCCGGGATGGGCAACTTCTCGGACCAGCTGACGCCTGAAGAAATCGAAGCAATCCGGGCATTTATCGTGAACGACACGATTGACCGGCGCGAAGGTCGCAAGGCTGGTGGCGAGCCCGCAAGCCGCCAGACGCACTGAAAGTTGAGAACGACCTAAGGGGGGTCTAGATCGACCTAAGCCGGTCTACCCCCCTTGAACCCCGGTCAAACCCGCGCCCATCCGCCATCACAAACGATGGTCTGCGTGGTGATAAATCCGGCCTCGTCGCGCGCCAGGAACGAAACGAGCCCCACCACGTCGTTCGGCGTGCCCGCCCGCTTGATCGACTGGTTGGCCGCCAGCATGCCCATGAAATCGTCGAACCCGTCCTCGCTGCCCCCGCCGATTTCGGCGGCATAGGACGCGCGGACCTGTTCGGTCACGATCGGCCCCGGCGCAATGGCATTCACCGTGATCCCGTCCACCCCCAGTTCGGCGCCCAGCGCGCGGGCAAGGCCGATGGCGCCCGATTTGCTGGCGATATACTGCGGCATCATGGCGGGGGCGAGGAACGTGGAATTGGAGGCCATGTTGATGATCCGGCCCCACTTGCGGCTCTGCATGCCGGGGGCAAAAGCCTTGCACATCAGGAACATGGCATCAAGGTTCAGCGCCATGACCTTGCGCCAGTGTTCGAACGTCAGGTCCGCGAAGCTGCAATGTTCATAGCGCCCGGCGTTGTTCATCAGCACATCCGCCCGGCCGAACCGCGCCAGCACCGCATCGCGCAAGCCCTCCACCGCCACGGGATCGGTCACGTCGCAGGCAAACCCCTCCGCCTCGCCGCCGGCAGCACGAATGCGCGACACGGCGGGCGCGGTGTCCTTGATATCGACCAGCGCCACTGCCAGCCCATCGGCTGCAAGCCGCGCCGCGATGGCCGCGCCCAGCCCGCCGGCTGCCCCGGTCACCACCGCAACGCGGCGCGCGTCTGAGTTGGATACCATCACCTTCTCCCATTTTTTCGTTTCAATTCTGCACGATGGATTTGATTTCGAGAAATTCCTCGAAGCCCCACACGCCATACTGCCGCCCGTTTCCGGACCGGCCATAGCCGCCGAATGGCGCCGCCGGAGTCCAGCGCGGAAAGTTGACGGTCACATATCCCGCCCGCAACCGCCCAGCGACGCGGCGGGCGGCGGCGGGATCACCCGACTGGACATAGGCGGCAAGGCCGAACGGCGTGGCATTGGCAATGGCGACCGCGTCGTCCTCATCACGATAGGTGTGGATGCATAGCACGGGACCGAACACTTCCTCTTGCGCGATCAGCGCATCGGGATCGACCGGGCCGAAAATGGTGGGGTTCATGTAAAACCCCAGCGGGAATTGGGTGAGACATTCGCCCCCAGACACGAGTTCGGGCGTGCCTTGCGCGCGGGCGCGGCGCAAAAGATCGCGTACCCGGTCAAACTGCGCACGGTTGGACAGTGGGCCATAGGTGACGCCTTCGCCATCGGGCGCGCCGACGACAATCCGCGCGGCAGCATCTCGCGCCAGGGCGGCCACTTCGTCCCAGCGATCCTGCGGCACCAGCAGGCGGGTGGGCGCGGCGCAGACTTGCCCCGCATTCATCATGCAGCCAATCACGCTGGAGGGTACGGCCTGAGAAAAATCGGCGTCGGGCAACAGGATATTGGCCGATTTTCCGCCCAGTTCCTGATGCACGCGCTTGATGGTGGACGCCGCGAGCGCGGCCACCCTGCCCCCGCCGCCAACCGAACCGGTGAACGAAACCATCGCCACATCAGGGTGTTCGACCAGCCGCCGCCCGCACGAGCCGCCTTCGCCATTGAGCAGGTTGAACACGCCGGGCGGAATTCCCGCCGGTTCCAACGCGCGGGCGAGCGCCATGCCACACAGGGGTGCCAGTTCGCTGGGCTTGACCACCACGGTGCATCCCGCCGCAATGGCAGGCACCGCTTTGCACAGCATCTGGCTGACCGGGGCGTTCCACGAGGTGATCGCCACGACCACGCCGACCGGTTCACGCACGATGGTCACCCCGCCGCCGCGATCCTCGGCAAAGGCATAGGTATCGAGCAATTCCAGCGCCGTGTCGAAATGCGCGAGGCACATCGCGGTCTGCCCGCCTGCAACCATGCGGGTCAGCCCGATTTCGCGGATCAACAACGCCTCGATGGCAGGCGCAGCTTCGGCAAAGGCAGCCCGCATGCGCTGCAACAACGCCTTGCGGTCCGCGACGGGGCTGATCGACCAAGCCGGGAAAGCCGAAACGGCAGCCGCCACCGCCGCATCGGCGTCGGAAGCACCGCCCAGCATCGCCCGGCCGAACACCTCTTCGGTGGCCGGATCGACAACAGCCGCGCAAGTCCCGGTCTGCGCCGCAACCCATTGGCCGCCGATGAAAAAGCGATTTTCCTCGATCATCGTCTCTCCCTCGGCGCTTGCTTGCCCGATCCGCAAGGGATATACAATATGTTATAACAATCTTTGCGGAGAGAGACGTGGCCGACTTCATCATCGTGGGCGCTGGCTCGGCCGGCTGCGTGCTGGCCAACCGCCTCTCGGCCGATCCGCACACCCGCGTGACGCTGATCGAAGCGGGCGGTGCGGACCGCCATCCGTTGATGAAGATGCCCTTCGCGTTCATGAAACTCCAGTTCGTACCGCGCCTTGGCTGGGGATACTGGAGCGAACCGGAACCGGAGCTTGGCGGCCGCAAGCTGTGGCTGCCGCGGGGGCGATGCCTGGGGGGCACATCGTCGATCAACGGAATGGTCTATTCGCGCGGTCACCCGCTGGATTACGACGAGTGGGAAGCGCTGGGCGCCGATGGCTGGGGCTGGCGCGATGTGCTGCCCTATTTCCGCAAGTCCGAGGCATCGTGGCGCGGCACAGGGCCGCACCACGGAGCGGATGGACCGCTGACCGTATCGCCCGTGGATGTGGCAGGCCCCGTGTTCGACGCCACGATGGCGACGGCCCGCGCGCTGGGACACAAGGTGATCGACGACCAGCACGGGCCGGAAACCGGCGAAGGCTTTGCCCCGCCCGAAGTGACCGTGGACCGCGGCCGGCGCGCAAGCAGCGCCACGCAGTACCTGCACCCGGTGCGCCACAGACCCAACCTGACCGTGATGACGGGCGTTCTGGTGCATCGGGTGGTGGTGGAAGGCGGGCGCGCGGTAGGCGTGGAAATTTCCGACCGGTCAGGGCAGCGGGTGCTGCGCGCCGAACGCGAGGTGATACTGAGCGCGGGCACCTACAATTCCGCCAAGACCCTGCTGCATTCGGGCATTGGGCCGGCCGATGAACTGGCCGCGTTGGGCATCCCCGTGGTGGCGGACCTGCCAGGCGTGGGGCGCAATCTGCAGGAACATCCGCTGACCGGGATCGGCTATGAACTGAACCAGCCGGTCGGGTTCGAGAACGCGCTGCGGTTCGACCGGCTGGCATTGAACGTGGCGAAGTTCGCGCTGGGGCTGAACACGCGGGCGACTCAGTTGCCGGTAACGAGCTTCGGCTTCGTGCGGACGCAGGACGGGCTGGACCGGCCCGATATCAAGGCCAACATCTATCCCACGCGGCTGGACGGGCGGGTTTGGTTCCCCGGCATCCGCAAGGGCGCGGGCCATGCGATGTCGGTGTTTTCGGTCCTGCTGCGCCCCCACAGCCGGGGCAGCGTGACCCTGCGCAGCGCCAATCCCGCCGACACGCCCATCATCCGGATCAACATGTTCCAGGACCGGCGCGATCTGGAAACGATGCGGCGTTCCATCCACCGCCTGCGCGAATTCTTCGCCACGCAGCCGTTGGCCGGGATGGTGGGCAAGGAACTGATGCTGGGCAAGAGCGTGCAGACCGACGCGGACATCGACGCGCACCATCGCAAGACGTGCATCCTGGCGCACCACCCCGCCGGCACCTGCGCCATCGGGCAGGACGCGATGGCGGTGGTCGATCCGCAGTTGCGCGTGCACGGCATTGCCGGGCTGCGCGTGGCCGATGCCTCGGTGATGCCGCGCGTGATCGGGGGGAACACCAACGCGCCGGTCATCATGATCGGGGAAAAGGCCAGCGACCTGATCCTTGGCAACCGGGCGCCGGCGGCCGCAGCGGCCTGAAACTGGGAAGCTGGGAAGCTGGGAAGCTGGGAAGCTGGGCCGGTGCTTGGCGCAAATGCACCCTCACCATTGACACGACTCAAATAGTATTCAATTCTGTATACGATATAGAGATACAATGGGAGATCAGGCAGTGAAGCGCAGCGACGACCGAATTCTCGTGACCCACGCCGGGCGGCTTTCGTCCGACAACGAGGCCTTTGAAGCCATCGAACAGCGCAAGTCACGCGGCGAGGAGATTGCTGACGAGGTCTATGTGCCGCTGCTGGAAAACGCGATCCGCGAGGTGATCCAGCGCCAGGTGGACATGGGCGTTGACGTACTTTCGGACGGCGAACTAGGCCGGCGGCGCACCTATGCCTATTACCGGCACCGCATGGAGGGGATCATCTACCGCGAATGCCGCGAAGGCGAGTTCGGCGCGACGATCTTCAACACGCGCGAACGCAAGCGCTTTGCCCGGTATTACAAGGAAGCCGACGAGGCGCGGTACAAGGACGGCGCCCCTTCGCGCCGCGACATGCGCATGGTGGCGGTGGCCGACCTGAAGCCCAAGGGCACCGAGATGCTGGAAGAGGAACTGGACCGCTTCCGCCGCATCCTGACCGAGCTGAAACTCAATGATCGGGATGCATTTTTCCCTGTTATTTCGCCGGGCTGGCTCGATCACTTCATCTTCAATGAGCACTACAAGACCGACGAGGAATTCATCTTTGCGCTCGCCGATATGATGGCGCCCGAATACGAAAAGATCGTCGAAAAGGGCTTCATCGTGCAGGTGGACGCGCCCGACCTGCCCGACGCCTGGGCGACGTTCGTGCCGGAAATCACGCTGGAGGAATATCGCCGCCGTTCAATGGTGCGCGTGGAAGCGCTGAACCACGCGCTGCGCAACGTGCCCGAGGACCGCGTACGCTATCACCTGTGCTGGGGCAGCTGGAACGGGCCGCACGTGGACGACATTCCGTTCCGCAACGTGGTGGACCTGATGCTGAAGGTGAAGGCGCAGGCCTACAGCTTTGAAGCCGGCAACGTCCGCCACGAACACGAATGGAAGATCTGGCGCGACGTGAAGCTGCCCGACGGAAAGATCCTGATGCCGGGCGTGGTCAGCCATCGCACCAACACGGTGGAGCATCCGGAAGTCGTTTCCGACCGGCTGCAGAACTTTGCGCGGCTGGTCGGGCGCGAGAACGTGATGGCCAGCACCGATTGTGGAATGGGCGGCGGACGCATTCCGCACGAAATCGGCTGGGCCAAGGTGGAATCGATGGTCGACGGCAGCGCGCTAGCCACCCGCGACCTGTGGGAAACCGTGGCGGCGTGAGCGCCGCAGCGCCCGGCGCGCGGGGGCCGGTTCAGAGCCCCCGTGCGTCGAGCGTTTCGAGCAGCAGCCGTTCGAAGGCCTCGCGCCGGCTGCGGCGGGCAGACAGCAGTTTCTTGCGGTCGCGCTGGCGCAGCGCCTCGATCAGCGAATGCTTGTTGACGACCTTGCGCTCCTCACTCGGCCGGCGCGGCAAAGGCAGCAGCGCGCGGAAACGGTCGGTCAGCATCCACAGGCGCATCGCCTCGCGCATGATCGTCTTCTTGGGCGAAAGGTCGAAGATCATGGTGTGGAACTGGCGGTGTTCGTCCCACCAGCTGGTGCGGTCCCCCACGTCCAGCAGTTCTTCGAGGCGTTCGGCACGGCGTTCGAGCTCGGCCAACTGGTCTTCCGTCGGCCACTCGATGGTGCGCATCAGTTCGTCTTCGATAAGATGGCGCAGGGTGAACAGTTGCTCAGCCTCGTCGCGCGAGAGGCGCGCAACGAAGAAGCCCCGGTTGGGATCGTGTTCGATGATCCCTTCGGAGCTCAGCAGCTTCAGCGCCTCGCGCACGGGCACGCGGCTGGCCTGGAACTGTTCTGCAAGCTCGGTCTGGCCAAGCCGCATCCCCGGCGCGAGCGTGCCGCGCGCGATGAGGGAGCGGAGCTGGCTGGCGATGGCGGCAGGGACGCCCTGGTCCGGATTGTTCGACTTCATGACCAGTCATCTATCGGCTGAAGGCGCACATTGGCAATCCAGTAATATTCACGATTGTTAGCAATTTGCGGACGCGGGGGTGCCTAATCACCGCACCTGAGAAAATCGTTTGTTATTGAAGGGGAAAATCGTGGCTCGGATAGGTTTCATCGGCTTGGGAATCATGGGCAGGCCCATGGCGGGGCATCTGCTGGCGGCAGGGCATACCCTGATGGTGCACGAAGGCAGCGCCGCGGCGGGCGATTTCGCCGCGCAGGGCGCGCAGCTTCTCGCCAGCGCCAGCGCAATCGCCGCTACCGCGGACGCGATCATCCTGATGGTGCCCGATACGCCCCAGGTGAAAGAAACCCTGTTCGCGCCCGGGGGCGTGGCCGAAGGGCTGGCCCCGGGCAAGCTGGTGATCGACATGAGCTCGATCTCGCCCATCGCCACGCGCGAATTTGCCGCGCGGATCGAGGCACTGGGGGCCAGCTATGTCGATGCGCCGGTTTCGGGCGGGGAAGTGGGCGCCAAGGCCGCAACGTTGACGATCATGGTCGGGGGCAGCGAAGCCGCATTCGACCGCGCGCGACCGCTGTTCGAAACCATGGGCAAGAATATTACCCACGTGGGGCCGGTGGGTGCGGGCCAGACGGCGAAGGTGGCCAACCAGATCATCGTGGCGCTGAGCATCGCCGCAGTGGGTGAGGCATTGGTATTCGCATCGAAAGCCGGCGCGGACCCGGCCCGCGTGCGCGAAGCGCTGATGGGCGGATTTGCCGGATCGAAAGTGCTGGAGGTACACGGGGAACGCATGATCAACCGGACCTTCGCGCCCGGCTTCCGCATCGACCTGCACCACAAGGACCTGGCGCTGGCGCTGTCGAGCGCCAGCCAGCTGGGTCTGTCATTGCCGCAAACGGCGTTCTGCCAGCAACTGATGAACAGCGCGCGCGGCAACGACGCGGGCGGGCTCGATCACTCTGCGCTGGTGACCGCGCTGGAACGGCTGGCCGGCCATGCGCTGGGTTGAGGCGGCGTTGACGGCGCTGATGGGCGCGGGCGCCATGGCCGGCATGACCGACACCCGCGACCTAGCGCAGGCGTTCCTGACGCGCGCGCTGGGCCAGGGCGACCTGGCTGGGGCCTATGCCGCGCATGGCACGCCTGTGGTGATCGAACACGACCACGACTTGCGCGATGGCATTGTGCGCCCCGTGCCCGCCGGTCAACGCCGGGTGACCGACATGGTGATGGTGGACGGTGCCCTGTTCGCCGTGCTGCGCCACAGCTTCGATGGTCCCGATGATCCGGGCATGATGATCGTGGACATCTGGCGCAACGAAGGCGGCCGGGTGGCCGAACACTGGAGCGTGCGCCAGCAGCGTCCCTCGGTTCTGGCGCATGGCAACGGCATGGCTTGCGACGTTGGCGAAAGCTGGGCCGCCGCCGGAGCGCACAAGGATGATTTGGCGCGCCCGGCCTGCGGCGTGGCCGGCCCGGCAACGCTGCGCGATGCCACGCTGCACGCGTTCGAAAGCTATGTCGGCCAGATCGTTGCCGGTGACGTGCGCGGCGCGATCCTGCGCTGGCTATCGGACGGATACCGCCAGCACAGCCCGGTCATCGCCGATGGCAAGCAGGGCGCGATCGACTATCTCGACCGCGAATGGGGCGATCCCGACCGCGAAAAGCCCGTGCTCGGACCGGCGCGGATGCTGGTGGATGGCGACCTGTTGCTGGTGCACCGGCTGGTGCAATATCCCGGCCGCCACGAGACCAGCGCCAACGTGGATATCTTTCGCGTCACCAACGGCCAGATCAGCGAACACTGGGACTTCAAGCAAAGCGTCCCCGCCGAACGGACCAACCCGCGCGAAATGTGGTGAAACCGCACCCGGGCCGCACCCCGGTGCGGCTCGGGGTACGCCGATCAGCCGACGAAGGCGAAGGCGAAGGCTTCACCATCGTGGCGGACACGACCGGCCGAGCGGCCCGGGAAGTGCGCGGGAAACAGCACGATATCCTGACCCGCACAAGTTTCCAGCAGCCGACGGCGCTGCGCGCAGGCCAGTTCAGGATCCTCGTCTGCAAAGAAGGGAAGGTCCGGGCGGACAAGCTGGACCGGGTGATGGAAACAATCGCCGGTGAACAAGGCGTGACCGCCGCCCCGCTGGGCATGGATGCACACCGTGCCGGGCGAATGGCCATGCCAGTCCTCAAGCCAGATGCCATCGCCGATCGCGCGGTGAACCACGTGATCGCTTTCCACCAGATCGGCCTGGCCGGATTCGACCACCGGCAGAACGCTGTCGAGATAGGCCTCGCGGTGCAGGGCCTCGTGGGTCTGCTCCTTCCAGTGATCGTAGTCCTTGCGGCTGAAGACATAGCGCGCGTTGGGGAACGTGGGCACCCAGCGGCCGTCCTGCAGGCGGGTGTTCCAGCCCACGTGATCGGCATGCAGGTGCGTGCACAGCACCAGATCGATATCATCCGGCGTCAGCCCCAGCGCCGCCAGCCGATCAAGCCACGGCATATCGAGATTGTCGGCAAACGGCACCGAGCGCGACTTGTGGTTGCCGTTGCAGCCATCGACCAGGATGTTCAGGCCATCGACCCGCAGCACATAACTGTGCACCGAAAGGCTGAACTGGGCCTTTTCGGGATCCTCGTCCAGCTCCTCGCTCCAGTGCCAGCGGCGAAGGGTGCGCAAGTCCTCGGCCGTCACGCCAGCCAGAACCATGGGCATCGGCAGCGCGCCATCCGTTTCCCAGACCTTGTCGATCAGCATCGATCCAAGCGCGACCTGCCGCATCCCTTGCTTCTCCCACATGCAATCTGTAAATGCTTATACGATATTGTATTACTATCAAGCGAAGGTGCACGCGTCCATGGCCGATCCACTCCCCTCCCCTGCACAGACCGCCGCCGACCGGCTGGCCTTTGCGGAGGATGACCCATCGCCGCTGGCCGTGGTCAACCGGTTCAACCAGATGGCCTTTTTCGACCGCCAGCCGCTTGAGGCGATGCGTCGCTACCTGTCGGAAGACTTCATCGAGCGCTACCCCGACTTCGCCGACGATGTCGACGGGCACAGCGACAAGAACGCCGCCATCGCCTTTTTCGAGACGCGCGGCTGGGCCGAGGGCGAGGCGAACAAGAGCGTTGTCTACAAGGTGATGGCGCAAGACGACGAGGTGATGGTGTTCCACCACATGACCCGCGGCGAGGGCGACCGTGGGCTTGCGTTCGTGGACATATTCCGGGTGAAGGATGGGCTGATCACCGAGCATTGGGCCGTGGGCCAGCCGGTTTCCGACAAGATCAGCCCTCGCCATCCGATGTTCTGAAACAGGTCCGCCGGCTTGACCACCGCCTCCCGATAGGTATACACAATTGTATTGCAATCCTGCACCAAGCGGGACGGGGAGAGTTTCAGGCATGATCATCGATTGCCACGGGCACGTCAGCGCGCCTGCCGAATTGTGGGTCTACAAGTCATTGCTGCTGTCACACCGCGGTGAGCACGGGAAAAAGTTTCCGGAACTGACCGACGAAGAGATCCTCTCCTATACCAACCGCAAGGAAATGGCGCCTTGCGGGCACCTGGACATGCTGGACCGGGTCGGCACGAACTACCAGCTGCTGAGCCCGCGCCCGTTCCAGATGATGCATTCGGAAAAGCCGGGCTTTCTGGTGCACTGGTTCACCGAAGCCACCAACGACATCATCGCGCGGCAGTGCCAGCTGCTGCCCGACCGTTTCGCGCCGATCTGCGGGCTGCCGCAGGTGGCGGGCGACCCGGTGGACGTGGTGCTGCCCGAACTGGAACGCTGCGTCAGCCGGCTGGGTTTCAAGGGCTGTCTGCTCAATCCCGATCCCTATGAAAACAGCGGCGTGGAGCCGCCGCCGCTGAGCGACCGCTACTGGTATCCGCTGTATGAAAAGCTGTGCGAACTGGACGTGCCGGCGCACATCCATTCGGCCGGATCGCGTTCGGCACGCGCACCCTACACCCTGAACTTCCTGCTGGAAGAAACCATGGCCGTCTATGGCCTGGTGGAATCCGATGTGTTCAAGGACTTCCCGAACCTGAAGGTCGTTGTCAGCCATGGCGGCGGCGCCATTCCCTATCACATCGGCCGTTTCCGGGCGAGCGGGCTGCGGCGTGGGGAGGAGTTCCTCGACCGTCTGCGCAAGATCCATTTCGACACCGTGCTCTATTCGGAAGAGGCGCTGCGCTTGCTGATCAAGACCGTGGGCGTGGACCGCTGCCTGTTCGGCGCAGAATGCCCCGGCGTGGGCTCGGCGGTGGATCCCTGCACGGGACGCACGCTGGACGACATCGCGCCATTCATCCGCGGCTTCGACTGGCTGAGCCAGGACGACAAGGACGCGATCTTCTTCGGCAACGCCAAGAAGCTGTTCAAGCTCGATCCGCCCGAGGCCGCGGCATGAGCGTCGAGCAGACGCTGGCGCGGCTTGTCGCCATCGACACGTGCGCGCTGTCCGATGCACTCGACAAGCTGGGTCTATCCGGCCAGGCTACCGGCCTGCGCCGGGAATCGGGCGAAGGCCGGGTGGCGGGCGTTGCCACCACGGTGCTGCTGGACGATGGCGCGCCGCCCGAAGGCCCGCCCCGCCACCTGTGCACCACCGCTATCGAACGCAGCGGCGCCCACAGCGTGATCGTGGTGGAACAGCGCACCGGTGTCGAAGCGGGGTGCTGGGGCGGTTTGCTGACGCGCGGCGCAATCGCTGCCGGGGTGCGCGGCGTTGTGGCCGATGGCCCGGTGCGCGACATCGACGAAGCGCGTGAGCTGGACTTCCCGATTTTCACCAACCGGCTCACCTGCCTGACCGCACGGGGCCGGGTGGTAGAACGCGCCACCGACGTGCCCGTGCGCATCGGCGATGCCACCGTGCATCCCGGCGACTTCATCGTGGCCGATGGCAGCGCGGTGATCGTGATCCGGCCGGAAACGGTGGAACGCGTACTGGAAGCTGCCGAAATGATCGTGGCGCGCGAAGCGCGGATGATCGCGGAAATCGCCAGGGGCACCGCCATGGGCACGGTGCTGGGCGGCAATTACGAACACATGCTGGCAAGGAACTGACATGACCGACCGCAACGTGGCCCGCGCCCGGGCGCTCGACACCGCGACCATCAGCGACGCGCTGGACCGGCTGGGCATCGTCGGCCAGTGCTATCGCATCAGCGGGCGCGATCCCTCGTTCGAACTGGCCGGCCGCGCCTTTACCATGCTGTGCGGCCCGGCCTCGAACCCGCCGGGTACGGTGGGCGATTACATCGACGACGTGCCCGAAGGCCACGTGGTGGTGATCGACAACGGCGGGCGTGAGGACGCCACGATCTGGGGCGACATCCTGACCGAGATTGCCCATCGCCGCGGCCTTGCCGGGACGGTCATCGACGGGATCAGCCGCGACGTGGCCCTGTGCCGCAAGCTGGGCTACCCGATCTTTAGCAAGGGCCACTGGATGCGCACGGGCAAGGACCGCGTGCAGGTGGAACAGATGAACTGCCCGGTGAACATCGGCGGCGCCCGCGTTCTGCCCGGCGACCTGCTACGCGGCGATCCCGACGGCATCGTGGTGATACCGCTATCGCACGAAGATGCCGTGCTTGACGCGGCCGAGGAAATCGCCCGCGCCGAAGACGCCATCCGCGCGGCATGCCGGGGCGGCATGCGACTGGACGAAGCGCGCCGGCAGCACCGCTATCATACCCTGCAGACCCGGACGACTGCCTGATGAAGCCGGCCTGACAGACAGGTCCGAGACGGATCAGGATAATCCGAATACCCGCGCCGCGTTGTCATGGAGCAACGCGGCGCGATCCATTTCCGGCAGAGCCGCCAGCCATTGCGCGGCCTGGGCACTGGCCTGGACGAAGCCGACGCCGTCCGGCAGCACATCCGATCCCCATAACAGGCGATCGGCGCCGAACGCTGCGATATACGCGGCCAGCACATCGGCTACGCCCAGCCCCGAGGCGGCAATGCGGGCAAACGTGATCGCGCTGAACTTCAGCGACAGGCCCGGCCACTGCGCCAGCCGCAGCAAGGCCGCATCGGGCGGCGAGACAGGGTCCGCGCCAAGATTGTCAAGCAGCACCCTCGCATCGCCATACGTACGGCGCAGATCGTCCAGTTGAGACAGGACCAGCGCGCGGTTCCACGGGAAGGCATGAACATCCACCACCGCGCGGCGGGTGTGTGCCAGCGCCCACTGCACCTGTGCGGCAGCGCCCGCCAGCCAGGTGGCGTCCTGCCCCTTCACCGTTTCCATCAGGCGAAAGCCGCAGACCCCGGGACGGTCCAGCAGCGCCGCAGCGTCGCCGCCCTGGGGATCCACCGCCACCAATGCCCGTAGGCGCGGGTCGGCCGCGGCCAGATCGCAGATCAGGCGATTGTCAAAACCGTGAGTGCGCCCTCGCTGCACCAGCACCGCACCGCGCAGGCCCCCTGCCCCATCAGCCAGCGCCCGGATCAGCGCGGAGGCCCGGGTCAGCCCCCCTTCTTCCCCCGGTGCAAAAGGTGGCGCGTTCCGATCATAGGGATAGCCCAAGGGATCATCGGAAATGACAAGCGCATGGGTGTCGATGATCGGTGACAATTCCACGTGCGCTCCAATTGGCATTTTGACTACAATTTTTTATACAGTATCGTGACATTGCAAGAGCACAAGAGGGGGGGACGGGAAACTGGAGGAGCACGCGCCCCAACGCGGCACGATAGCGGTAATCGGCGCCGGTATGATGGGCGCAGGGATCGCACGCGCGCTGATCCATCACGGATATCGCGTCATCACCCCACTGGCGGGGCGCAGCGCGGCAAGCCGCGACCGCGCCCTGGCAGCCGGGATGATCGACGCGGGCATGGCCGAGGTTACCCGGTGCCCGTTGATCCTGTCGATCGTCCCCAGTGACCGGGCGGCGGCTGTGGCCCGGACGGTCAGCGCAACGGCAAGCGATACCGGCAGCGTTTTTGTGGATTGCAACCCGCTGCGCCCCGCCGAAGCCCGGGACATGGCAGCGATGCTGAATGGCGCAGGATTCGCCTTCGTCGATGCCGCCATCGTCGGCGCGGCACCCGCCAGAGGAAAGCAGGGTGGGCAACTCCTCCCTCGTTTCCATGCCTGCGGGGCCGATACCGAAGCGCTTGCCCGGCTGGAACGGACCGGGCTGGACGTGCTGCGCGTGGATGGTCCTGTGGGCAGCGCGTCGGCGCTGAAGCTGGCCATTGCCGGCATGTCGAAGGGCATGACCGGGTTGATCTCCGCGATGGGCGCACTGGCCATGCGCGAAGGGGTGGGCGATGCGTTCCTGGCCCAGTTGGGTGCGACGCAGCCCGGCCTGATCGACTGGGCACGGCGCCAATTGCCGACGATGCACGACCGTGCCGCGCGATGGTCCGTGGAAATGGCCGAACTGGCCGCGTTGCTCGCCGGTAAGGCGACGCAGGCGGACGTATTCAAGGCCTTCGAGGCTTTCTATGCCAATGCCGCACGGGCTGGGCCTGCGCCGGAGGAACAGGCCCTGATCGGGGCTCTGGGGGAAAGTGATCACCGATGAACGATGCCGCAACCGCCAGTCCGCCGCGGGCCAAAAGGCTTGCCGATATTCCCGCAGTGATCGCCGACGAGATCCGCGGCATGATCGCGCGCGGCACGCTGCCACCGGGCGGACGCCTGAGCCAGACCGAGCTGGCCGAGCAGTTCAACGCCAGCCGCGTGCCGATCCGCGAGGCGCTGAAACAGCTGACCAGTGAAGCCTTGATCGAACACGTGCCCAACCGCGGCTTCTTCGTGTGCAAGGTTTCACTCGACGAAGCGCGGCAGCTGTTCCTGATGCGCGACCTGATCGAGGATGCCTTGCTGCGCACAATCGAATGGCCGGACGACGCCATGCTCGCCCTTTTGCAACAACGCGCCGACGCGCTGGAAGACTTGCTCGATGCCGGCGATCGCCTGACCTGGTGGCCAGCGCACCGCGAATTCCACGCCATGGTGTTCAACCTGTCTCCGCGCAAGGTGCTGGTACGCGAGGCGCTGCGGTTGTGGGCCCATACCGACCGTTTCCGATCGCTGCTTTCGATGCCCCGGCGCGTGCGTCGCAAAGATGAAAGCACGGTGAAGCATGAACTGGTCGAAGCGCTGCGGTCGCGCGACATGGAGCATTTGCTGGAGGTGCGTCGCAACCGGCGCGGTCAGTTCGAGGCGCAAGTGGAAGAAACGCTGGAGTCGCTCGGCTTTCTGTGACGGTCAGCCCCGCGTGGCGCTGAAGGCCTGTTCCAGCGCATCTTCCACCCTTGCACGACCGGCAAGGTAATCCGCCACCAGTCGCTTGCGGTCGCGCGCCTCCAGCGCATCGACCAAGGCGCGTTCCGGGCTGCCGCTGTCATCTCGCGGCAACAGCGCGCGATATCGGTCGGTGAGTGTCCACAACCGCATCGCTTCCTGCAGCAAGGCCTTCTGAGGCGAAAGGTCGAAGATGGCATATCGCACCCGCGCAAGCTCCGCCGCCCAGGCCTCGAAATCCTTGCGCTTGTCTATACGGTCAAGCTGGTCGAACGTGGTGCGGAAGCCGGCAACCTTTTCCGCATCGGGCCACGCTGCGGTTTCCAGCAGGTCCTGCTCGATCCAGCGCCGCAGCTTGTAAAGCTGGCGCGCCTCGTCCGCATCCAGTTGCGAGACGAAATAGCCGCGATTGCGATCGTGCCGCAGGAAACCCTCGGTCGCGAGCAATTTCAAAGCTTCGCGCACGGGCACTTTGCTGCGGCCATATTGCTCGGCCAGTTGGGTCTGCCCCAAATGCGATCCCGGCAGCAAAGTGCCACGCACGATCTGGTTGCGCAGGTGGTCGGCGATCGCGTTCGGCAGCGATTCGTTTCCATTGACCGCGTCGGACAAGAATACCCCCCCTCTGCGGCCAGAACGACCGCCGTTGCGATCGACTTATAGGCAACGCCACGCACGAAGGCGAGGCCTCAGCGCCCAGAGACACCTGATTTGTGCGGGGCGCCCCTTCGCGCAAAACGGCCATTGTCGATGACTCCACTATATTATACAAAATTGCCTACATATTGAGAATCGCCAAGAGATGGCGGCTCCGCCCCCGTTGGGAGACAGCGCATGACTGACAGCCCCCAAACGCTTGAGAGCCCGATAATGCCAGCGTCTCAGGCGGCTGCGTCGGCTGGCAAAGACAAAGCAGAGCCGACCAACTTCCGCTTTTATGACAACCGCCAGAAATATCTGATGTTCGTGAACACCTGTTCCGAAAAATGGATCGTGGCGGACCGCGTTGCTGAGGAGTTGGCCGCTCTTGAGCCTTCACCGCCGGCCCTGAAATTCTTCGACGCCGGGATGGGCGATGGCACGGTGCTGGCGCGCGTGCTGCGCTCCATGCACCGCAAGTACGAACGCCATCCATTCCTGGTATGCGGCAAGGAAATCAGTCTGGAAGACGTGCGCCTGACGCTCGACAAGATGCCCGACCGCTTCCTTGAGCACCCTGAACTGGTGCTGGCGATCACCAACATTCCTTATGCCGACGCGCCCTGGCTGCACCCTGCCAATCCCGAGGTGGCCAAGCGACTTGTGTGGAAGGAAGTGGCGCTGGAAGGCAGCACCACTGCCGATTTCGAACGCCAAATCCTTGATCTCCAGCCCTTCCTTGCGAAAAACTGGAAAACCCGCACCAGCGAAAAGACCGGCAGCATGCTACCGGCAACCCCCACCGTGCTGATCCTGTATCGCGCGGATTGCCGGTTCCTGCTCGACAAGGTGATCCCGCGTCGCGGTCAGGCCGAGGCCGGATATGACCTGATCCTGGCAAGCCAGCCGTTCCGCCTGCGCGCGCCCACCGAATTCAAGGCCGGCCGCGTGCTGGCGCCGCTGGCCCGGGCACTCGCCCCGGGCGGGCGCCTGCTCGGCATCCATTCCGCAGGCAACGATCCGGGCCTGGAAATCGTGCAGCGCGTCTGGCCGGAAGAAGACCCCTTCACCACCTCGCGCCGCGACCTGCTGGACGCCACGAGCAAGGCGCTGGGCAAGGACGCGGATCAGTTCGTGTTCGATCCGCTGCCCAACCGGCAGGCGATCTTTCGTTATGAAATGCACACCATGCCAGACGAGATCGACAACGAACGCGCCTCGATAGGCACGTCCACCCTGCTCGCGGCGTGGAATGCTGCAACTTATGTTGCGCAGATCGACGACGAGCGGCTTGCCGAGGCAATGGGCAATTCTGCCTATCTCGACGCAACCCGGGCCGTGCTGCGCAAGAACGGCGAGCTGTGGTTCAACGACGAAAGCTACATTATCTCGCGCAAGGCCTGAGCGGATATCCCTGCCGTTTTTCCGATCACTTCATGCAATTGCGAAAAGGCATGATCCATGGCTCGCACCGATTACCTGTTTACGTCCGAGAGCGTTTCCGAAGGCCATCCCGACAAGGTGGCGGACCAGATCAGCGACGCGATCGTCGACCTGTTCCTGTCC
>JBDLVU010000040.1:0-40366 GCA_039804665.1 Pseudomonadota bacterium | reverse complement strand
AAGTATCTTTCCAGCGCGATTTCCCATGCTTCAGGGTATCACAGTTGGACATTGTTTCCACCAAATCCGGCCGCGGTCAATTTATGGGTTCACGACCTAAACCCTGCGGGTGTCAGGCAAGCGTCAGGTTACGCGTTTACGCCCCGGGACATGGCCAAGATCACGATCCCGATCCCGTTCATCATCCCCTTCGCGTTGGCGCTTTCCGCCTGCGAGAAGCAGTCCGAAACGCCCGCGACGGCGCCGCCTGCAAAGGCGAAGGCGGATGCTCTGGCGGTTGACTCCGCCAAGGCGCAGGCGCTGGGGATCGTTACCCAGCCCGCGCAAGCCGCGACCGAAGCAGCGTTGGCGGACCTGCCCGCAACCATCGCCCCGCCCGCCAATGCGCGGGTGGCGGTTCCGGCAACATTGCCCGGCGTGGTGCTGCGCACGTTCGTGGTGGAAGGCGACGCGGTGCATGCAGGGCAACCGCTGGCGACGATCGCCAGCCGCGATGTGCTGACGCTGGGGGCCGACCTGTCACGCGCCAGCGCCCGACTGGGCGTGGCGCGATCGGGCGCGGCGCGGCTTTCACAGTTGAGCCGCGAAGGCATCGTGGCGGCGGCCCGCGCGGACGAAGCGCGTGCACTGGCAGCCGAAGCGGGCGCGGACGTTTCAGAGAAGGCGCGCATCCTGCGCATGGTCGGCGGCCATGCGGCCAGCGGCACCTATACCCTCACCGCCCCTATTTCCGGGCGGGTGACCAAGGCCGAAATCCTGGCCGGGAGCCCGGTAGACGGCGCGATGGCGCCGTTCGTGATCGACGCCGACGGCCGCTATGAAATCACGGCGCAAGTGCCCGAAAGGCTGCTTGGCGCGATCCGCCCGGGCATGGCGGTTCGGGTCGGCGCGGCGCGGGGCACCGTCACCGCCGTTGGCACCACGATCGATCCCATGACCCGTTCCGCAACGCTCAAGGCCCAACTGCCCCCCGGGCCGGGCACGATTGCTGGACGGGCGGCAACGGTGACCGTGCTCGGGCTTGCCCCTCCGGGCGCGGTCACCGTGCCAACCGCGGCGGTCACGCGGCTGGACAACGCCGACGCGGTGTTCGTGGCGACGGGCAAGGGCTTTGCCGTGCGCAAGGTGCAGACCGGCGGCAGCGACGGCGGCACCGTGACCGTGCTGTCGGGCGTGAAGGCGGGCGAGCGCGTGGTGGTTTCCGGCACGAGCGCGCTCAAGGCGCTCTCGCTTTCGAACTGAGCGACCGATGCTTCGCAAACTCGTCGCCCATGCGCTGTCGTGGCGCCTGCTCGTCATCGCGCTTTCGCTCGTTGTCGCGGGACTTGGCGCGTGGGCATTTGTCCGCCTGCCGGTGGACGCCTATCCCAACATCGCGCAAACGCAGGTCAAGCTGATCCTGAAAGCCCCGGGGATGACTCCGGAGGAAGTGGAAAGCCGCGTTATCACGCCCATCGAAATGGAGATGCTGGGCCTGCCCGGGCAATCCGTGCTGCGTTCCACCGCGAAATACGCGATTGCCGACATCACCATCGACTTTCAGGATGGCACCGACATCTATTGGGCGCGCCAGCAGGTGGGTGAACGGCTGGCCGGCGTGATGGCAGACCTTCCCGCCTCGGTCAGCGGCGGCATGGCGCCGATCTCCACGCCGCTGTCCGACGTGTACATGTTCACCATCGAAGGGCCGTTGTCGCTCCAGCAAAAGCGCGAACTGCTCGACTGGACCATCCGCCCCGCCCTGCGCACCGTGCCGGGCGTGGCCGACGTCAATGCGCTGGGCGGCTTCGTGCGCACGTTCGAAGTGCGGCCCGATCCGGTTGCGCTCGCCAGCGCGCGGCTTTCGGTGTCCGACATCAAGGCCGCGATCGAGGCGGGGAACCGCAACGATGGCGCGGGACGGCTGGTGAGCGGCGAGGAATCGCTGATCGTACGCTCGGTCGGCGCGATCCAGTCGGTCGAGGACCTGCAATCTCTGGTCATCGCCAGCCGAGACGGGCGCATCGTGCGGCTGGGCGATCTGGCGCAAGTGGGCACCGGCAGCCTGACCCGCTATGGCGCGGTCACCAAGAACGGCGGGGGCGAGGCGGTTGAAGGACTGGTCATCGCGCTGCGCGGCGCCGACGCGCGACAGGTGGTGGACGGGGTAAAGAGCCGTCTGGCCGAAGTACAGGCCGGCCTGCCCACGGGCACCACCATCAACGTCTTCTACGATCGGTCCGACCTGATCGGCCGGGCCGTGGGCACGGTTGAGGAGGCGCTGCTGGAAGCGACGGTGCTGGTCATCGTGCTGCTGGTCGTGTTCCTGGGCGACTGGCGCGCCGCCGCAATCGTGGCGGCAACGCTGCCGATGGCGGCGCTGATCACCTTTCTGTTCATGCAGATGGCGGGGTTGACGGCCAACCTGATGAGCCTTGGCGGGCTGGCCATCGCTATCGGCATGCTGGTGGATGGCGCGGTGGTGGTCGTGGAGAACGTGGTCGAAAGGTTGCAGACCGCGCATGATGAAGGACGACCACGGCTCAACACGGTATTTCGCGCTACAAGCGACGTGATCGTGCCGGTTTCGGCGGGCATCCTGATCATCGCGCTGGTGTTCCTGCCGCTGCTGTCGTTGCAGGGGCTGGAGGGCAAGCTGTTTGCGCCGGTGGCACTGACCATCGTGTTTGCGCTCGCCGGATCGCTGTTGCTGGCGTTGACGCTGGTGCCGGTGCTCGCTTCGCTGGGGCTGAAGGCCGGGCATCATGGCGAACCGTGGATCATGCGCTGGCTGACGCCCCGTTATCGCGCGCTGCTGGACGCTGCGTTTGCGCGCAAGAAGGTGGTCTATGGCCTGTCCGCCGCCGGGCTGGTGCTGGCAGGCGTGGCCTATACCGCCGTGGGCAAGACGTTCATGCCGACGATGGACGAAGGATCGGTGATCGTGCAGCTGACCAAGCTGCCCTCGATCAGCCTTGCCAAGTCGGTGGAAGGCGACATCGCCGTGCAAAAGGCGCTGCGCACCGTGCCCGAGGTGCAGGACGTAATCGCGCGCGTCGGCTCGGACGAGATCGGACTCGATCCGATGGGGCTGAACGAGACCGACACGTTTGTGCGGTTGAAGCCGCAGTCCGAATGGCGCGGGAACAAGGACTTCGTGGTTGAGCAGTTGCGCAAGGCGACCGAAGGCCTGCCGGGTATCCAGACCAGCTTTACCCAGCCCATCGAAATGCGTGTGTCGGAAATGCTGACCGGCGCGCGTGGCGATCTGGCGGTCAAGATCTTCGGCCCGGACCGCGCCGTGCTGGCCGATCTTGCCGGGCAGGTGCAGCACGCGCTTTCCGGCGTGCGCGGGGCGACCGAGGTGCTGACCGTGGCCAACGACAGCGTGGATTATCTGCGGCTGGACATCGACCGCGCGGCGGCCGGGCGCTTTGGCATGCCGGTGGACCAGTTGCAGGACACCCTGCGCGCGCAAGTGGAAGGCATGCACGCCGGGATCGTGGCCGACGGGCAAAAGCGCGTGCCGATCATGATCCGGGGCGACGACGTACTGCGCAACGATCCCGCGCGCTTTGCCGACCTTCAGGTGCTGACGCCCGCAGGCACGCTGGCGCGGGTTTCGGACATGGCGCAGATCACGCGTACCGAAGGCCCGGTGAAGATGGAGCACGAGAACGGCTCGCGCTTTGCGCTGGTGCAGGCGTTCGTTTCCGGGCGCGACCTTGTCGGCTATGTCGAGGATGCCAAGGGCGCGGTGGCGCAGAAGGTGCGGCTACCGGCCGGATATCGCCTTGTCTGGGGCGGGCAGTTCGAAAACCAGCAGCGTGCCTCTGCCCGGCTGATGCTGGTGATCCCGATTGCACTGCTGCTGATCTTCTTCGTGCTGCTGGGCACGTTGCGCAGCCTGCGGGCATCGACGCTGATCCTTGCCAACATACCCTTTGCGATGGTGGGCGGGCTGATCTCGCTGTGGCTTTCGGGCGAATACCTGTCGGTGCCGGCGTCGGTGGGCTTTATCGCGCTGCTTGGCATCGCGGTGCTCAACGGGCTGGTGCTGGTCGCCTATTTCCGCCAGCTCCGCTATGAAGGCAAAGGCATGGTCGAAACCGTGCGGCTGGGCGCTGAACGGCGCCTGCGTCCGGTGCTGATGACCGCCAGCATCACCGCGTTTGGCCTTGTCCCGCTGTTGTTCGCGACCGGGCCGGGATCGGAAATCCAGCGGCCGCTCGCCATCGTTGTGATCGGTGGCCTGATCACCTCCACCCTGCTCACGCTCGTGCTGCTGCCGATCCTGTTCGAACGCTTCGGCGAAGCGGCGGACGAGCGCGATACTCCGGCCGATGAGGGCCTTGCCCATGACTGACCTGCTTTACACCTTCCACTGCGCCTGCGCCGACAGCGAGGCGGTTTGCGCCGCCTTGCGCGACGTTACCGGCGTGCCCATCCATCGCCATGACGAGGACGTTCTGGGCCGCGACTTTGGCGATGCGGGCGCGGCCGAACAGGTCACCGGCGCGCTGCGGCGCACGGCCGTCAGCCTGCTTGCCGATGCGGACGCCGGCGACACGCTGGTTGCTGCCGTCGCGGCGGCACGGCGGCGTTCGCCGGTGCGGTGGGTGGTGGTTCCCGTCATCCGGTCGGGGAGGATCGCCTGATGCGCCGGCTTTGCCTGACCAGCCTGTTGCTGGCCTTCCCCCTGCCCGCGCTGGCCGCGCCTTCGCTGCCGCCTGAAGCGGCGGTGGTTGCCGCGCTTGACGGATTTCCGGGCGTTGCGGCAGCGCGGGCGCGCATCGATGCGGCGCGCGCGGGCGCGGCCATGCTTACCAAAGGCACGCACGAAGTGATCCTGAGCGGCAGCTATGTCAGCCGCGACGTAACCAACGAACGGCGCTTCGACGAATTCGACGGCACGATCAGTCGCGCCTTCCGCCTTCCGGGCAAGGCCGCGCTCGATCGCAAGGCAGGCGCATTGGGCGTCGAGGTAGCGCAGAACCGGATGGAGGATACCCGCCATCAGGCCGCGCTGATGCTGTCGCAGCTGTGGTTCGACTGGCTGGCGGCCGGCGAAATCCATCGTACGGACATGGCCAGTGCGGGCCTGCTCGAACGGTCGCTGGCGGCAGTCAAGCGGCGCGCGCAACTGCGCGATGCGGCGATGCTTGAGGTGGAGCAGGCGCGCGCGGCGTTCGAACAGGCGCAGGCGCTGGCCGCATCGTCGCTGGCGGACCGCGAACAGGCCCGCGCCGTGCTGGCGGCCACCTTTCCCGACCTGCCGCTGGGCGACGCGCCGCCGGCGCTGGGATCGCCCGAAACGCCGGCCATGCCGATCGAGCAGATGCGCGACCTTGTGATCGCACGGAGCCATGAGATCCGCGCGGCAGACCGCGAGGCCGCGCGGCTGGACACCGTGGCGCAGCGGGCGCGCAAGGACCGCATGGCCGATCCATCGTTCGGCCTGCGCGCCTTCAGCGAGCGCGGCGGCATGGAACGCGGCGCCGGACTGGTCATGTCGATCCCGCTGGGCGGCGGCTATCGCAAGGCGGTGGCGGATCAGGCGGGTGCCGAAGCCAGCGCCGGGCTGCTGGAACTGGACCTTGCCCGCCGCGCGGTGGAGGCGATGGCGCAGGGCGACCTCGTTTCCGCGCGCGACCGCGTGGGCGCGTGGCGCGGGCTTGCCGAGGCGGCCATCACGGCGCGGCAGGTGGCCGAACGGACGGCGCGCGGGCAGGAACTGGGCGCCATCGATCTTGCCGATGTCCTCGCCGCGCATCGCCTGGCACGCGATGCCGAGCGCATGGAGATCATGGCCCGTACCGCGGCGATCCGCGCGTTGATGAAGTTGCAGATCGACGCGCACGTCATCTGGATGGCGGCGGGGGATCAGGACTGACCAGAACGCCCTAGAACAATTCGATGCGCGCGACGGGTTCGTGCGCGTCGTTCTCGTTCGCAACGACCGCGCTGTGAACGTGGCGCTGGCTTTCCATCACGTAATCGCGGCGTTGGTCTTCCAGAACGTCGAGCAGCGAACGTTCAGGCGGGGCGCCGGTGATCGAGCGGGTGGCAAGATCCTCCAGATCTCGCAGAGCGCGGAAAATCTGCTCCAGCCGCTGGCGCATAACGTCCTGGAATTGCAGGCTGCCGAGGATTTCAGACAGGCTGCGCACGATTTCCTGATGGCCGGCATCAAGCGTCTGGATCACGCCATCGAGATCGTCGCCGGCCGCACTGATGGTTGCCTGCGAGGCATCGAGTTCGCGGAACAACGCGCCAAGTTCCGTGGCACCGTCGCCGCTTTCCGGCATGGCGGCGGCCAGTTGCTGATGCATGCGTTCTGAAAAGGCGTTGATGCTCTGCCCGACTTCGCGCGCACCACTGGCGGTCTGCCCGGCCAGTGAGCGCATCTCGGTGGCAATCAGGCCAAATGCCGCGCCCGCCGCGCTTTGGTGGTGCGCTTCTATCGAGGCGTTGACCGAGAGAAAATAGGCCTTGTCGGCGATGCGGCTGATGACATCGACCGTGTTCCGCAAGTCCTGGAATTCATCGACCAGCGCCTGAAGCCCGGCAAAGTTCTGTTCGATCACGCGGTCACGTTCGGCCAGCATCGCCTCTAACCGGCCGACGATCTCGCCCGGAACAGCAGAGGCGGCGCGGATGGCATCGGCCCCGGCGAGCGAAGCGTGGATGCGCTGGCGCTGGCCCGTGGACATAACATTGATCGCCCGCACCTGCTCCACCACGGTCACGACGCCGTCAGCCACTTCGTGCTGGATACCGTCGATCTGGCCGCACAGCGTTTCGACGAAAGGCTGCACCGCGTGCATGTCGGCCATGACCGGCGGAGGGATCGCGAACGGATCGCTGAGGAAGGCGAGACCGGCAGGCTGCGCGCTGCCCACCCCGGTGCCTACCCCTGCCCCTGCCCCCGCATCCACATCCTCGCGGATTGGGCTGCCGGTTGCCGCGCCGGACATGCCCCCGCGCAGGGCAGCCAGCGCGGCAGCGTGGCCCATCACGATCAGGCTGGCGATAAGCAACCCGCCGCACGCCCAAGCCAGCGCCACGGTGGCCGACAGCGCAATGCCAGCCGGGGCCCAGCGCAGGATGCTCCGGGCGCGGAAGGATGTCAGAGGCGGATGCATGGCCGCCTTCCCGTCAGTGCGGCAGAACCTGCCGGATCACGCCCAGCAGGTCCGGACCGGAAATCGGCTTGACCAGCCAGCCTGTGGCGCCAAGCCTGCGGCTTTCATCGCGCTTGGCCTGCTCGCTTTCAGTGGTGAGCGTCAGGATGGGGGTAAAGCGGCAGTTGGGCCGACTGCGCGCGTTGCGGATGAAATCGAGCCCACCCATGTTCGGCATGTTGATGTCGGTGATGATAAGGTCTGGCCGCAGCCCGCCATCGAGCACGCCCATCGCGTCCGCCCCATCACGCGCCGCCGCGACGCGAAATCCATTCATTTCCAGCGTGGCGCGCACGCTCATGATCATGGTTGGCGAATCATCGACGATCAGGATGGTCTTGTCCATGTGGTGCGCTCCTCGGTGATGGCCCCGGCTCTGCCCCCTCGGCAGCGTAAACGGTGACCCGATTTGTCCAGGACAGAAATGCGGCGGCTTAATGCGGTGTTGGGCGAACCGGCAACTCTGCCCGGCTCGCGTCCTTTCACCTGTCCAGCCTGTGCTGGACAAACGGAGCCCCTACGTTAAGCATCGCGCAACCCGTGCGGGGCAAACGAGTGCCATGCCATCGCGGTATTCAACCAAGACTCCGCCCGACGCGCTTTCGCTTGCCGAAACCGCGCTGGCGACGGGCATCGCGCCCGATCTGCTGCGGGTGTGGGAACGGCGCTATGGCTTTCCAAGCCCGGGCCGCGACCGACAGGGCCACCGCCTGTTTCCGACTGAACAGGTGGAACGGCTGCGGCTGATCCGCCGGTTGATCGACGGCGGCGCGCGGCCTTCGCAAGTTGTCGCACTTTCGGCAGAGGCCCTGAACGACGCCATCTCCCGGGGGCTTGCCCCCGATCCCGGCCGCGCCGGCTCGCCAATCGGGCTGGATGCCGATGTGGCCGAGGCGCTGCGCCTGCTGGAAGAAGAGAATACCGACCGGCTGGCGCGGCATCTCAACGCCGCGCTGATGCGGCGCGGTGCCGGCGCCTTCGTGATCGCGCTGGCCGCGCCGCTGACCGGCGCGGTGGGAGAGGCGTGGCAGGCGGGGCGGCTCTCGGTGTTTCAGGAACACGCCTATGTCCACGCGATGAGCCGCGTGCTGGGTCGCGCGGCCGAGGCGCTGGCGGTGGAACAGGGCCCGCGCGTGCTTCTGACGACCGTGCCGGGCGAGGCTCACGGGCTGGGGCTGGCGATGGTGGAAGTGCTGCTGGCGCTGGAAGGGTGCGTCTGCGTGGGGCTGGGCCTGCAGACGCCGGTGGAGGAAATCGCTGCTGCGGCTCTGCATCACCGGGTGGATGCGGTGGCGCTGTCGTTTTCTTCGTTCTTCCAGCCACGCCGGGCCGTGGACCTTATCGCGCAGTTGCGCGGCGCGCTGGCGCCCGAAACGGCGCTGTGGGTGGGCGGTTCGTGCGCCGGGTTGCGCAATCCGCTGGCCGAGGGCGCATCGTTCCTGGTGGGCCTTCCCGCGATTGCGGCCGCTGTAGCCGGACTGCGCGAAGGCAGCGCAAAGCGTTCAGAATAGCTCGATCTTTGGCGCGGTGGCAGCCGCCTGCCCGCGATGCGCAGCGCGCTGCTGTTCCATGACATAGCTTTCAAGGATGGTGGACAGGCACGTCGCAATCGAACTGTCGGGCGGGGCATCATTGTGGATGATCGCGTTCGACAGCGAAACGAAGTGGTCCGAGATCATCGACAGCGCGGCGCTGACCTGTTCGAGTTGCTGACGCGCGACATCCTGGAACTGGATCGATCCGCACAACGTGTTCAACGGATTGCGCATGTCTTCGCCCCGCTGCTGGACTTGCGCGATCAGGTCCGCCTGAAAGCGGGTGAGCAGCGCCATGTGGTCCGCCAGCTTCTGGAAGCTTGCCTGCAGGTCTTCGGCCCGGGCATCGTCGGTGCGCTGCTGGTTCGATACCTTTTCCATCAGCTCGCCCGAGATGGTCTGATCCATCGCGTTCAGCTCGCCGTTAAGGTCGAGCGCCAGCCGGCCGGTCTGGTTGGCAAGCGCGCGGATTTCCTCGGCGATCACTTCCAGCCCGGTATTCTTGCCCAGCCCCGCGATATGGATGCGCGCGTTGATGGCCAGCAGATCGGTATAGCGGCGAATGTCCTCGATCTCCTCCAGCCGCGCGCGCATGCGGTTGGAAAGGTCCTGCACGGTGGCAAGGCTCTTGCGGATTTCGCCGTGCGTCTCCTCGTGCTCGCGGATCAACTGGGCGATCACCGCGCGGCCCGTCTCCACGCTTACCCGCAGCGTTTCGCTGGCGTCGAGCAGCTTGTCCGACTGCATGGTGTCGCGCACATGGGAAACGAGCCCGGACACGCTGCCTTCGATATCGAGCGCCTGGCCAAGGATGCTTTCGGCCGCCGTGTGGGTCTGGTCGCAGACGTTGGTCAGATGATGCTGCATGATCTCTACGAAGCCGGCGTAGCTCGTCATCTCCTCCACCAGCGCCATCGTCTGCGGATGGATGCGGTGGTAGCGGCTTTCGGCGGATTCGAGCGGCACCACGTTGCCCGGGGGCTCGGACGGCGGCTCGGCCACGCTGCCGGATCGCGGGTGCGCGTCGGCTTGCGGTGCCGGATCTTCCGGCGGGAGGCCTTCCTCCGGCTCGATCACAAACACATCGTCGGGCACGCCGCCGGCTTCCGGGCGGGCGTGGCGCGAGAGCAGGCGGGCGACGAAGTGCAGCATCTCAGGCCCCGGGGACCATCTGCTGCACCACAGCCAGCAGGTCGGCCGGCTGAACCGGCTTGACGATCCAGCCCGTGGCACCGGCGGCGCGCGCCTCCTGCCGCTTGTCCATCGCGGATTCGGTAGTGAGCATAAGGATCGGGGTGAAGCGGGTGGCCGGCATCTGACGCATGGCGCGGATCAGGTCGATGCCGTTCATGGCCGCCATGTTGAGATCGGTGATGACAAGGTTCGGCTTCGCCCCCTGTTGCAGCGTGCTGACGGCGGCCTCGCCGCTGGTCGCCTTGACCACGCCATAGCCGGCGCGGACGAGGATGGATTCCATGCTCATCAGGATGGTGGTGGAATCATCGACGATCATCACGGTCTTCATTGGACTTCGACCTTTTTGGCGCGGCGCGCGCGCAGGCGGGGTTCGTTGGCGGGTTTGACGCGACTGGCGCGGCGGCGGACCGGCTTTGCCGCAGGTGCCGCGCAGGGCGGCAGCAGCGGGGAGATCCAGCGAGCCAGCGCGGCGTCGTCTGGCAGCGCGGCCAGCGGCGGGCGCAGTGCCATCAGCGTCTGCAACAACGCGGTGTGCAGCCCGGTGCAGGCAGAAAGGTCCACCCCGCGCGTGCGGTCGGCCACCAGCCATTCGACCAGATCGCCGGCCTCCTCCACCACGCACTGGCCTTCCAGCACCGCCAGCGAGGCATCGTAGCGCAGCGGCATCACAGGATCTCCTTGAGGTTGAGCACCAGCAGCACGCGGCCATCGCCCAGCACCGCCGTGCCGGAAAAGCCCCCCATGTTGGCAAGGATGCCCGAGAACGGCTTGAGGATGATGTCCATGCCGGTGCCGAAATCGTCGATCACCAGCCCGACGGTGGCGTTGCCGATGCGCAGGATCAGCACCGATTCCAGCGCGGGCGCCAGCGGATCCATGCCCAGCAGGCCACGCAACCGTGCGATGGGGATGACCTGATCGCGCAGAACCACCGCCTCCGACGCCTTGAGCCGGCGGATCGATGCGGGGTCGATGCGCACCGTTTCCACCACAAGATCCATCGGCACGCCATAAAGTTGCCCGGCCATTTCCACGGTGAGCACGCGGGTGACCGCCATCGACAACGGCAGCTTCAGCCGCACCGTGGTGCCCTGCCCCGCCCGGCTGTCGAGCGTGACCGTGCCACCGAAACGTTCGACCACGGTGCGCACCGCGTCCATGCCGACGCCCCGGCCAGACAGGTCCGAAATCTGGTCCGACGTGGAAAATCCGGGCAGGAAGACCAACTGCACCGCTTGCGCATCGGACAACTGGACGGCGCGATCCGCATCGATCAGGCCGCGTTCGACCGCCTTGGCACGGACCCTGTCGGGGTCGATGCCGCGCCCGTCGTCGGACACTTCGATGACCACGCTGTCGCCATCCTGGCAAGCGGCAAGCCGCAGGCGCGCCGTCTCGGGCTTGCCCAGCGCGATCCGCTCGGCGCGTCCCTCGATGCCGTGGTCAAGGCTGTTGCGCAGGACGTGGGTGAGCGGTTCGGCCAGCGCCTCGATGATGTTCTTGTCGGCCTCGGTGGTTTCGCCCTCGAGCTCCAGCCGGACCAGCTTGTACTGCTTGCGCGCGATATCGCGGACAAGGCGGGGAAAACGCCTGACCAGATCGGACACAGGCATCATGCGGATGTCCATCACCGCGTTCTGCAACTGGCGCGCGATGCGGTCGATGACCGCGTATTTGTCCTTGATCTCGCGCGAAAGCTCGCGGCTGCCAAAGCGCATCTCGGCATCCCGGGCCAGAAACGGCAACGCGTTCTTGGCCACGACCAGTTCGCCAACGAGGTTCATCAGCGAATCGACCTTGCCCTGCTCCACGCGCAAGGTTCGCTCGGCAGCCGTATCGGCGCGTTCCACAGGACCTTCGGGCAGCGCAAGCGCGGCGGCTACGGCCGGGGGCGCTTCGTCCGCACGGTCGTTGAGCAAGGCGTCGATGGTGGCGGCCAGCGCGGCCGCGTCGGCAGTGCCATCGGCAAGCGGGCACGGCCGGCGGAGCGAGGTGCAGACGTTGCGCAGCACGCCGGCAATGTCCTCAACCTGTCCGTGGCGGCCCGGCACCGCCAGCGCACGGCGCTGCGCCTCCAGCAGTTCGATCGCCAGCGGCGGCAGGCTGCCTCCACTGCCAGAGCCTTCGCCATCGGGCTGCCCGATCGCGGCAATGGTCACGCAATCGGGCATGTAACGGAAATGGTGCTCGATCTCGTCGCGCGGGGCGGTGGCAACAAGGCGGAAGCGCAAGTTGCAGGCGAAGGGATCGAAGCCGTTCGCATCGGGCCAGGGCGTGCGCGCCGCGACATCGAGCCAGGCGAGACCGGGCGTGGTCAGCGCGACGCGCAAGGGGTCTTCGCCGGCGAAGAAGCACCCTTCGTCAGGCAGGTATTCCACCGCGATGCCCGGCTGGCCAGTGCAAGCTTCGGCAATGGCGGCGGCGGCATCTTCGGCCCACGCGGGCACGCGTTCGACCGGAGCGGTTGGCTCGGGCGCCGGGGCAATCGCCGCACCTTCCAGCCGCTGGCGATAGGTGGCGGCAAAGCGGCGGGCGATATCCATCGCCTGGGGCGGCAGGCCGCCTTCGCGCCCGAACTGCGCCACCCATGTGCCAACATGGTCAAGCCCGGCGAGCAGCGCATCGGCGGAAATGCCGTCCATCTCGATGCGGCCGTCACGCATCGCGCCCAGCAGGTCTTCGCCCGCGTGGACGAGATGGATCAGCGCCGGCAAATCGAACAGGCCCGCCGCGCCCTTGATCGAATGGACCGCGCGGAACAGCGCGTTGATCGCCCCACTGTCGGCCGGATCGCGTTCAAGCGCGAGCAGCGCGTGGTTCGCCTCCTCCAGCAGCGTATGCGTCTCCTCGACGAAGCTCGCGGCAAGCTCGGCTGCCTCGCTGCCCGGCGCGGGCGCCAGACTGGCGGTGGGCAGATCAGGGTTCTGGCGGGATTTCAAGGGCATGCCACACCTGTCATCAAGTTGACGGTCGCAAGGAAGCGAACCGGGTCGATCGGTTTGGTCAGATAGAAGTTCGCGCCCGACTGGTAGGCGCGATGGATATCCTCGCGCCCCTGTTCGGTGCTGAGCATGACGGCCGGGATCGCCTTCAGGTCAGGGTTGCGGCGGACCTCGGCCAGAAAGGCATAGCCGTCCATCTTCTGCATGTTGATATCGACGACGAAGAGGTCGAAGCGCAATTGCAGCGCCTGCTCCAGCCCTTCTAGGCCGTTGATCGCCTCGTGCACGGCAAAACCCGCGCGCTTGAGCAGTTGCGAACAATACAGGCGGATCGTCAGCGTATCGTCGACGATCAGCACGCGGGCGAGCGCGGCGGGTTCGGGGGTCTCGCCGTCAACGCGGCGTTCGGAAAGAATGGCTGGCTGGGTCATGAGAACGGCCTCTGATGGACCAGGGCTTCGGGAAACTTGCGCGGCACGAAGATGTTGGAAATGCGGCTCATGCTTTCCGAATGGCCCAGAGCGACGAAGCCGCCCGGATTGAGTGCGTCGAAAAAGTGTTCGGCGGTCTGGCGGCGCGAGAGATCGTCGAAATAGATCAAAAGGTTGCGGCAGAAGATGACGTCGATGTTGCGCATCCGCGCCATCTGCGTGGGGCTCGACACGTTGATCAGGCTGAAATCGATGGATTCACGCAGGTCCTCGACCACCTGCCAGCTGTCCTTGCCCAGCGGCCGAAAATAGTTGTCGCGGATGCGCGGCGGCACGCGGTGGAGCGCGCGCGCCTGATAGATGCCCTGCCGGGCACGGGCCAGCGCGCGGGTATCGATGTCGGAGGCGATAATCTCGATGTCGAACTCGCTCGCGCGCGGCCAGTCCTCAAGGATCGAGATGGCAATCGAATACGGTTCCTCGCCGGTCGAGCACGGTATCGACCAGATGCGGATGCGATCGAGGCCCGGCTCCTTGCGCGCGGCGATTTCGTCCAGCATCCGCCGCGTCAGGCAGGTGAACTGGTAGTCCTCGCGGAAAAAATAGGTCTCGTTGACCGTCATTTCGTTGATCAGCGCCTGCATTTCGGCGCCAGCCGGCTGGAACTTCACCAGCGAGAGATATTCGCGGAATGTGCGGCATTCGTTGGCCGCGATGCGGTCTTCAAGCCTGCGATCGATGAAATAGCGCCGGCCGGCGTCCATGCTGATGCCGGTCTTTTTGTAAAAGAAGTCGCAGAACGCGGTCACGTCCTCGGCGGTGACCCGCAGCCGTGTATCGCCAGCAGGGTTGGGTACGGCCATGGGTCAATCCTCAGCCAGCCGCTGCAGCGCGGTATCCACGGCGAAAGCGAGGAACGGTTCCTCGGGAAAACGCGCGCGGATCGTATCGAGCACGGCCACCGCCTCGCCCCGGCCGCACCCGCCCAGCGCCTCGGCCAGGTTGGAACAGACATTGGCGTCCCGTTCGCGCGCGCCCAGGTCCAGCAGCCAGTCGGCAGTGGCGGCGTAATCCAGCTCGCCCGCCAGCAGCACCGCGAAGATGCGCACATCCGGGTCATCGTGCCGGCCCAGCGGTTCAAGCAGGGGCGCGGCGTGTTCGGGCATCGCGGCCAGCGTTTCCAGCGCGCCATTGCGCAGCGCCGGGTCCGCTTCGGACAGCAGCGCCGCCACCCCTTGCGCGGCCGGGCCGGTGTTGAGCCCGGCCAGCGCAACGAAAGCAGCTTGGCGCACCATGTTGTCGGCATCGTCGCGGATCACGGCGATCAGCGTATCCACGCTGGCCGGATCGCCCGACAGCGCCTGCACCGCGCGGCGGCGCATCGGCGCGTCGGGATGGTCCAGCCGGGGCAGGTCCCCCTCGGCGGCCACGTCCGCTGCGCGTGCGATGGCGGAATCTCGTGCTTTCAGCAGGCCCATGATGCGTTCCGTTCCCCTCGATTCAGGCTGCGCATCCGCGCAAAGGCCACGCGCTCCAGCCGGGTGCCGATCTGGCTGGCGTGAAGCACTTCGTTGGCCCCACCCCGCTCCACCAGCGCGCGCGGCATGCCATAGACAACGCAGCTGTCCTCGCTTTCGGCGATGGTATAGCCGCCCTGCCGGCGCAGTTCGGCAAGCTCGCGCGCGCCGTCGTCACCCATGCCGGTCAACAGCACCCCGATCAGCGAATCCGCGGTGACGGTGCGCATCGCGCTGTCCACCATGCGGCTAACGCTGGGGTGCCATGTGAATTCGCGCGATGACGGGACGGTGGTCGCAAGCAGGCGCCCGCCGCGTTCCAGCACGATCATGTCGGCATCGCCGCGCGCCAGATAGATGGTGCCCGGCAGCAGTTCGGTCTGCCGGCGCAATTCCTCCACGCGCAGGGCACAGCAGTGGTCCAGCCGCTCCGCGAAATGGCGGGTAACGGTGGCGGGCATGTGCTGGCACACCAGCACCGGCATCGGATAATCCGCGCTCAGCGAGCCGAGGATATCCTCCAGCACCGCCGGTCCGCCGGTGGAGGCACCGATCAGGGTCAGCGCCTCGTTGCCAGGGGCATAGCCGGCCTTGCGCGCCTTGGGCGTCACCGGCCCGCGCAGGATCGCGTCGCGCCGCGCCACCAGCCGCTGGCGCAGCCCAGCCGCGCGTCCGATCTGCGCCCCGACCGCGCCCTTCACCTTGGCGATGATCAGGTCTTCCTGCTCGCGCAGCGCGGTTGAAACCGTGCCGCCCGGCTTGTGCACAAAGTCGACCGCCCCCAGCGCGATGGCCTCCAGCGTGGCGAGCGCGCCTTCCTCGGTCAGCGACGAGATCATCACCACCGGCGTCGGGCATTCCGCCATCAGCCGGCTAAGGCAGGTCAGCCCGTCCATCTCGGGCATGTTGATGTCGAGCGTGACGACGTCGGGCTGGTCCTCCCGCGCGCGCACCAGCGCCTCGGCTCCGGTGCGCGCGGTCGTCACCTCGAACCCTCCGCGCGTCAGGATATCGCCGATCTGGCGCCGCATCAGGGCCGAATCGTCGACGACAAGAACCTTCATGCCTTCCGCCTCCCCGCGATCAGGCCGCCGTTTCGGCCAGCGCTTCCACGCGGCCGAGGTCGAGCATCTGCTCGGCATCGAGCAGCAGGATCATGCGGCGCGATTCAGGCAGGTTCGCCACCCGGCGGATCACCCGGCGCTGGCGGTCCGACATATCGGGCGCCGGCTTGATGTGCTGCCGGCCGATGCGCATCACCTCGGACACGGAATCGACGATGAACCCGGTCTGCACCCCGCCCATCGTGAACACCACAATGCGCTGGCGATCATTGTCGTCGCACGGCGGCAGGTTGAAGCGGGCGCGCTGGTCGATCAGCGGGATCACCGCGCCGCGCAGGTTCATCACCCCGCGCACGAAGTCCTCGGTGCGCGGCACCTTGGCAAGGTCGGCGGGCACGCGGACGATTTCCTGCACGGCGGCGATGTCCACGCCGAATTCCTCGTCCACCAGGCGGAACACCACGAACTGCTCTTCATCGGCGGCGCGGCTGGCGCCCCGGCCTTCATCGGTCACGGCCATCGCGGTCGTCTCCCCTCCCGATGCCTCGATCGCGGTTTCCAGCGCGGATTCGATGGCGTTGCGGTCGAACATCGCCTCGGCCGAAAGGATCGACACGAGGCGCTTGCCGCCATCAAGGCGGCAAATCGCGGTGATTTCAGCCAGATCGCGGTCGCTGGCGAGCATGGTGGGCATCGGATCGATCCCGCCCCGCCGCACGCGCAGCACCTCGTTCACTTTGTCCAGAACAACCCCGACCATCAGGTCGCCATCGCCCACCGAAACCACCGCCACGCGGTTGTGATCGGCATGATCGACCGCCGCGAGGCCGAACAGCCGGCGCAGGCTGACCACCGGCAACAGCCGGTCACGCAGCGAAATCACCCCCATCACGCTGGGCGCGGCGCGGGGCACGCGGGTGACGTTTTCGGGGAGTTGCACGATCTCGCGCACGCTGTGGATCGGCAGCGCATATTCCTGCCCGGCCACTTCGAAACTGACCAGTTGCAGTTCCTCGAGATCGGCGTCGATGCGTTCCTCGGCCGAGGCATCGACCTGCTCCCCGCCAAATCCGGTCCGATCGATCCGGTCGAGCGCAAGCGCCTCGAATTCCTGCTCGATCATCCGCCCGGCATCGAGCACCATGACAAGGCCCAGTTCGCCGTTGTCCTTGATCACCCCGCGCAACAGGTCCGACCGCACGCTGGTTTCCACGGTCGAGGCATCCTCGATCCGGTCGGCCTCCACCGAAACGACGCTGACCACGCGGTCCACCACGATGCCGATGGGCTGGCCGCGATCGAGAATGACCACGCGCGTGGCATCGTCGGCTTCCACCGGCGTGCCGCCAAACAGGCTGCGGGTGTTGACGATCGGCAGCACCGTGCCGCGCAGGTTGGTCAACCCTTCAAGGCTGGGCGGGGCCAGCGGCACCCGCACCACCTCGGGCTGGCGGATGATTTCCTTCACCTCTTCCAGCGAGACGGCGAACGTCTCCCCGTCCACGGTGAAGATGGTGAACTGCCGGGGCGCTGCGGCGGGCTGGCCGACGAAGCCTTGCGGCAGCGCCTCCGGCCCGTGCGGCCCCTCGGGCACGATCCTGGACTGATACATCGAAGGCCTCCTTGCATTGCCGCCCCGCAGGGCAGCCCCGGCACGCGTTCAGGCGTGGTGTCAGGCGTTCGACTGAAGTTCGTCGGCCATCGAGGCGATTTCCTCGATCGCCACGGCGAGTTCCTCGGCACCCTGGCTCTGCTGCTTGGCGGCGCTGGCAGCCTGATTGGCGGCCTGATCGGATTGCGTGGCGGCGGCGGCGATCTGGTTGATCCCGGTCTGCACCTCGGTCACCTGCCGCATCATTTCGGCCGAGCGGTCCTGGATGGTGCGGCTGCCGTCGAGCACATCGCGCATATCGTCGGTCACGCGGGCGAGATCGGCGGTGATGACCTTGTTCTTCTCAACCTCGTCCAATGCGGCGCGGTTGATGTCATCCAGATCGCCGGCCACGTTGGTGATCTGCTCCTGGATCGTGCGGACAAGGTCCTTGATACGGTCCGCGTTTTCCGACGATTCCTCGGCCAGATTGCGGATGTCGTTGCTGACGACCGCGAAGCCCTGACCAAATTCCCCGGCGCGCGCGGCTTCCACCGAGCCGTTGACCGCCAGCATGTTGGTCTTGATCCCGACCGTGGTGATCGCCTCCACGATCTTGTCGATCCGGCGCGAAACTTGCGCCAGCTGCGACACCTGCCCGCGCAGGCGGCTGTTGTTCTCGACGGATTCCGCCACGCCAACGATCATTTCGTCAACCGAGGTGCGACTGTCGGCAATCAGCGTGGCGATGGTTTCGCCCCGCTCCAGCCCCGTTGCCGCCGCCTCGCCAGAAAGTTCGGCCCCCTTGCGGATCTGCTCGACCGCCGCGCTCGACTGGTTGGATGCGGCTGACGCGGTCCGCGCGCCGCCGGCGATCTGGTCGATGGCGACCAGAATCTGGCTGGCCGAACGGTTGATCTCCTCCACCGCCGACGAGAGTTCCTCGGCCGCCGAGGCCACTTCCTCAGCGCTTTTGCGCACATCGGTGGAATTCTTCATGTCCTCGGCGATTTCGGACAGGCTCTGCGCGGTGGCATCGCTTTCGCGCAGCGCGGCGCCCTGCTGTTCCAGCGTGGCGAGCACTTCCTCACACGCGGCCGATTGTTCGGCCGCCGCGCTGGAAATCGCTTCCGATCCCTTCTGCGCCTCGATCACCGCGGTTTCGGATTCCGCGTTCAGGCGCGCGATGGTTTCGGCGCCCGAAAGGATTGCATCCATGTCGGTGCGCAGTTCGGCCAGCTTGACCGTCACATCGGCGCCCTTCTGCGCTTCGCTGCGCGCCGCTTCGGCGGAATGCAGGATGCCTTCGGCGATAGACTGCACTTCGGCCTGAATCTGGCCGACCAGCGACTGGATTTCGGTGGCGCTCTTCTCCGAGATTTCAGCCAGCGTGCGCACTTCGTCGGCCACCACGGCAAAGCCCTTGCCGTGTTCACCTGCGCGCGCGGCCTCGATCGCGGCGTTAAGCGCGAGCAGGTTGGTCTGGTCCGCGATGCGCGCCACCGCCTTGACGATATCGCCGATGTTGGTCGCCTGCACCTCAAGGTCGCTGACCGTCTTGACCGAACCGGCCTGCCGCTCTGACGCGGTTTCCAGCGCCCGCACCGACGCGGCGATCTGCACGCGGTTTTCCTCCAGCAGCTTCTGCAAGGCCTGCGTGCGGTCAAGCGACTGGTCGGCCGCGCGACGGCAATCGCGGATCAGCCCGGTGATGATGCCGACGTTCTGCAGCGATTGCTGCGACGCGCTCGATGCCTCTTCGGCACCGGCCGAAATCTGGGTCATCGCCGATTGCAGTAGTTCAAGCGCTTCAGTCGCCTCGGTCACGCCACCGGCAAGCTGGGTGCTGGCCGCCGCAATGCGCTCGGCCGCCTGCTGCTGGCGGGCATACGTCCGGGCTGCGCGCTTGCGGGCGTCGGCCTCGCGCGATGATGCCTGTTCGGCACGCGCGGGCTGCGCCTTCAGCGCCTTGCTGGCAAGGACACCCGGGGCCGCGCCGCTTGCATTGAGGTTTTCCTTCTTCACCAGGGCCATTGCCGTCACTCCGTCAAAGGGCGGCCGGCGGACATGCAAAGACAAAGGTCTGTTGGCCGGCTTCGTCCTTAAAATGTGAGCCAAAACCTTGCCGTCTGTTGCGCTTCGGGTTCAGGATGAATCGTGGGTTTGCCGGGTGACGCTGTTTACCTTGTTCCTGCGTGGTTGATTCAGCAGCCAAGCGGCTGTTCCAAAGGTGATTTGCGGTGGAATGCTACCCTCTGTCGTTAACGAAACGGGCGGTTTACAATGTCCCGGGACCCGTTCGGCGCACCATCGCGGCCCCGCAAAACGTCGGCAGGTCCATTTTAGGCAAACGTTTGTTGCGGTAACCGCGCGGCTATGGCATAGCGTTTGGAAAATCAGGCCGAATGGCCGTCGGGAGAGGCAAAATGGACGTGGCACGCCCCAATCTGCCATTGGCACGCATCCTTGAGATGAATCTGGGCTTCCTTGGCCTGCAGTTCAGTTTCGGGCTGCAACAGGGCAACATGGGCCCCATCTACAGCTACCTGGGTGCCAATGAGGCACAGCTGCCGATGCTCAGCCTAGCCGGGCCGATCACCGGCCTGCTGATCCAGCCGATCATCGGCGCGCTGAGCGACCGGACCGACAGCCGCTGGGGCCGTCGCACCCCCTATTTCATCGTGGGCGCCATCCTCTGCGCAATCGGGCTGTTGCTGATGCCGCTGTCCTCCTCGCTGCTGATGGCGGTTTCGCTGCTGTGGGTGCTGGACGCGGGCAACAACATCACCATGGAACCCTATCGCGCCTATGTCTCCGACCGGCTGAACCCCGGCCAGCGACAGGCGGGTTTCCTCTCGCAAAGCGCGTTCACCGGCCTTGCGCAGATGCTGGCCTTCCTCACCCCGTCGCTCCTCGTCGCCTTTGGCATGAACAAGGACTGGGTGGACGCGCACAACATCCCCTACACCGTGCGCATCGTGTTCACGGTGGGCGCGGTCCTCTCGCTCTCGACCATCCTGTGGTCGGTGCTGCGCGTGCCCGAACTGCCGCTGACCTCCAGCGAACGCGCGCACATCGCCGCTGCGCCCAAGGGCATGGGGGCCACGTTCGCGGAAATCGGTTCCGCCATTGCCGACATGCCGCTTGCCATGCGCAAGCTGGGGCTGATGAGCCTGTTCCAGTGGTTCGGCATGTCCGGATACTGGACCTACGTCACCTATTCGATCGCGCGCACCGTCTATGGCACCGCCGATGCGCATTCGCCCGATTTCCACAGCGCGGTGCTGACCAATGGCGAAGTCGCCGCGTTCTACAACGCGATCTCGTTCGCGTCGGCCTTTGCGATGGTGCCGCTGGCCCGCCGCATCGGCCCCGGCCCGCTCCATGCGCTGTGCCTTGCTTGCGGCGGCATCGGCATGATCGCCCTTCCCCACGTGACCGACAAGGCGCTGCTGTTCCTGCCCGCCATCGGCGTCGGCCTTGCCTGGGGCAGCATCATGGGCAACCCCTATACGATCCTGTCGAACTCCATCCCGCCCGCACGCACCGGCGTTTACATGGGCATCTTCAACATGATGATCGTGATCCCGATGCTGATCTTCGCCATTGCCATGAGCAAGCTGGACCTCGGCGTGTTCTCGCTCGGCTTCGGGCTGTACGAACGCGTGCTGGGCAACGATCCGCGCCAGATGCTCACCCTGTGCGGGGCGATGCTGGTCTGCGGCGCGCTGTCGGTGCTGTGGGTGCGTGAAGGCCGCGCCGCCGCCCTGCGCCTGCACGAGGCCGCCGCGTGATCGTTTCGGTCCACACCGATACCACCAGCCTGCTGATCGAGGCGGGCGAAACCGGCGCGCCCGTCTGGCGCCACTGGGGCGCACCGGTCGATCCTACCGGCCTACCCCCGTTGACGCAAACGCGCGGCCCCGCCTCATTTTCGCTCGATACCGACGTCCCGTTTGGCCCCGCCGCCACCGGAGGGCTGGGCTGGTTCGGCGAGGAAGCCCTGCGCGCGACGCGCGATGGGCAACGCCTGGCCATCGCCTGGACCGGCTGCACCTGCACCACCGATGACGCTGGCATCGTTCTGCACCTGCAAGATGCCATCGCCGGGGTCGCCCTCGAACAACGCTTCGCCAAGGCCGAAGGCGGCACCATCGCCTGTTCGGCCCGCGTGACCAACACCGGGGCCGCGCCGTTCGCCGTCGAATGGCTCGCCAGCGCCCTGCTGCCCCTGCCCGCCGACAGCGCCCGGATCATTTCATGGCGCGGCCGGCACAACGCCGAACTTGTCGAATGCAGCGAACCGATGCCCGCACAGCGCTGGTTGCGCGAAGGCCGCCGGGGCCTTTCCGGCCACGGCGGCGCACCCGGCGTCTACGTGCTGGGCGAAGACGCGGGCCACGCCACCGGCGAAGTGCGCGCGCTGCAACTGGCATGGAGCGGCGACAGCCGCATCGCCATAGAGCGCGACGACGAAGGCGTCTGGACGCTCGCCGCCGGCGCTGTGCCATCGCCCGGCGAGATCGTGCTCCAGCCCGGTGAAAGCTGGGCTGCCCCCACCGCACTCGCCGCGTTCAGCACCGCCGGCCGTAACGGCGCGGCCAGCGCCTTTCACGCATCCGTCCGTGCCATGATGCGCTGGCCCAGCGGCGCCATGGCGCCGCGCAAGGTCCACCTCAATTCGTGGGAAGCCTGCTATTTCGACCATGACGCCGGCCGGATCGGCGCGCTGGCCGAGGCCGCCGCCGCCATCGGCATCGAACGCTTCGTGCTCGACGATGGCTGGTTCCGCGGCCGAGGCGACGACACCGCCGGTCTGGGCGACTGGACGCCCGACTCCGCCAAATATCCCCAGGGCCTGCGCCCGCTGGCCGACAGGATCACCAGCCTGGGCATGGAGTTCGGCCTGTGGGTCGAACCGGAGATGATCAACCCGGACAGCGACCTCTATCGCGCCCATCCCGATTGGGCGCTGGCGCTGCAAGGCCGCGACCGACCGACAGCGCGCAACCAGCTGGTGCTCGACATGCGCCTGCCGCAGGTGCGCGACTACCTGTTCGCCTGCATCGACACGCTGCTGCGCGAAGTGCCCATCGGCTACCTGAAGTGGGACCACAACCGT
Organism: Pseudomonadota bacterium; assembly: GCA_039804665.1. Lineage (GTDB taxonomy): Bacteria > Pseudomonadota > Alphaproteobacteria > Sphingomonadales > Sphingomonadaceae > Novosphingobium. Next base: position 17,804 of record JBDLVU010000040.1, on the reverse strand, counting down.
GACCACGCCCCGGGCGGCGGCGTGGCCCAGACCGAAGGCGCGCTGGACCTGTTCGCACGCATCCGCGCCGCGCACCCGCACGTGGAAATCGAAGCCTGCGCCGGCGGCGGTGGCCGCAGCGATGCGGGGTTTGCCCCCTTCGTCCACCGCTACTGGACCAGCGACAACATCGACGCGGTCAGCCGGGTGGGCATCCAGCGCGGCTTTCTTGCCTTCCTCCCGCCCGAGGTGATGGGCTGCCACGTCGGCGCCAGCCCCGCCCATGCCACGGGGCGCAGCCAGTCGCTGTCATTCCGCGCGGCCGTTGCCATGTCCGGCCACTTCGGCGTGGAAATGGACCCGCGCACGCTGTCCGAAACCGGGCGCGCCGAACTGGCCGACTGGATCGAATTCCACAAACAATGGCGCGGGCTGCTGCATGGCGGCACCGTGTGGCAGGGCATCGCCGCCGATGGACTCGTGTGGCAGGCGCAGGGCACGCCGCGTGAATTCCTGCTGTTCGTTACCCGCATCGCCCCGCCGCTCGACCGCCGCCCGCAACCGCTGAAGCTGCCGTTCCTCGCGCAATCCGGTCGCTGCGATGTGCGCCTGTTGCGGATTGCCGGTGGCGAACACGGCCACGCCGCACCCTCCACCCCACTCGCGCAGACGATGCACGCAGGCCCGGTCCCCATCGATGGCGCCTGGCTTGCCGCGGGCGGCTTGCCTCTGCCAGCGATGAAGGCTGAAAGCGTCGCCATCTTCCACGTGGAATCCCGCGCATGAGCCAGACAGAAACCCCGCATCGCCGCCGCAACCTGCTGACCGGCGAATGGGTGCTGGTTTCGCCCCACCGCGCCAAGCGGCCGTGGCAGGGTGAAACCGCCTCGCCCGCCCGCGCGGCCGTGCTGCGCCACGATCCGGCGTGCCACCTGTGCCCGGGCAACACCCGCGCCACGGGCGAACGCAACCCCGACTATGCCGAGACGTTCGTCTTCGCCAACGACTTTGCCGCGCTGCTGGAGGAGACGTCCACGCCCGACGCCCACCCGCTGTTCGAAGCCGCGCCCGCGCGGGGCGAGGCCCGCGTGATCTGCTTCGCGCCCGAACACGACCTGACGCTCGCCCGCTTCACGCAGCCGGCCCTGCGCGCCGTGGTGGACCAGTGGTGCGCCCTCTCGCAGGAAATGGGCCAGCGCTGGGCGCACGTGCAGATCTTTGAAAACAAGGGCGCGATGATGGGCGCTTCCAGCCCGCACCCGCACGGTCAGGTGTGGGCGAGCGACTTCGTGCCCGAACTCGTCGCCCGCGAAGAATCGCGCCAACGGGAATTTGCCGAAACCGGGCGCGGCGCGCTGCTGGACCGGGTGATCGAAGCTGAACTGGCCGATGGCACCCGCGTGGTCGCCGCCAACGATCACTGGATCGCGTTCGTGCCGTTCTGGGCATCATGGCCGTTCGAAACCCTGCTCGCCAGCCGCACCGGCACCCGCCGCCTGGAGGCTCTCGACGGCCCGGCGCGCGATGCGCTGGCCGAGATCCTGCCCCGCCTGCTCGGCGCCTATGACGCGCTGTTCGACACGGATTTCCCCTATTCGATGGGGTGGCACGGCGCGCCGCACGCGCTGGGCCGCGATGATGCGCACTGGCGCCTGCACGCGCATTTCTACCCGCCGCTGCTGCGCTCGGCCACCGTGCGCAAGCATATGGTCGGCTTCGAACTGCTGGCCGAAACGCAACGCGACCTGACGCCCGAAAGCGCCGCCCAGCGCCTGCGCGCCGCTGCCGGAGACCACCGGTGAGCGCTGAAACACGCGCCTGCGAAGCCTTTGCCGCCACGTTCGGCGGCGCCCCCGATGGCGTCGTGTTCGCCCCCGGCCGGGTCAACCTGATCGGCGAACATGTCGATTACAACGGCGGCCTTGTGCTGCCGATGCCCATTTCGGTCGGCACCGCCATCGCCTGGCGCAAGCGCGACGATGGCGATGTGCGCGCCATCGCGCTGGAGGAAGGCGGCGCGCAGGATCGCTTTGCGCTGGCCGATCCGCACGCGGTCACGCCGTTCGACTGGCGCGGCTACTTGCGCGGCATGGCGGCCTGCATGATCGAGGCCGGCCTTCCCGTGTGCGGGGCGGACCTTACCATCGCCGGATCGATCCCGCGCGGTGCGGGGCTGTCGTCCTCCGCCTCGTTCTGCATCGGCGTGGGCCGCGCGCTGGCCCTCGCCGCCGGCAGCAAGACGCCCGATCCGGTGGCGCTCGCGCTGGCCGCGCAATCGGCCGAGCATGCCTACGCCGGGGTCAAGTGCGGCATCATGGACCAGCTTGCCATCGCGGCGGGCACGCCCGGGGCCGCCGTGCTGATCGACTGCCGCAGCCTCGCCACCCACGCGGTTCCCTTGCCTCCGGAATGGGCGGTGATGATCGTGCAGTCCGGCGTCTCGCGCGGTCTGGTCGATGGCCATTACAACGCGCGCCGCGCCGATTGCGAAGCCGCCGCCGCCGCGCTGGGCGTGGACCTCCTGCGCGATGCCAACCCTGCGCACCTCGATTCCGCCATCCCCGATCTTCGCGTGCGCGCCCGCGCCCGCCACGTGATCGAGGAAATCGGCCGCACCGCCCGCGCCGTCGAAGCCGTGGCACGGGGCGACCTCATCGCGATGGGTACCTTGTTCGCTGCCAGCCACGCCTCGATGCGCGACCTGTTCCAGATCACGGTCCCCGATGTCGATCGCCTCGTCGAAATCCTCGCCACCGCGATTGGCGCCGAAGGCGGCGCGCGCATGACCGGCGGCGGCTTCGGCGGAGCGGTCGTCGCGGTGTTCCACGCCAGCCGGATCGCGCAGGTGCGCGATGCCGTGCTGACCCACTATCGCACACCTTCGGGCCAGCCCCCCGCCATCCTCCTCGAAGCCGGTCAAGCCTGATCCCCCTCTCCTCCCCATGAAACACCAGGACCATCCCATGCCCTCGACTTTCGATCCCGCGCGTATCAGCCGTTGGGAGCCTTCGCAGTTCGACGCGATCCCTCAAATTTTGCCTTTTACGGCAAACGATATCCTTCCCGTCCTGCCAGACTTGGACCTGTGGGATAGCTGGCCTCTCGCGCACGAGGATGGCCGGACCGTGGTCCACGCGGGGCGCACCTGGTGGTTCTTCCTGTCCGCCCCGCAGCTTCCCGACCCGGTCGACCGGCACGGTATCGCGCGCATCCGCCTTGTCTCGCACGGCTCGGACGGCTGGCGCGACCATGGCAATGCCCTGCCCGACGGGCTGAACCCCGGCACGCGCGAATGGGCCGGCAGCGCGGTGCTGCACGATGATGGCGCCAGCGTCAGCCTGTTCTACACCGTTGCCGGCCGCCGCGATGGCCCCGCCAGTGTCGAACAGCGCCTGTTCGTCTGCCGTGGCGCCTTGGGTGCCAACAGCATCGGCCATTGGCAGACGCCACAGGAAATCGTCCTCGCCGATGGCCGGCGCTATATCCTCGACCGGCAGGAAACCACCGGCGGCGCGCCCGGCACCATCAAGGGCTTCCGCGATCCCGCGTGGTTCCGCGATCCGTCCACCGGCACCGCGCATATCCTGTTCACCGCCAGCGCCGCGTGGGATTCCGATCCCTTCAACGGCGTGATCGGCATGGCCACGTTGCAGGACGGACGCTGGGTGCTCGACGATCCGCTGATCGAGGCCATCGGCGTGAACAACGAACTGGAACGGCCCAACGTCCATTTCCGCGCCGGCCGCTATTATCTGTTCTGGTCGACCCAGCGCCACACCTTCGCGCCCGGCGCGGTGGCCGGGCCCAACGGCCTTTACGGTGCCGTGGCGGATTCGCTGCGCGGGCCGTGGACACCCGTCAACGGCAACGGCCTTGTCGCCGCCAACCCGCTGGACGAACCGCGCCAGTCCTACAGCTGGTGGGTCACGGGCGAGGACGAAGTGTGGAGCTTTGTCGACTACTGGGGCCTTGCCGGTCGCCGCCCGGAAGATCAGCCGGAGCTGCTGCGCAGTCATTTCGGCGGCACCGCCGCGCCGGTCTTCCACCTCGCCTTCGCGGGCGACCGGGTCACCATCGTCCCGCGCTGATGGCGCGGATCTGCCGGCGGCGACAGCCCTCGCCGCCGGTTCAGCCCCACGCAATCGGCGCGGCTCCACCGCGGCACAATCCGCAGGTCGATCTGGCGCCGGGGGTCCTGTACAGGTGAAACGGGACGACGCGGAACGTTACGCGGCGATGGGGGCAACGAAGCAAATGATAACGCAGGCTTTCAGGGCTGCACCCAGTCCCCGGACCTGCCCTCAAGGGCATTTTAGCAAACCTTTGCTGATTTCCCTTGCAAACGTTTGCCAGATTGCTACGACCACACTTACCAACCCTGTCGACTCAAGGCAGGGGCACCATGGGGGAGTTTGTTGATATGAGGCTCACCGCCTTCACCACTTGCGCATCCACGCTTGCCATTGCCGGCGCGATGATGACCGTTCCCGCCTTTGCGCAGAACGCATCCGCCGCCGCCGATGCCGCCGCACCCGATGCTTCCGAAATCGTCGTGACCGCCGCTGCGGGCGACAAGTCGGCCCGCCTGTCCTCGATCTCCGTCTCGCAGATCTCGCAGGAAGCGGTCACCAACTTCACCCCGCGTTCGCAGGCCGAAGTGCTGCGCACCATCCCCGGCCTGAACGTTCAGGACACCGCCGGCCCGGGCGGCAACGCCAACATCGGCGTGCGCGGCATCCCGGTGTCCACCGGCGGTTCGGAATACGTCGGCCTTCAGGAAGACGGCCTGCCCGTCACGCTGTTCGGCGACATGCAGTTCGGCAACAACGACTACTGGGTGCGCTTCGACAACAACGTCGATCGCGTGGAAGCGGTGCGCGGCGGTTCGGCCTCGACCTTCTCCAGCCAGGCCCCCGGCGCCGTCATCAACTACGTGTCGAAGACCGGTGACAAGCAGGGCGGCGAAGTCGGCCTTTCGACCGCGCTGAACTACCGCGAAACCCGCCTCGATTTCGACTATGGCGGCCGCATCAGCGACACCGTGCGCTTCCACATCGGCGGCTATGCCATCGGCAAGGGCTACATCCGCCTGAACTTCAAGCGCCTTGACGATCGCGAGCCGACCTTCACCTCGATGCCCGCGCTGGCCAATCTTTCGGGCCACACGATCACCGGCTACAGCACCTTCGCCGGCATCGACGCGCGCAAGTATGCCTCCACCGGCCTCTACAACCAGAACTTCCAGATCCTTGACGCAGACGGCACCGTCCGCACCGTCGAAATGGAAGGCATCCACCCTGTCGCCACCTCGCTGGGCGGTGAATTCCACTATGAATTCAACGATGCCTTCAGCGTGACCGACAAGGCCCGCTGGACCGACATGCGCGGCACCTTTGCCAACCAGTGGACCGGCGAGCGCGACACCGCCTCGCTGCTGGGGCAGACCATCGGCGATGCCTTCGGCACGCAGGGCGACACCCGCACCATCGCGGCGATCCGCTATGCCGCAGGCCCGAAGGCAGGCCAGCTCTATACCGGCGCCTTCATCAGCAACAGCGCGCAGGCCTACACCTCGATGCGCGATGTCGGCAGCTTCGCCAACGACCTCGCCTTCACCGGCAAGTTCGCGCTGGGCGGCAATGCCAAGATCACCGCGCACGCCGGCTGGTTCATGATGCGCCAGAACGTCTCGATGGACTGGCGGATCAACAACGTCACCCAGTCGCTCGATTCGTCGGGCAACCCGGTTCCGCTCGACCTGTTCGATGCCGCCGGCAACCAGCTGGCCGCCAACGGCATGACCGGCTTCAACAACCAGTGGGGCGGATGCTGCGGCGGTCGCTCGTACGACGTAACCTACACCGACAACGCGCCCTACCTTCAGCTCGAAGGCCAGTTCGGTGGCCTGAACCTTGATGGCAGCGTCCGTTTCGACAGCGTGAAGGCCGAAGGCAACGCCTATGCCCCCACCGTCGGCGGCACCGTGACCGTCACCGATGGGCTTGGCACGGCCACGCTTCCGACCTCGAACACCGGCAGCACCCCGGTGAACGTGCTGAACTACACCCGCAGCTATGCCAGCTGGTCGTTCGGCGCGCTGTATGAAGTCAGCAGCAACACCAGCGCCTTCGTTCGCGTCAGCCGCGGCGGCCGTTTCAACGCCGACCGCATGCTGTACAACAACAACAACTTCACCGCCGATGGCCAGCTGACCGACGGTGGCCGCCACCTCTCGGTCAACTACGTCACGCAGCAGGAAGTGGGCGTGAAGCAGCGCGGCAGCATCGGCGCTTCGGGCCGCTACCACGCCGAAGTCACGCTCTATCGGGCGCAGGTGAAGGAAAGCAACTACGACTTCACCGCTCCCTCGCGCGGCGAAAACCCGTTCATCGACGCGGTTTACCACTCCTATGGCGTCGAAGCCTCGGGCGGCATGAACCTCGGCGATTTCGCCCTCAACGGCTATGTCGTCTACACCCACGCCGAAAACGCCGCGACCAAGGCCTCCCCGGTCGCCATGCCCAAGCTGACGTGGCTGGTTTCGCCCAGCTATGACATGGGCGTTGCCGCCGTGGGCCTGTCGGCCAGCGGCCAGTCGAAGTTCCTCGTTTCGGGCGGCTACACCGCGCCGGGCCGGACCTTCGTCAACGGCTATCTCAAGGTGCGTCCGACCGAAGCGCTGGAAGTGGCCTTCAACGTCAACAACCTGTTCAACACGCTCGGCTACCGCGCCAACAACGGCAGCCTCGCCATCGTCGGGCCGACGGCGGGTCTCACCGCCAACCAGGCGATCTTTGACAACAGCGCGATGCTGGGCCGCACGATGACGGCTTCGGTCCGCTATCGCTTCTGACCGACCATCCGCGGTGGAGCCCCGGCCCGTCCCCTCTGGGCCGGGCTCCACTTGCGGCAGGAATGCCCCTCGGAGTCGCATCCTGAAGGCGGGAGCGGAGCATAAGCCCGCCCCGCCTTTCCTGTTTCCAGCGCCCGCGCCACGGCCTATCCGGTGAAGCCATGAACCAGTCGCCGCACAGCATTCGTTCGATCCTGATCGTTGGCGGGGGCACCGCCGGCTGGATGACCGCCGCCGCATTGGGCCATGCCCTGCGTCAGGGGTGCACCGTCACGCTGGTGGAATCCGACGATATCGGCACCGTCGGCGTGGGCGAAGCGACGATCCCGCCGATCCGCACCTTCAACCAGACGCTGGGCATAGACGAGCGCGATTTCCTTCGGGAAACCAAAGGTTCGTTCAAGCTCGGCATCGAGTTCGTCAACTGGGGCCGGCAGGGGCACCGCTATTTCCACCCGTTCGGCCCGTATGGCCGCGCGTTCGACATCGTCGATGTCCACCAATACTGGCTGCGCGCGCAGGCGATGGGCGAAACCGCCCCGCTCGACGATCACGCCATGGCATGGCAGATCGCGCGCGAAAACCGCTTCGCGCCGCCCGTGGCCGATCCGCGCAACGTGCTGTCGACCTACGATTACGCCTATCACTTCGACGCCGGCCTTTATGCGCAGTTCCTGCGCCGCCGGGCCGAAGCGAACGGCGTCACCCGCATAGAGGGCAAGGTCGCCCATGTGCGCCAGAACGCGCAAACCGGCTTCGTCGAAGGCGTCACGCTGGACGATGGCCGCACGCTCGATGCGGACCTGTTCATCGATTGCTCGGGCTTTCGCGGCCTGCTGATCGAAGGCGCGCTTCACGCCGGATACGAAGACTGGCCCCACTGGCTGCCGTGCGACCGCGCGATGGCCGTGCCGTGCGAAAACATCGGCCCCCTCACCCCCTACACCCGCTCCACCGCGCAGGAAGCCGGCTGGCAGTGGCGCATCCCGCTCCAGCACCGCACCGGCAACGGCTATGTCTATTCCAGCCAGTTCCTGTCCGACGATCAGGCCGCGGCAAACCTGCTCTCGCGCCTTGACGGCAAGGCTTTGGCCGATCCGCGCCCGCTGCGCTTCGTCACCGGGATGCGAAAGCGTTTCTGGGACAAGAACGTCATCGCCATCGGCCTTTCCAGCGGGTTCATGGAACCGTTGGAATCCACCTCGATCCACCTGATTCAGGCTGGCATTTCAAAACTGCTGGCGCTGTTCCCGGATCGCAGCTTCGATCCCTTGGTGATCGAGGAATACAACCGCATCGCCGTGAACGAATACGAACGGATCCGCGATTTCCTGATCCTGCATTACAAGCTGACCCAGCGCGACGATACCGAACTGTGGCGCTATTGCGCGGGCATGGACATTCCCGACACACTCGCCACCAAGATCGAGCATTTCCGCCGCTATGGCCGACTGGTGCAGCGCGATGCCGACCTGTTCGGCCCACCCAGCTGGCTGGCGGTCCATGTCGGGCAGTTCAACATGCCGGAACGCACCGATCCTCTGGCCGATCATCGCGGCGTCGATGGCCGCGAATGGCTGGCAAAGCTGCGCGGCGCCATGCACGCCGCCGCCGGCCAGTTGCCCACGCACGAAGCCTTCATCGCCCACGCCATCCGCAATGGCTGACGACCCGGGCGCGTGGCTTTCGCGCGCCATCGCCGCGCGCACCGCGCAGCGCATGGACGAGGCGCTGGACGCCATCGCCCGCGCCGCCGCGCTCGCGCCCGATGCGCCGCAGATCGCGCTTGGCCTTGCGCAGTTGCGCTTCGAAGCGGGCCTTCCCGCCGCCGCCTTGTTCGAACGCGCCGCCGCGCTGCTGCCGCAACGCCCCGATGTGTTGCGCAGCCATGCCCTCGCGCTCGCCGCAGAGGGCGAACCCGCCGCCGCCGATGCGATGCTCGATGCGCTGCTCGGCGCCAACCCGCTCTGGCTCGACGGCCACCGCGCGCTCGCCAGCTTGCGCACCACCGCCGGCCAGAGCGACTTCGCGCGCAGCTACGAACGCGCCGTGGCCGCACAGCCGGGCGTGCCGGCCTTGCGCATGGCGTGGTTTCACGTGCTGTGCACCGCCCGCCGCTGGAACGATGCCCGCGCCGTGCTGGATGCCACCGAACAGGCCCTTGGCGAACAACGCGCCTGCCGCATGGCGCGGGCCTACCTGCTCAGCGAATCCGGTGAAGCGGCCGATGATCCCGCGCTGTTCGACGCGCTGGAACACGAACAGGATACCGGGCTGGACCTTGCCCGCGTGCGCCATTTCCTGCGCGGCGGCCAGATTGCCCGCGCGCGCGACATTGCGCTGCGCCATCGCGGCCAGCCGACGATGGGCGCGTTCTGGCCCTACCTATCGCTGGCGTGGCGCCTGCTGGATGATCCGCAGGCCCGCTGGCTCGACGGCGACATGGATTTCGTCCGCGCCTTCGACACCGATCTGACCGCGCCCGAACTCGACCAGCTGGCCCAGACCTTGCGCACGCTGCACACCGCGCAGGCGCCGTGGCACGAACAGTCCGTGCGCGGCGGCACCCAGACCGAACGCCCCCTGCTGCTGCGCCTCGATCCGGTCATCCAGCGTGCCCGCGCCGCCATCGAACGCGCATTGCGCGATTACATCGGCGCCCTGCCCGATGCGGACCCGGCGCACCCGCTGCTGTCGCGCCCGCGCGGGGCCTTCCTGTTTGCCGGCAGCTGGTCGGTGCGCCTGCGCCCGCACGGCTTCCACGCCGCGCACACGCACCCGATGGGCTGGCTCAGCTCGGCGCTGTATGTCACTGTACCGCAAGGCGAAAGTCTTGGCCCGCCACCCGCCGGTCGCCTGCAATTCGGCACCCCGCCGCCCGAACTGGCCCTGCCGCTCGCGCCTTATGGCGATATCGAGCCAAAGCCCGGCCGTCTTGCGCTCTTTCCCTCCACGATGTGGCACGGCACCGCGCCATTTACCGACGGAGAGCGCATGACCATCGCCTTCGACGTGGTGCCCGCGCCGTTATAGCGCCTGCCGGCCCAGCGCGATGGCCCCGGTGATCCCGGCATCGTCGCCCAGCCCCGGCGTCACGATATACTGTGCAAGGCCCGCATCGAGCCGGGGATGCTTCACGTATCCTGCCAGCTTTGCCTCGGTCTGACGGCGCACGGATTCGATCAGACCGGGCGCCTTCATCACCCCGCCGCCAAAGATCAGCCGGTCGGGCATGTGCAGCAGCACCAGCGTTGCCGCCAGATGGCCCACGTATCCGCCGATCAGGTCCACCGCGCCCGGTTCCTCGCCCAGCCGGTCAAGGCTGCGGCCCCACCGCTTTTCAATGGCCGGCCCGCAGGCCAGCCCTTCCAGGCAATCGCCGTGATACGGGCACGATCCCGCGAAGGGATCCGCCGCGCGGTCGTGCGGGGGCACGATATGGCCGCTTTCGTAATGCGAAAAACCCTTCAGCGACAAACCCTTGTGCACCACGCCGGTGCCGATGCCGGTGCCGATGGTGGTATAGGCCACCGTATCGCACCCCTGCCCCGCGCCCGCCTGCCATTCGCCGATGGCGGCGCCGTTCACGTCGGTATCCACCACGATCGGCGCGCCGAACCGGCCCAGCACGTCGTGGAATCGCGCGCCGGCCCAGCCGGGCTTGGGCGTGGTGGTGAATGTGCCGTATGCGGGGGATGCCGGATCGATGTCGATCGGCCCGAAGCTGGCGATGCCGAACGCGGCGATGCGCCCGTGCGCCGCCGCCGCTTCGTCAAAGAACGCCGCCAGCGCTGGAAAGCAGGTGGCGGGCGTTTCGGTGGGAATGCGCGTGCGGGCCACGATTTCGCCCTCGGGCGTTGCCAGCGCGGCCACAAACTTGGTGCCGCCCGCTTCCACCGCCCCGATCAATCCAGCCATCGTCACGCTCTCCTCTTCCAGCAACCACCAATGCCGCGCAAAGGGGCCCGGGCGAAGAGCTAATACGAATGCAAACGGTTGCCGGGCAAAGTTGAGAACGACCTAAGGGGGGTCTGGATCGACCTGGGGCGGTCAAAGCCCCGCTGGCACCCGGCAAATGGGCGCCAGCGGGGGGCTAAATCAGCGGCTCGCGCGCGCCGGGGTGTACCAGATGGGCGACGACCACGCCCGCTGCTGGATCGTGGGCGCAACCGCCTTCGGCAGCGGCAGACCGAACTCGATGGCGCGCAGGGTGGACCAGCGCGGCGTCGGGATTTCCAGCACGCGGACGTAATAGACCGCCGCCTGATCGGCCTTGAACGTGGGATCGCTCCACACGGTCGAAAGTTCGGCCGCGCCGATGGAATTGTCCCACTTGCCGGTTTTCAGGTCCACGGTGTTGCCAACGGCGGGCAGCTTGCCCGTTTTCGCGTCGATCCTGCGCGCGCCGCCCCAGACGACGTCGAAGATGCGTTCCTGCTGCTTGCCGTTTTCAAGGTAGACCTTGACCACCTGCACCCGGTCCAGATTGCCGCTGAGCGGGTCCTTCACCGCCTGCACCACAAAGCTCGGCGCCTTGCCGGCGCGAGCCTGCGGCAAGTCACCGCCCATCGGCACGCCCAGCCGGTAGGCATCGTGCACCCAGCCGGGTCTGGCGACGAAGCTGCGGCTGAAATCCCAGCCGCCGAAGAAGCGGACCTTCAGGCGGCTGCCCGAAGTGGCGAAGGTTTCCTTGCGGCGGAACGCGGAATAGATCGCATCGCGCGTGTTCGATTCCGCCCATACGCCGGTCAGCGCGCCGGGGCTGAGGATCACCGGGCTGAAGCCGGTGATGCCGGCGGCCTGCTTGTAGCCCAGCGCTTCCTGTGCGGTCTCGTTGTTCAGCTTGCCCCCGCCGAGGTTGGCGGTGGCGATGCCGCCGTATTCCTGCGCGGTGGAAACCTGAAGGCCGCTGTGCAGGTCGCTCGATCCTTCGGCGCCGTCCTTGTAGGGGTTCACGCCCAGTTTCTGCTGCAACACAAGCCCCCGGCCCAGCGCATCGCGCCAGTACGAACCGCCCGGCTTGCTGGGCGTGCTGCCAAGCAGCAGCTTGTCGAAGATTTCATAGTTGGCGAATTCGTCGTTGGCCGAAAGCGCCGGGTGCGTTTCGCTGGTACCCTTGTTCTGCGAAACTTCCGAGAGCGGCTCGTTGGTGGCGCGCAGCTGGGCATAGGCCTCGTCGATCGGCTTCCCGTCGAGCGAGGTCCAGTCATACATCAGCCCATTGGACGCATTGCCGTTGTGCGGGATGGCCAGCGCCTCGAACCCCTGCCCGCGAATTTTGGACAGCCAGGTCCACAAGTCCTTGGGGTCCTTGGAATCGATGGCGGTGAAGGGCGCGGGCGCGGTATCGCCCTTGAAGATCACGTTGCGGTGCAGGTTCGCCCCGCCCGGCATCGAGGTCCATTCGTAGGCGATGAAGGTGGTGAACTTGCCCGGCTGGTTGAAGCGGTTGGCGGTATCGATCTCGCGCTGCCAGGTAGAGGCGCTGACCTTGGCCGCATCGTCGCCCAGCCGCACGCCATCGGTGATCAGTTTGGCGATCTTGACGAAGTTTGCCACGCCGCCTTCGCGCGCCAGCTTGCCGACTTCGGACAACGAGAACGCGCTGTTCGGATCATCGAGCTGGTTGAACACGCCAAGGTTTTCGGAGTGGTCGGTCACCGCCTCGAAATCCAGCGGAAAGCTGCGCCTGATCGGCTGGCCGAGGTAATCGATCGTCTCGCCACTGGCAAAGCGATAGGCGTCTTCGGGCGTAGTGCGCGTGCCCATCAGCACATAGGCGTCGAACGAATTGGTGGTGTGCAGGTGCAGGTCGCCAAAGAAGGCCTGCTTGTCGGCAGACGCCGCCACCGCGCCGCCCGCGCCCACCGGCGCTTCGGCCACGGGAGCCGCCGCAGAGGCCGCGCCGAAGCCGATCAGGACATGGTAGGCGAGCGGCGCGGCAATCGCGGCGCCGGCCAGCCAACGGGTACGCTTGGTCATGGGATTTCCCCTCCTGTCAGTCATGCAAAATCGATCACGGCGTGCAGCCGTTCGAGGAACCAGAAGAACGAGAACGAGCCGATGGCGTAGCTCGCCACGCTCCACGCAAGACGCGGTGTCGCGGACGGCCAGCGCAGACGCGAAAGGCCCCACAGCGCGGCGGTGACAGCGCCGACGAACACCAGCTGGCCAACCTCGACACCCACGTTGAACAGGAACAGCGAGGCCGGGATATTGCCTTCGGGCAGGCCGATCTGCTTAAGCGCGCCGGCAAACGCCGCGCCGTGCAGCAGGCCGAAGCCGAACGCCACCAGCCACGGCTGGCGCTGGGTCAGCCCGTCCACCCCGCGCTGCTTGCGCACCAGTTCCACGGCGAGGAACAGGATCGACCACGCGACCATCGCTTCGACCAGCGCGGGATCCAGCGCCATGACCTTCAACGCGGTGAGCGCCAGCGTGATCGAATGCGCCACCGTGAACGCGGTGATCGTGCGCAGCAGTTGCCGCCAGCCTGAACTCAGCAGCAGCAGCCCGAACACGAACAGCAGGTGGTCGATGCCGGTCAGGATATGTTCGATGCCCAGCAGCAGATAGGCGGGCACCGCCGCGCCGCTGTGCGCGTCGATGGTCATCGCCGGCTGGCCGGGGGTCAGCACGCGGCTTTCCTCGTCCCCGTTCTTCAGGTGGATCAGCAACAGCGTGTCGGTGATGGTCTTGTCGAGGCCATCGACGCGCACTTCGCGCCCGTTCAGCCCCTGCGGCCCGAGGTCCACGCCATCCCAGTGGCGCACTTCGAAGTTGGTGGCGCTTTCCACGCGGTCGGGCTTGCGATCAATCGCGGTGCCGAGCCGGGGGCGCAGCGGCACGACCATCATGCCGATGCTCGGCTGCTTCCACAGCACGTTCACCTTGCCGTCGGCGCGCTCGGTCAGTTCGAGGTATGCCGGGCGCACTTCATGCGCGATGGCGGCCGGGGCGAAGGCCACCAGCGCCAGCAGCGCGAACAGGACGCGGCGGATCATGGCAGCACCGGCACGGTGACGGTATATTTCGCGCGCAAGGCCTGCCACACCGCGTCGTTGCGCGCCTGCCGGTCTGCCTCGATCCAGTCACGCCGCACGTCGGCGCGGGCTTCGTCGAGGGTGCGGGCGTGCGCGGGGCTGGCCTCGGTCACGCGGATCAGGTGCCAGCCGAAGCCCGAACGGATCGGGCCGATCCACTGTTCCACCGGCGCGGCAAAGACTTTCGCGGCGAAATCGGTGCCGCCGAACACACGCTCCACATCGTCCTGCGACAGCGTGGTGATGCGGCCCGGACCGGGGAACGGATCGCCCGCATCGGCGCCGGGATTCGCCAGCGCCGCCACGGCAAGCGCGCGGGCAGCGGCATCGCCGCGCTTGTCTGGCGCGTAATAGCGCTGTTCGAAGCTGCGCCGCGCGGGCACGCCAAAGCGATCCTTGTGCGCGGCGTACCACGCCTGCACCTGCGCGCCGCTGGGTTCGCGCGGGGCGGCCTGATCCTGCTGAAGAAAATCGAACTTCTGGGCGATGCGGCGGCGCACGATCTCGTCGTTGCGGTCCAGCCCCAGCGCCAGCCCTTCGCGCAGGTAGATCTCCTCGCGCACCTGGTTGTCGATCATCGTGCGCATCTGCTGCGGCGTGGGCGCGGCGCCATATTGCTGGGTGTAGGAATTGGCGATGCGCAGCACGTCTTCGGGCGACAGCACCACGTTGTAGCGCGACTGGTGCTGTTCGATGGCGTGGCTGCCGACGAACAGGACGATCCCGATGGCGACGAAATGGGTGAGCGGTTCGCGTAGCAGGCGGGCCAGCCACGACGGCGCGGGGCGCCGGGGCGCGGCAACGGCGGGCACATCCCAGCCATGATCGGAACGGGCATCGCGGTACATCGGATCAACCTTTGAAAAGGGTGGGAGCGGCCGGAGGGACGGCCGCTCCCGGTTCAGCCACCGTGGATCACGCGGGCTGGTACTCGGTCGCCTTTTCCTTGCGGACGGTGCGGCTGGTGCGGCCGTCGATGCCCACCGGCACATCGCCGTTCACCGTGGCGCGGCGCAGCGTGCGGCGTTGCAGGCCGAAATCGGCGACGGCGCGGTGCTGGGTCGAACGGTTGTCCCAAAACGCCACGTCGCCCTTGCGCCAACGCCAGCGCACCACGTTTTCAGGACGGGTGATGTGATCCTGAAGGATCGAGAACAGGCGGGCGGAATCCGCCTGGTTCAGCCCGACGAACTGCTTGACGAAATGGCCCAGCAGCAGGCTGCGCTGGCCCGAAACGGGGTGGACGCGGACCACCGGGTGTTCGGTTTCGTAAACGGTGGAGGCAAACACGTTCTTCTGGAACAGCGCGCGTTCGTTTTCGACCGCATCGCCCTTGGGCGCGTTGCTGAGCACGGCGGCGTAGTCATAAAGGTTGGTGTGCGTGGCCCACAGCGTGTTCACCAGCTGGCGCAGCGTTTCGGGCAGGCCTTCATAGGCGGTTTCGCCGTTGGCCCACACCGTATCCCCACCCGCTTCGGGGATGGTGATGGCGCGCAGGATCGACCCCTTGGGATAGGCATCGACAAAGGTCACGTCGGTGTGCCAGCTCGACGCGGCGTAGCCTTCCTTGCTGTCGAGTTCGAGCAGGTAGCGCGAACCTTCGGCAACCGGCACCGTGGGGTGCGCCACCGGATCGCCGAACAGGCTGGCGAAGGCTTCGTGGGTCTGGTCGTCCAGCTGGTGCTGATCGCGGAAGAACACGACCTTGTGCCGGATCACGGCGTCATCGATCGCCTTGACGATTTCCGGCGAAAGATCGCCCGACAGCGTTACGCCCCGGATTTCGGCGCCGATGGTGCCGGTGACGGGCACGATATCGAGCGGGGAGTTCGCATCCTTGGCATTGGCATACGTGGTAATGGCATTCATGGTCGTCACTCCTGAGGGTTTGGAGGTTGGGCGGGGGAAAAGGGTCATTCGGCCGGCACGAGTTCGGGCGGCACGTAGGCAAGCTTGCGCCGGATCTCGGCATGGGCGCGGCGGTCCAGCGGGAAGCGCGAGACGAGCGCGGCAGCGACGGTGTGGGCCAGCGCCGGGCCGATGGCGAAGACGAGGACAAGGCCGCGCAAGGCTTCGGGCGTGTTGTGCGCGGCGCGCGGATCGAAGCCGAGGAAGGCCACCAGCGGCAGGGCAAGGCCCACGGCGAGCGCGCCGCCGAGCTTTTGCGAGACTCTGAACACCGAGTAGTACAGGCCGACGCGATCCTCGCCGGTGTCCAGCCGGTGCTTGTCGGCGATATCGGCCACCATCGAACGGAGCATCAGGTTGCCCGAACCTTGCGAAAGGCCCTGAAGCAGCGCGAGCACCAGCAGCAGGCCGAAACGGTCGGGCGTCAGGAACACAAGGCCGAGGTTGATCGCGGCCTGGACCAGTTCGGCCAGCACGGCGGCGCGGCCCTTGCCCAGCGACTGGCCGATGCGCTGCCAGATCGGGCCGGCGGCGATGCCGAAGGTGTATTGGAACAGGAACAGCCCTGCCGCCCATTCGGGCCGGCCGAAGTAGATCGTCACGACGAACAGCAGCAGGCCGGTGCGGATGCCCTGCCCCGCCGTCACCGCCGTGTCGGACGCCAGCACGCGCAGCAGCAGCCGATTGCCGAACACCGCGCGCAAGGATTGGCGCAGGCTTGGCGGGTGGCTTGCCACGAGGGGCGCCCGATCGTGCGCCGAGGTCAGCGTCAGCAGCAGGCCCGGCACCGCGGTGGCCAGCACCAGCGTGCCGAACAGCGTCAGGCGCAGCGGACCATCGTCGGGGCGCAGCTGGTCGGCCAGCGCGGGCAGCAGCAGCGTCAGCACCAGCGCGGCCGAGGACAGCAGCGTAAAGGTGGAGGCGATGCGCGTGCGTTCGTGGTAATCGCCGCTGATCTCGCCCGACCACGCCAGCAGCGCGGTGGTGGTGGCAGAGGCACCGCAATAGTAGAGCAACACGCCCGCGGTCACCCACGGCAGGGTGACATGCGCCGGCGGGAAGAACAGCATGGCGCTGCCCACGATGAACAGCGCAGCCCCGCCCAGTATCCACGGACGGCGCCGGCCAAAGCGCCCCCGCGTGCGGTCGCTGAGCGCGCCGATGGCGGGATCGAGCAGCGAATTGAGCAGCTGCCCGGCAAGGAAGATCGCGCCCAGCGCGGCCAGCGGCACGCCGTAATCGCGGGCGAGGATGGCGGGCACGAAGGCCATCACCGGCTGCGCGGCGGCATAAACCGGCACCGCCACCGCCGCAAAGCGCAGGAGACGCCAGCCGCTGATCCGCTCATCCTGCGTTGCGAAGGCTTCGGGGGGATGATGGATCATGGCTGGCGCTCCTTGTGGCTGGCGTGGAAGGGTCAGAACTTGGTGCGCAGCGTGGCGCCGATGGTGCGCGGCTCGCCCACCTGGCCGGTCACGACGCCGGTCGCGGCGGGGCTGAGCGAAAGGTAATAGTCCTTGTTCAGCAGGTTCTTGGCCCAGACCGAGACATCCCACAGGCCGTCATCGGTCTTGAACCCGATGCGCGCGTTGAGCAGGCCGTAGGCCGCCACATCGGCCCACGCCGAATTGCTCGACGAAGTGTTGAAGTGGCCGCGCCACGACCAGTCGGCGTGGGCATAGACGCTCACTTCGCGGCCCCCCAGTTCGACCAGCGGCTGGGTGGCATCGGCACCCAGCGTATAGGCAAACTTGGGCACGCCCGGCAGTTGCTGGCCCGACAGGTCGTTGGCGAGGATGCCGTGCAGTTCGGGCGCGACCGGCGCGTTGGTATAGCTGACGTACTTCGCGTCGGTGTAGCTGGCCGAGGCATAGACCGAGAACGCATCGCTGGCGGCGAAGCGGAAATCGCCCTCCACCCCGCGCGAACGCACCTTGGGGATGTTGGCGATGTACTGGCGCACCACGGCGGTGTTGGCCGGGTCCACATCGGTGATCGCGGTCTGGTAGTCGCCGATCTCG